>NZ_SGUB01000002.1:0-286543 GCF_005435235.1 Halorubrum sp. GN12_10-3_MGM
CGGCGTCCCGACCAGCTGCTGGGCGTCGACCGACACCGGCTCGCCGGGGATCCCGGCGACGATCACCGAACCGTCGATCCCGAGCCCACCCACGACCGACTCGATGGCGTCGCTCGCGGGGGCAGTCGTGAGGACGACGCTCGCGCCGCCCAGCTCCGAGAGCCGCGCGGCCGGGTCCGACTCCGCGGCGTTCACGAAGTGGTCGGCCCCGAGGTCCCTCGCGAGCGCCTCCTTCTCGGGGGTACGCGAGATCGCGACCGTCTCGTAGCCGGCGGCGTGCGCGTACTGGACCGCGAGGTGACCGAGCCCGCCGACGCCGACGACGGCGACGAGGTCGCCGGCGCGGGCGTCGGAGTTACGCAGGGCGTTGTAGGTGGTGATCCCGGCGCAAAGCAGCGGGGCGGCGTCGACAGCGTCGAGGCCGTCCGGGATCGCCGCCAGCGCCTCGGCGGGGACGGTGGCGTACTCGGCGTAGCCGCCGTCGAACGTGAGCCCGGTGATCTCGGCATTCTCGCACTGAAGGAACTGCCCGCGGCGACACGGCTCGCAGGTGAAACAGTGGCCGCCGTGCCACCCCGCGCCGACGCGCTCGCCCGGCTCCCACGCGTCGACATCGGCGCCGACCGCGTCGACGCGCCCGGCGATCTCGTGGCCGGGGACGCGCGGGTAGTCCACGCCGGGATAGCCGCCCTCGACGACGAACTCGTCGCTGCGGCAGATCCCGCACGCCTCGACGGCGACCCGGACCTCGCCGGGGTCCGGTTCCGGCACGTCGCGCTCCACGAGTTCGAACTCGGCTCCGGGCTCCGGCACGACCGCGGCACGCATGGTGTCCGTCATCGGAACACGCTCCGGTCGAGACGATCAAGAAGCTGACGCCGGCGGCGATACGACCGCTCGGCGGCGGGGGGCGTCAGCCCTCAGATCCCGCCGGCGGCCATCGCGAACAGCGCGGCTGCGATGACCGCGAACAGGCCGCCCACGCCCGCCTTGATCGTCCCGGTGTCCAGCGCGGTCGAGACGTACGGGGCGATCTGCCCGCCGAGCGTCGTCGCCGGGACCGTCCAGACGACCATGTTCCACGGCGTCGTCGCCAGGTCCATCGTGTGGCCGCCGACCAGTCCGCCGCCGAACACGTGGACGACGGACGCCAAGACGGCAGTCGTCGCGACGACGATGTGGTTGGTGCCGATCGCCACGCGGACCGGGACCTGCGTCCGGAGCATCGAGATGATCCCGAGCTCGCCGATCCCGAAGCCGGCGAGCCCCTGGAACACCCCGCCGACGCTGTAGTTGAGGAACCGTTCGAGGTAGCCGCCGCGGGAGTAGGTGTAGTCGTCGCCGTCGCGGTCGACCCGGGTGACGGTGCCGGACTCGTCGGTGTCGACGCCTGCCGGCCCGAGCTTGTTGTCGTCGTCGGGGAGATCCGGTGACGAGCCGCCGTCGGTCGCGACCTCCTCGTCACCCCCGCTCTCGGTGGGGTCGCCGTGGGCCAAGTTGGCCTTGAACAGCAGGTACGAGGCCGCCAGAAGCGCGACCCCCAACAGCGCGTGGAACACCGGTTCGGGGATCACGAACGAGAGGAGCGCCCCGCCGACGACGAACGGGACGCTGCCCAACACGAGCGAGAGCGAGAGCCGGCGGTCGACGAGCCCGTACTGGATGAACGCGAGCGACGAACTCGACAGCCCGAACGACTCGCTGATGAGGCCGATCTTCACCAGCGTCGTCGGCTCCAGCGGGTAGGCGACCAGCGGGAAGGCGAAGATGAGGAACGGCACGAACAGCGCCGACCCGCTGATCCCGACGGTGTTGACGATCGTGGCGCCGGCGGTGAAGACCGCGAACAGCCACCAGTACTCGGTCCAGTAGCCGACGCCGGCGTCGGCGGGCGTCGGCGCGAAGGCGTACACGCCCCCGACGAACGCGAGGGGAGCGAGGAAGACGAAGACGTGCTGATAGCGCAGAAAGGCGCGCTGAACGTCGCTCGACAGTGACGTGCTCATTGAGGCGTGGAACGCGGGTTACGGGGAGACGAATAAATGCGTTTTCACACGTCACGATAGTGATGATCGATCGTCACCGTCGTGGAGCGGGTCGGAGCGGGTACCACACCTTCGATATCCGACCGGACGAGCGCACGTTTTCGCGGCGTGAAATGAATGGACAGTGACAGAAAAGAAACGATTAAACGGACCCGTAGATCACCCGCGGATCGAACGATGACACGGGATCTCGGGACCGCGGCGCGCGGCGTCTCGGGGACGGCGACGCGCCCGCCGGGCGCGATAGACGCGATAAGCGGAGAGACGACGACTGCGGACCGGCGGAGCCGGAGGACGGGGCGGTGAGCGACGGAGCGACCCTCCGGATCGTCGACGAGCCCGACGAGGGGTCGAGCGGTGCGGTCCCCGCGCCGGTGCCGCCGGACGACCCCGAGGCGTGGTACGCCCCGGACGTCCGGGCGCAGTACGAGGCCGCCCCCGGCGTGGTGGCGACCGTCCGCGAGCGCGACGGCGGGCGGTTCGGCTACGACGCCCGCGAACCGCCGCTGTCGGTCGGGGACGAGCGCGCGCTCGACCGCGTCCGGGACCGCTTCTCCGCGGTGCGGCACCGTCGCCCGCTCACCCGGGTCGGGGTCGTCGAGCGCGCCGAGGCCGGGTTCGAGCCGAAGTACGCGGAGGCGATCGACCGGTTGGTGGACGCGAGCGCCGCCGCGCGTCGACGGATCGACTACCACGCGCTGCGGGAGTTCCGGCTGCTCGGCGCGCTCACGCCGATCGCCTTGGACGACCGGATCGAGGTGGCCGACGTGGGCGACGACCGCGAGCTTGTCGTCCACACCGAGACGTTCGCGCCGCTGGAGACGGGGATCGACGCCGACGCCGACTACGTCGAACGCGTGGCGGCCGAGCGGCTCGCGCAGTACACCGTCGAGTTCGCCGGGCTCGCGGTCGAGGTGGTCCTCTACCGCGAGCGGCTGCTCGGCTCGGACGCGTTCGAGACGAAGTACGCCGTGCTAGAGCCGGACCTTCTGCCCGGCGACGAGGAGCTCATCGAGGAGTGTAAGTCGCGGATCTGGGAGACGACCGTCAGCGACGTGATCGAGGATCGGGAGTCGTTCGTCGCCGCCCGCGCCCGCCGCTTCCTCTCGCGGCGGCTGACCGCGCGCAACACCCGGGCGTGGCTCGACGCCGCCGCGTACCGGGCGAGGTCGGCGCTCGCGGACCGGGGGCTCGTCGCGCCGCCCGTCGACTCGCGGTTCGCCCGCGACCGGCTCGACGACCTCGCGTACTACGTGCTGCGCGACTTCGTCGGCGAGGGGATCCTCACGGTCCCGATCCGCGACCCGCACCTCGAAGACGTGGAGGCGAACCGGGTCGGAGAGCGCGTGAAGGTCGTCCCGCGCGCGTCCGTCCTCTCCGGCGCGGCGGACGAGACGGGCCGTTCCGCCGCCGCGAGCCGGGGTGACGGCGAGGCCCCGGCGGTCGGCTCTCGGATCCCGACGAACCTCGCGTTCGAGGACGAGACGACGTTCGTCGACGTCGTCACGGGGATCGCCGCCCGCGACGGGACGGAGCTCAACGCCTCGACGCCCTCAGCGAAGGTGAACCTCGAACTCGACGGCGTGCCGCAGACGATCCGGTGTGCGGTGGCGCTCCCGGTCATCTCTGAGTGCGGCCCGCACGTCTCGATCCGGAAGCAGCGCGCAGACGCGCTCGCCCCGGTCGACCTGATCGAGCGCGGGACCCTGTCGGTTGACCTCGTGACGCTGCTGTGGCTGCTGTACGAACACCGCGGGGTCGTCCTCTTCGCCGGACCGACGGGGGTCGGCAAGACGACGCTGCTCAACGCTCACGCGCCGTTCATCCCGTTCGACGCCCGACCGGTCTCCGTCGACGAGGGCTCCCGCGAGGTTCGGCTCCCCCACGAGACGGGCGTCTCGCTCACCACGCGCGACCACGAGGACGCCTACAAGTCGGTGGGAATGGCCGAGCTGATGACCGAGGCCAACTACCTCAACCCGGACGTCGAGATCATCGCCGAGATCAACACCCCGGAGAGCTTCGAGACCTTCGCCGAGAGCCTGAACACCGGCCACGGCGTGATCGGGACGACGCACGCGGAGGACGTCGAGGCGCTGGCGAACCGCCTGCGAGAGCGCGACCTGCCCGCGCGCCTGCTGCGCGAGGTCGACCTCGTCGTCTTCCCGCGGCGGGTCGACGGCGAGCGGTACGTCTCGCGGGCGATCGAGCCGCTCTCCGAGGCCGCGTACGACGGCCTCGGCCCGGAGGCGACGCGGAGCCCGACCGGCGACCCGAAGCGCGGCGGTGCGGGCGTCGTCGAGGCGGGCGGGGAGTCCGTCCGGTACAACACGGTCGCGTGGCGCGACGGCGACGGGACGTTCCGGTTCCCCGGCGCGCCGGGCGGCGACGCGGACGGGGCGGCGTCGAGCGCGACCGCGGCGGGCGAAGCTCCGGGCGGCGGTCGGGACAGCGACCCGCTGTTCCGCGCCTTCGACCGGATCGCAAGCCGGACCGACCGTGACCGCGAGGCAGTCGCCGCCGAGTTCGCGTCGAAGCGTCGGTACGTGGAGTTCCTCGTGCGAGACGGCGTCGACGACCCGGACGAACTGTTCGAGTTCCTCGCCGACCTGCGTACCGACGAGGCCGCGACCGTCGAGCGCGCCGCGCGGATGATGGACCGCGACGACGGGGGCGAGAGCCGAGACGAGTCAGCGGCACGGAGGCGGCCGTGAGCCGGCGTCGCGCGACCGAAACGGTCGGCTCCGAGGCGAACGGCGCGAGCGCGGCCGGGACGTGCGCGGGCCAGTCGGACGCGGCGCACGCGCACAGAGCGGACGCGGCGCACGCGGACCGAGCGGACGCGGCGAGTGTAGACGCGACAGGCGAGACGGGCGCGGACGACCCCGTCGCGGCGGGCGGGCGGTTCGCGGTCGTCGGCCGGGTCTGCTACGCGCTGTTCGCGCGCCACGCGAGCGACCGGCGGCACGACGCCGACCGGAAGCGGTACCGCGGCACCGCGCTCGACACCGGGTTCGAGACGTACCTCTCGGGGGCGTACGGGCTCTCGTGGATCGTCGCGGCCGCCGCCTTCCTGCCCGCGCTGGTCGTCGCGGCGGGCGCGGCGCCCGCGGTCGCGGCCGCGGTCGAGGCGCGGTTCGGCGCGGCGTTGCTCGCAGCAGGGTCGACGGCGACGCCGGCCCCGACGCCGGACTCGGTCGGCCCGCTCCGCACGGACCGGGCCGCGCTGCTCGTCGCTACCGGTGTCGCGCTCCTCGCCAAGCGCGCGACGGTCGCGGTGGCCGGACTCCACCTGCGGTGGGTGGTCGCGACGCGGCGGACGGACATCGAGCGCACCCTCCCGGGGGCGGTGCGCTACCTCGAACTGCTCTCCTCGGGGAGCGACGAGCCGCGGGCCATGCTCCGGAAGGCGGCCGACGGCGACGCGTACGGCGGCACCGCGACCTCGTTCCGGAAGGCGCTCAACGCCGCCCGGCTCGCGGGGAGCCTCGACGAGGGGCTCCGGCGCGTGGCGCGGGACACCCCGTCGCGGGAGCTGCTCGCGCCGTTCCTCCTCAAGTTCCGGAAACACGCTGCCACCGGCGACGAGGCGCTCTCCGAGTTCCTCGCGACCGAGCGCCGGATGCTCTCGCACCGGCAGGACCGCGCCCGGAAGCGAGCCCGGCGGTTCCTCGAACTGCTCACGGAGCTGTTCGTCGCCGTGTTGGTGTTGCCGGCGCTTCTCGTCATCGGCGCGACCGCGCTGTCGGTCGTGATCCCCGAGCTGCTCCCGCCGGTCTCGACGCCGGTCGGCGTGGTCCCGACCCGGGCGGTCGTCCTCTACGGCGCGGTCGCGTTCCTCGTCGCGTTCGGCCTCGCGGCGGCGGTCGCGGTGGGTACGCTCCGCCCGCCGAGCCAGCGGGCGAGCTACGAGGCGCCGGCGAGCCCGCGGGCGGTCCTCGCGACCGCCGGGCGCAACCCCGCGAGCACGGCCGTCGTCGCCGCGGGGCCGGCGGTCGCCCTCGCGCTCTGGCTCGCGGTCGCGGGCTACACGCTGGTCAACGTCGCCCTCGTCGGCTACGCCGCCTTCGCGGTGCCCGTCGGGCTCGTCGCGGCGCGCCGCACGCGGATCGACGACGCGAAGGACCGCGAACTCGCCGACTTCGTCCACGCCGTCTCGGGCCACGTCGCGCAGGGGCGCCCCCTCGAGGCCGCGGTGGCGGCGGTCGCGCGCGACGCCGACCTCGGCGTCCTCGACGACGACGTGGCCGACCTCGCGTTCGCGCTGCGGTCGACGACCGCGCCCGCCGACTCGGCCCGTTCGGAGCCCGGAGCCGGCTCACCGGAGGAGCCGACCGCGGTCGACCTCCGCGGGGCCGCCATCGAGCGGTTCGTCGACCGCGTCGACACGCCGCTCGCCGCGCGGACGCTCGGGCTCGTCACGGGGGCGTTAAACGCCGGCAGCGACGCCGACGCCATCTTCGAGACGCTCCGCATCGAGGTCGGGCGGCTGTACAGCGAGCAGCGCGCGCTCCGCTCGTCGATGCAGCCGTACATCGCCGTCGGCTGGGCCGCGGCGGTCCTCGTCGCCGGCGTCGTCGCGGTCGTCAACACGCAGGTCGTCGACGCCGCGCGGCTCGCGGAGTTCGCGGCCGCGTCCGAGGCCGTGACGGAGCCGGAGGGGGTATACCCCGAGTTGGAGCGGTTCCGACTGTACGTCGTCACGCAGGCGACCATGCTGGCGTCCGGGTGGTTCGCCGGGACCGCCGCGCGAGGGCGGTACGCCGCGCTGCTCCACTCGGGCGCGCTGGTGGCGTGCTGTTACGTGGTGTTCACCGTGGGTGGGTTGGTGTGAGGCCGGAGCGATACCGGTGTGGACGCCGCGCCGACACGAGGCTTTTCAGCCGTGCCCGCGTAGGACCGCTCCCATGGACGAGAAGACCGCCGAACTCCGCGACCTGTTCGTCGACGCCACCGGCTCGGAGACGGTCACCGAACGCCAGGAGGCGGAGCGGGGGACCCTCGTCAATCGCGACGACGCCAGCGAGGGGGTCCGCGACCTCGTCGCCGCGATGCGGGAGCGGTACGGCTTCTCGACGCCGCTCGGCGACGCCGCCTACGCGCTGGTCGCCCGCGGCCGGTTCGCAGACGAGAGCGACGCGGCGGTCGCGGCGGCGATCCGCGACGAACTCGGCGATCGCGAGGACGGCGACGCCAAGGTCGATCCGGACGATATCGACACCGAGACCGTCCGGAAGGCGCGTCTCGACCTCCACCTCGTCCGCGAGTCGGACCGTAAGGTCGGGACCGACGACGGCGCCGACCCGCCGTTCGCGTACGCCGACCTGAAGCGGCTCACCGCCGCCGGGAACTCGATCGTCGAGTGCGCCGAGGAACTGGACGCCGCGCCGGACACGGTCGCCCGGTACGCCGCCGTCGCGCGCACCGACATCGCCTCCACGCGGGCGAACGACCGCTTCCGCGACGCGTTCCGCGACCTCCTTACCGACGCCGATATCGAGGGATCGCTCGCGAGCGACGCCCGCGAGGACGGCCTCCGCGAGGCGACCGAAGACATCGAGACGGACGTATCCTTATAAATAGTCGACGACTGAGCGGCGGCGAACACCTCCAAAGCCCCAGCCGCTCGCTTATAAATGGATGCTGACGGATCCGTAACGAACACCTCCAAAGCCCCAGCCGCGAGGACTCGCGCGGCTCGCTGCGGTCCTCAGTCAGTCGCTGGCGCTCCTTCCTTGCGGTCCTTGCGTCGCCGTGCTTCGTCCTCGCGGCTGCCCCTTTGAGTCCCGCCCCGCACAGCACCGCAGCCTCACACCTCCCCAGCCTCGTCGCTGGCACCCTTCGCTTCGCTCCGGGGCCAGCGACTCCCTCGCGCGTGCTCCTCGCGCCCGGTGGGCGCTCGGAGGCACGCGCCGTCGTTCATTTATAAGCGAAGCCGCGGCCAGCGGCTCGCGTGACCCTCGTCCCGTTCAGCGACTTGGCCCGCGCGGCGTACTGTCCCCGCCAACTCTACTACGTTCGGCGCGACGACGAGCGGAGCGTCCCCCCGAAGGCGCGCGAGCGCATCGGACTGGCGTTCCGGTACGACGAACTCGTCGACGCGCCCGATCGGGCGCTCCGGCAGCTTCCGCTTCACCGATCGCCCGCGGCCTACCGCCGGAATCTGGACCGGCTCCGAGAGCGCGAGGAGTACGGCTCCCTCGTCGACCCCGCGAGCGAGCGCGGGTTCCTCTCGGGCAAGGACTGCCACGGCACCGTTCACAAGGTGCTGGAACCGAGCGGAGGGGCGGAGGACCCGGACGAGACGGAACAGTCTCCCCCGCCGATTCCGACGCTGGTCTCGTCGGGCGAGCCGCCGGAGAACGGCGTGTGGGAGCCGCAGGCGGTCCGTGCGGTCGGGATCGCGAAGGCGCTGGCGTGGGAGCGAGAGCGCGAGCTACCGCGCGCGCTGGTCGAGTACCCGGCCGTCGGGGTCGTCCGCGAGGTCCGGCTCACGCTCCGGAAGAAGGCGGCGTACCGCGAGGCGCTCCGCGCGGCGCGGTCGATCGACGGGCCCCCGCCGCGCGTCGACGACGGCCGCTGTTCGACCTGCGACTACGCCGCCGAGTGCGGCACGCGGCGGCGGTCGCTCCGGTCGCTGCTGGGCTGAGGCGGCGCGGGCGGTGGTCACCGAGCGCCGCAAACGATCCTCACGGCGAAAACGACGTGCCGCACTCGGTACAGGTGAACCGGAACCGGCCCTCGTCGGTGAGTTCGGTGTCGTGGACCCGTTCTTCGCCGCAGTCACGGCACTCGACGATCGACTCGATCCGGTCCCAGTCGTGGCGCGCGCCCGGCGCGCCGATCGCCCACGCGATCACCTCCTCGTCGGCGTCCTCGGGGACGAATCCGGACTGGAACTCGCCGGGCGCGAAGCGGATCGCCTCGTCGGGGCCGACCTCGACGCCCTCGCGCTCGCGCCCGACCTCGAACGTGGCGGTGCCCGAGCGCACGTAGAATATCTCCTCCTGGTCGCCGTGAGTGTGGAGGCCGCCGGAAAAGGCGTCGCCGGGCGCGAGTTCGAAGTAGTTCATCGCGACGTGGTCGGCGCCGAGCGCGCGCGAGACCGGCTTTCGGATGTCGTGAACGCCCATCGGGTTCGTGACGACGTCGACGTCGTCGATCGCGGCTCGCTCCATGGGCGTCGCTCTCGGGGGCGGGTCGTAATCCTGTCGCCGGCCGCGTGTGAAACCGCCGGCGTGTGACGCTCTCGCCGACCCGCGCCGAGGATCCCTCGGCGATACCCCGGGTCACGGCGAGGATCGCTCGGCCAAACCTGACGCGACCCGGCAGTTTATACGTGTGTACATTGTTCGCACGGGTACGAATGACGCGAGACACTCGCGATCGTTCGGAGGATAGAGGAAGTCGCCTCGCGGCGGCTGGCCGCGAAATTCTCCGACGATAACGACTCCGGGGCACGACCGCCCCGCGGCGGCACCGACCCCGAGACCACCGCAGAGCCGACGGACTCCCTTTTGACCCGAACACCACTCACCGACCTCGACGAGGTACAGCTACTCGACACCACCCTGCGCGACGGCGAACAGATGCCGGGCGTCTCGATGACCCCCAGCGAGAAGGTCGACGTGGCCCGCGAGCTCGACGCCGCGGGCGTCCACCTGATCGAGGCCGGCTCGGCGTGTACCTCGGCGGGCGAGCGCGAGGCGATCAGCCGCGTCGCCGACGAGGGAGTCGACGCGACCGTGACGAGCTTCGCCCGCGGGGTGCGGGCCGACGTGGACCACGCGCTCGACTGCGGCGTCGACGGGGTGAACCTCGTCGTCCCCGCCTCCGACAAGCACGTCGAGACGAAGGTGGGGTCGACCCGCGACGAGGTCGTCGAGACGACCGTCGAACTCGTCGAGTACGCGACGGATCACGGTCTGTGGGTCGAGGTCCTCGGCGAGGACGGCTCGCGCGCCGACCTCGACTACCTCGAACGCCTGCTCGGCGCCGGGCTCGACGCCGGCGCGGACCGGATCTGCTACTGCGACACGGTCGGCGCGGCCGACCCCGAACGGACCGCCCGCGTCGTCTCGCGGCTCGCTGACCTCGGCCCGACGAGCCTCCACACCCACGACGACCTCGGGTTCGGACTGACGAACGTCCACGCGGGGCTGAAGGCCGGCGCCGACACCGTCCACGGCACCGTCCTCGGGGTCGGCGAGCGCGCCGGCAACGTCGCGCTCGAGGAGGTCGCCATCGCGCTCGGGGAGTCGTACGACGTCGACACGGTCGAGCTATCTCGGCTCTATCGGCTCTGCCGGGCCGTTTCAGAGGCGACCGGCGTCGCGCTCCCCCCGAACAAGGCCGTCTGCGGCGCGAACGCCTTCGCCCACGAGTCGGGGATCCACACGGACGGCACGTTGAAGGACGGGACGATGTACGAGCCGTACCCGCCCGAGACCGTCGGCCGGGAGCGCCGGCTCGTCCTCGGGAAGCACGCCGGGCGCGCGGGGGTGAAGGCGGCGCTCGCCGAGCACGACGTGGCGGTCGACGACGGCGAGCTGCGCGAGGTCGTCGCCCGCGTCAAGGAGCTCGGCGAGCGCGGCAAGCGGGTCACCGACGCCGACCTGCTCGCGATCGCCGACGACGTGCGCGGGCGCGAACGCGAGCGCCACGTGGAGCTCGTCGACCTCTCGGCGACCTCCGGCGGGAACCTCCCGACCGCCTCGGTGCGGCTCCGAGTCGGCGAGGACGAGCGCGTCGCCTCCGGCACCGGCGCGGGTCCCGTCGACGCCGGCCTCGAAGCGGTCCGCGCGGCGCTCGCGGGCGACGACGGCGGGCGCGGCGGGGACGCGGGCGCCGAGGCGGACGTCGCCTTCGAGCTCGACTCCTACCACGTCGACGCGATCACGGGCGGCACCGACGCGGTCGTCACGGTTGAGGTCGACCTCTCGCGGGGCGACCGCTCCGTGAGCGTCTCGGCGTCGGACGCGGACATCACCCGCGCGAGCGTCGTCGGGATGGTCGACGGGCTCGACCGGCTGCTCGCGGCGGAGGCGGACGCGGCGGGCGCCGACCCGAGCGCCGTCGCCGACGACTGAGCGCGCCGGCGTCTGACGAGGTTTTTATTCGAGGGCGGTCGATCGTCGGGTGTGAGCGTCGTCGTCGCGATCAAACCCTCGGCCCGCAAGCGGAACGCGAAGGTGGGACGGCTCGTCTTCGAGGACGGTCCCAGCCACACCTTCGAGAGCCGCGCGGCCGCCGAGCGCTGGGCGGACGACCTGTCGGCCGGCGACGGCCACGTCTGGGTCGCGAGCGCGCACCCCCGCGACGACGGCGACGCCGACTGTTACCTCGTCTCGCGGGCGACGAACGCGAAACTGGAGGCCGCCTACGACAAGCGCCGCCGCCGGCTCAGGGGCGACGCGGGGTCGGAGCAGGAGTCGCTCGGCGGCGAGCCGTAAGAGCGGGTTTGGAGGCGACCGCGGCGGCTACGACGATTTTTCGCCCGGCGTGGGGTCCGATTCGGCGCCCGATTGCGGGTCGGGGTCGGCGTCCGGGCCGGACCCGCGCGCGTCCATCATGTCCGCGGCGCGGGTCGCCCAACCCGAGTAGCGGAAGCCGGCGATGACGACGAGCGCCATCCACGCGTAGGCCGCGGACACGCCGACGTACGCGCCCGTGGGGCCGAGCCCGACGGTGCGTCCGAGCAGCCACGAGAGCCCGAGGAAGAACCCGAACATCGCCGAGACGCGCGCGACGAGCGGGATCCGGGTCTCGCTCGCGCCCTGGAGCGACCCGGAGAGCGCGGAGAAGCAGGCGAGGGCCGCGCCGGCGAGCCCGTACACCCGCGCGAAGTCGACCGCGGACGCGACCGTCGCCGCGTCGTCGGTGAAGATCGGCACGATCCGCGGCGCGCCGATCACGAGCCCGAGCCCGATCGTTCCGACCGTGAGCACGCCGAGCCCGGCGACGGCCCAGCCGTCGAACCGCGCGCCCGCCGGGTCGCCCTCGCCGAGCGCCTGGCCGACGAGGACCGACGCCGCGACGTTGTAGCCGCGCGAGAGCGGGCCGGTCACCTGCTGGTAGACCCGGCGACCGATCTGGAAGCCGGCGTTGACCGACTCGCCGAAGCCGAGGAGGAGCGCGTTGAACGGGAACTCGGCGATCTCCGAGCCGAACCCCTCCAGCACGCGCGGGGCGCTCACCACGAGGAGCTGCTTCGCGATGGTGAGGTCGCGCGGCCACGCGAAGTCGGCGTCGGTCCACGACCCCCAGATGGCGAAACAGAGCAGCCCGGCGGTGAGTACGTTCGCGGTCGCGGTCGCGAGACCGACGCCGAACACCTCCAGCCGCGGGAAGCCGAACAGGCCGAGACCGAGGACGACGGAACCGGCGATGTTGACGGAGTTGGCGGCGATGTTGACGTACATCGGCGTGCGGGTGTCGCCGGTGCCCTGGAGCGCGCGGGCGCCGACGAGGGCGACGTGGCGCGCGGGGGCGGTCGCGAACACGATCGCGAGGTACGTCGACCCGAGGTCGACGACCGCGGGCGAGGTCCCCTCGCCGACCAGACGGCCGAACACGTCGATCGCGAGCTCGCCGAAGAGGACCCCGAAGAGGACGAACGGAATCCCGGCGAGCGCGCCGAGTACGATCGCCTGCGTCACCGCCTCGTCGCGGTTCTCAGCGGCGCCCGCGCCGGTGTCCTGCGAGGAGAGCGCGATGGCGCCGCCGCCGAGGCCGAGCCCGATCCGCAGCGGGAACCGGGCGTACAGGTCGGCGAGGCCGATCGCGACGACGGCGGCCGGGGAGAACAGCGCGGTGACCAGGATGTCGGTCGTCCGCATCGCGGTGCGGAACGTCTGCTCGGCCATCACGGGCCACGCGAGCGAGAACACGCGCTTCCAGACGCGCCGCAGCCGCGGGAGGTCCATGCGTCGGTCCCGACGAGCGCCCGCGGTTTCTACGTATCGGAGCCGGCCGAGTCGGCCGGTGCGTGCGGGAGCGTCACCGTGAACCGCGCTCCCCCGAGCGACGACTCGCCGGTGTCGAGGGACCCGTCGTACGCGTCCGCGAGCGTCGCGACCAGCCGCAGGCCGCTGACGCCGCCGTCGCTCGCCCCGCCGACCGCCTCGTCGGTCAGGAACGACCCGTCCCGTACCTCCGGGGGAAGCCCCGGACCGTCGTCCTCGACGACCAGCGCGACCCCGTCGTCGCCCCCGAGGCGCGCCGCCTCGTCGCCGTCGGCGCGGACGGCGACGCGGACGGTGACGCCCGGACCGCTGTGTTCGACCGCGTTCTCGACGAGGTTATGGACGATCGACCGCACGCCGTCGTTGGCGGCGACGGGGGCCGCGTCCGGGAGGTCGGTCTCGATCGCCGCCGATTCCCCGTCGGCGACCCCCGCCAGCACGTCTCGGGTCGTGTCCGCGAGATCGACGCGGCTGGAGTCCGCGTCGCCGAGGATCGCGTCCGCGACCGCGCTCGTCGCCTCGATGCGTTCGAGCCCCTCGCTCGCCTTCGCCGCAACGGTCTCGGCGTGACCGGAGCCGTCGGGGTCGTCGAGCAGGTCGGCGTAGCCGCGGATCGTCGAGAGGTCGTTTCGGAGGTCGTGCCGCAGGAGGTGGTTGACGAAGGAGACGGCGCGGACCGCGTCCCGCGCCCGGCGCGCCTCCGCCGACTGCCGGACCGCGTAGTACCCCGCGATCGCGCCGCCGAGGCTCCCGACGCCGGCGGCGACGAGCATCGGGAAGGCCGGCTCGACGAGCGGACGGCCCTCGAAGGCGCGCACGGCGAGCGTCGCGGCGAAGGCGGCGACGGCGAGGACGGTTCCGGTGGCGGTCCACCGCGCGACGCGCTGCTCCTCGGCGGGCGAGAGGTCCCGGCGAGCGATCCGGCGGCCGGCGACGAGGACCGCGACCGCGATCCCGCCGTCGAGCGCGAACGCCAGCAGCGGCCCGGCGGAGCTCCCGATGGCGCCGATCTCGGCGCCGTGGTGGACCGCGGCGGCGACGAGGAGGCCGGCTCCGATCAGGGAGACGGCGCGGTGGCCGCGCAGCGTAGACATTACGAATCCGACCGCGGAAGCGAGTAAAACGGTTGTGGATTCGTCGGGAGGCCGGCCGCAGCGCGGCGAGAGAGACGCCGCGGGGAGCCGTCCGAACGTTGAAAGCCGCGAGCGACCCACGGCACCCATGGACGTCTTCGTGTACGGGACGCTGACCGAACCGGAGCGGGTCGCCGAGGTCGTCGACTCGTTCGTCTTCGTCGGCTCCGCGACGCTCGACGGCCTCCGGCTCGTGGAGGGGCGGTACCCGACGCTCGCGCCGGGCGGCGAGACGGGGGGCCGACTCCTCCGGACGGAGGCCGTCGACGCGCTCGACGCCTACGAGGACGTCGGGGGCGGACTGTACGTCCGCGAGACCGTCCCGCTCGACGCGCCGGCCGACTACCCCGACGCCGCCGCGGTGTACGTCGGCGACCCCGAGCGCCTCGACGCGGACGCGACGTGGCCCGGATCCGGCCCGTTCCACAACCGAGTGCGCTCCGTCCTCGACGCCCGCGACGTGCGGGTGCGACTGACCCCCCGAGATACCGTCTGACGGGCGGATGACGGCGCCGCTGTCGTGCGGTTTCACTTTCGCTCTGGTAGCCCCACCTTTTTGTATTTCCGTCGCATCGTTTCACTCGCACGTCACACGCGTGCATTCCCCCTTTCACCGACCGCGAGCCGTCGGCTCGGCGTGCCGGGCCGCCCGGCGGCAGGCAGTCGGCACACGGCGACCGCGGCGGGTGCCGTCGACCGTCCCGTGGACGGTCGCCCCCGACCGGAACCGATTAGCGGGCGGCGCGGCGACGGGGTGGCATGCTCAGTCTTGCCGACATCCGCGAGGCGCGCGAGCGGGTCTCGGGCGTCGCCCGCCACACGCCGCTTGAGCGGTCGCGCTCGTTCTCCGAGATGAGCGGCGCGGACCTCCACCTGAAACTGGAGAACTTCCAGCGGACCGGCGCGTTCAAGATTCGCGGCGCGATGAACCGGATACAGACGCTCTCGGAGGCGGAGCGCGAGGCCGGCGTCGTCACCGCGAGCGCCGGGAACCACGCGCAGGGCGTCGCGCTGGCGGCGAGTCGCGCTGGCGTCGACGCCACCGTCGTGATGCCGAAGTTCGCGCCCGTCTCGAAGGTGAAGGCCACCCGCGGGTACGGCGCGAGCGTTCGCCTGGAGGGCGTCGACTACGACGAAGCGCAGGCGTACGCGCACCGGCTGGAGCGCGAGGAGGACCGGACCTACGTCCACGCGTTCGACGACCCCGTGGTGATGGCCGGACAGGGGACCCTCGGCTTGGAGATCGTCGACGACTGCCCCGACCTCGACACGGTCGTCGTCCCGATCGGCGGCGGCGGCCTGATCTCGGGCGTCTCGGTGGCGATCAAAGAGCAGCTGCCGGACGTGCGCGTCGTGGGGGTCCAGGCGGAGGGTGCGGCGTCGGCCGCGAAGTCGCTCGAGGCGGGCGAGGTCACGGAGATCGACAGCGTCGACACGATCGCCGACGGGATCGCGACGCGGTCAGTCGGCGAGGAGACCCTCGAGGTCATGGCCGAGTACGTCGACGAGGTCGTCACCGTCGACGACCGCGAGATCGCCTTGGCCCTCACGCTGCTCTTGGAGCGCGCGAAGACGCTCGTGGAGGGCGCGGGCGCGGTCGCGCTCGCCGCCGTCCTCTCGGAGGCGTTCGAGTACGACGACGGCGAGACGGTCGTCGCCGCGCTCTGCGGCGGTAACATCGACCTCAACCGCCTCGGCACCGTGGTCCGGCGCGGGCTCGTCCAGATGGGCCGGTACCTCAAGATCACGATCGACCTGAAGGACCGACCCGGCGAACTGGAGCGCGTCTCCAGCATCGTCGCGCGCACCGGCGCGAACGTGTACGCGGTCCACCACGACCGAACCTCGCGGGACGTGGCCGTCAACGCCGCCGAACTCGAACTCGAATTAGAGACCGACGACGCCGAACACGCCGCCGACATCGTCGACGCACTCGAAGCGGAAGGGTACGACGTGGAGATTCTGTCCTGAATCGGTCGGCGATGGCGACCATTTACAAATAGAACTACGGTGGCGCGTGCCTCCGAGCGCCCGGAGGGCGCGAGGAGCGCGCGCGAGGGAGTCAGTCGCCCGGAGCAACGCGGAGGGCGACTGACGAGGCTGGGGAGGTGTGAGGTGCGGTTGCTGTGCGGGGTGGGATTCAAATGGGCAGCCGAGAGACGGGCACAGGCCACGCAAGCACCGAAAGGAGCGAGCAGCGCGAGCGACTGAGGAACACAGCGAGCGTGCGCCCGCCTCTCGGCTGGGGCTTTGGATGCGGCCACCGCCGGTCGATTGTCAGTTGTTCATAAGCGAGCAACTGGGAGTTCGGCTACGATAGCTCGCCCGATTCACTCCGACGAGTCCGTCGAGTTGCTCCCAGAATCGGGAGCCGAAACGCTGCCGCTCACGCTCGTCGACCCGCCGAGGAGCGAGGAGTCCGAGTCGCCGCGCAGCGTCGTGACCGTCTCGCCGTCCTGTTTCACGATCAGGGTCCACGGGTCGTCGGCCGCGGGAATCCGCACTGTGCCGTTGTAGCGGACGACGCCGGAACACGACCGCGGCGCCGCGTCCGTCTCCTCGGTCGGAACGTCGAGCACGTAGGCGGAGTCGTTCACCCGCTCGAACGTCGGGCCGCCGATCGCGTGCGAGGGTCCCGGCAGCGAGACGTTTCTGGAGTACGTGATCTCCGTGTTCTCGGCGCCGGCGACCACCGACGTCGAGCTGTTCGCCGAGAAGTCGTCGGGACAGCGGACCTCGTCGGTATCGAAGTGGAGCAGCGCCGGCGGATCGCTCGCCCCGCCGAGGAGGCCGCCGGGCCCTCCCGACACGGGGCCGGCGAGGGCGACGGCGCTACCGGTCACGAACAACGCGAGCGCAGCGGCGACGACGACCAGACCGCGTCTGTTCATCACGTGTCCAACGACGGGAGAGGCGGAAATAGTACCGCGTATAACTCAAAGAGGGGTTTGCGTCACCGATCGCGTCACGGGTGTGGACGGAGCCGTCGAGACGGCGAATCGAACGCGTCGGAACCGACGGACCGCGCTTCAGTCGTCCGCGGCCGCGGCGTCGAGCTCGCCTTCGTACAGCTCGCCGGCGCGCTCGCGCTCGGAGAGGTACTCGTCGGCGTCGAGCGCGGCCTTCACGCCCATCCCGCCGGCGGTGGCCGCCTGCTGGTAGTGGAAGTCGACCACGTCGCCCGCGCCGAAGAGCCCCTCGACGCCGGTCCGGGTCTGGCCGCCGCCGCGGCCGCCCTCGGTGAGCAGGTAGCCGTCGTCGTCGGTCTCGATACCGGTGCCTTCGAGGAAGTCGGTGTTCGGCGTGTGACCGATGGCGTAGAAGACGGCCCCCACGTCGAAGTCGTACTCGTCGACCGCGTCGGCGGTCGCGGGGTCGTCGAGCTTCTCCTTCGGGTGGCCGTCGGGGTGTTCGACGAGGGTCACGCGGTCGATGCCGTCCTCGGGGGTGCCGTGGATCTCGGTGAGCTCGGTGTTGAGGAGGAGCTCGATCTCGCCGTCTTCGACGGCGTCCATCGTGCGCTCGATCCACACGTCCTCGGCGCGGAACTCCTCGCGGCGGTGCGCGATGTACACCGTGTCCGCGAACTTCGTCAGGAAGTTCGCCTCCTCCATCGCGGCGTCGCCGCCGCCGACGACGAGCATGTCCTCGTCGCGGAAGAACGCGCCGTCGCAGGTCGCGCAGGTGGAGAGGCCGTAACCCATCAGCTCCTCCTCGCCGGGGACGCCGAGCGTCCGCGCGCTGGCGCCCGACGCCGCAATGACGGCGTCGGCGGTGTACACGTCGCCGTCGGTGAGCGCGACGTGGAAGTGGCCCGCCGGCTCCTTCGAGACGTCCTCGATGACGCCGTTTCGGGTCTCGGCGCCGAACTTCTGCGCCTGCTCTTTCATGTCGTTGATCAGCCCCGGCCCGGAGATCCCCTCGGGGAAGCCGGGGTAGTTCTCCACGTCGGTCGTCAGCGTGAGCTGGCCGCCCGGCTCGTCGCCCTCGACGAGCAGCGGGTCGTTGTTCGAGCGCGCGGCGTATATGGCCGCGGAGAGACCCGAGATACCGGTGCCGGCGATGATGAGTCGGCGGTGTTCGACGATGTCGTCGGTCATTACCTACAGTTGGCCGCCGCGTCCTATGTACGTTGCGACCGTTGCGCGATTCCCGCACGACCGCCCCGCCGATGCTGCCGCGGACTTGCCCGCCGGACCACCACCGACCCGCTCGACGAACTGCTGCGGACCCGCTCGACGAACTGCCGCGGACCCGTTCGACGAACTGCCGCGGACCCGCTCACCGCACCGCGACGAACACGCTCCGGTCGTCGCCGGGGCCGTACCCCGAGGACACGTCAACGTCGTCGAACCCGGCATCTGCGAGCGCGTCGCCGATCCGTTCGTCGGCGAACGGCGTCATCCGGCGCCGGTCGGTGAACGGGTCGCCGTCGGGGGTGAACGTCACCGCGCGCCAGTCGAGCCGGCCGTCGTCGGTCGCGACGTGGTGCGCGACGCGGACGTACCGGAGTTCCCCATTTGTGTTGTGGCCAACGTCGAGACCCGGGGAGTTCCCGTCGGACGGCAGCGGGGAATTATCGAAGACGAGGACGCCGCCGGGCCGGAGTCGGTCCCGGAGCGCGGCGAGCGCGGGGTCGAGGTCGCCGGGCCCGAGGTGGTTCACGACGCCGCGGATGGCGACGGCGGCGTCGAACGGTTCGGTGTCGTGTAGGTCCGGCTCCGGGAGCCCGGTCCGGTAGATCGAGACGGCGTCGGCGGGGCACTTCTCCCGCGCGACCGCGAGCATCCCCTCGTGGACGTCGATCGCGGTCACGTCGACTCCGCGGGCCGCGAACCGGCGCGTGTGCTCGCCGGTTCCGCAGCCGACCTCCAGCAGACGCTCGGGGTCGACGCCGCGGTCGGCGAGCGCGTCGAACACGAAGCCGGCGTCGCGGTCGTAGTCCCACTCCGACTGGATCGCGTCGTACAGCCGCGGGCGCTCGTCGTAGAGGCCGTCGGACATGGCGGGAACAGGCGCTATCTCGGCGCCCGGTGATGAGTGTCTTACGCCGCCTCGCGACCGGTTCGCACGACGGCGCCTCAGTCCGTCGGGAACTCCGGCGGAAGCCCGGTCGGCTGCGCCGGCGCGTCGTCGAGGGCCTCGAAGAAGCGCCCGGCGACGAACTCCTCGACGACCTCGGGCAGCGACTCCGACTCGTCGACCGCGGAGAGGATGCCGAGCGGGACCTGCGCGCCAGCCATCGAGGCGTGGCCCCCGGCCGACCCCGCGGGATCGAGCGCGTCGCGCAGCAACTCGCCGGCGTCGACCTCGGCGCCGCGGGCGCGGGCAGAGCCGTAGATCACGCCGTCGGTGTAGCCGTAGACGAACGTCACTGTCACGTCCTCCAGGTCGAGAAGCCGATCGGCCGCCTGCGCGAGCGCGTCGCGGTCGGTTATCTCGCCGACGCAGGAGGCCGCGACCGACCCGCGCACGTCGCGGTTCTCGATGGCGGCCGCGAGGACGCGGAGCGTCTCCGGGCTCACGCTCGGGCTCTCGACGCGTTCGAGCGTCGACTCGTCGGCGTGCGCGAGCAGCGCGGCGGCCGCCTCGAAGTCGTCGGTCGCGGTCGCGCGGGTGAAGTCCTTCGTGTCGATCCGGATGCCGTACAGCAGCGACGTGGCGAGTTCCCGGTCCGGCGCGATCCCGTACCGCGAGAGGTACTCGGCGATGAGCGTGCTCGTCGCACCGACGTCGGGCCGGATGTCGACGAACGATCCCGCGACCGGCCCCCGCGGCGGGTGGTGGTCGACGACCACGTCGACCGGGTGGCCCTCGGGGAGGCTGTCGTTGATCCCGGCGCGGGAGTGGTCGACCAGGGCGACGCCGCCGTACTCGTCGAGGTCCACCCCGTCGAACGACCGGAGCCCGATGTCGAGGAGGTTCACCAGCGCGCGGTTCTCCTGATGGGAGATGTCGCCGCCGTAGCAGGCGTCGGCGTCGACGCCGATCGACTCCGCGATCCGCGCCAGCCCGAGCGCGCTGGCGATGGCGTCCGGGTCGGGGTTGTCGTGCGCGACGACCAACAGGGGCCCCGAGAACCCCCGGAGCGTCGCGAGCAGCCGGGCCGGCTTCTCGCCGTCGTCGGCATTGGCGCGCGAGAGGGCCGCCCCGGGGGAGGCGCCGCGACCGTCGGCGAGTCCGATCGCCTCGGAGACCCGATCGACGACCGCCTCGACGGGGTCGACCACGCGGTCGGCGACCGCCTCGACCGCCGCCCGCTGCTCCTCGGTCGGCGCCGTACCGAGGTGCGCGACGATCATCGCGTCCGGGTACCTGTCCCGAGCGGCGCGCGCGGCGGCGACGTTGCGCTCGGGGTCGTCGCTCGCGACCAGCACGACCGCCGCCGAGTCCGGATACGTCGCGGGGTCGGAGGGGTCGGCCTCGACGGTGGCGACGTTGCGGTCGCGCAGTGTCGACACCCAGCCGGTGTCGTCCGTGATCGCCACCAGGTCGTCGCGGTCGCCGCGCTCCTCGCGGGCGCGCTCGACGAGCGCGTTCCCGACCGCGCTACAGCCGAGCAGCAGGCGCCGGGTCATACCGGCGCGAGGGGATCGCGAGGCAAAACGCTGCCGTCGGCGCGGCGCGGGGCCGCTCCCGGGCCGAGCGGGAGCCGATGCCGAGTCACTCCGGGTCCTCCCCGTCGCGGAGCGCGCCGTTCGCCGCCGCGGCGACGTCGACCGCCGCGCGGTTCTCGGCCACGTCGTGGACCCGGACGATGTCGGCGCCGCGGTCGGCCGCGAGCGCGGTGCCGGCGACCGTCGCGTGCTCGCGGTCGTCGGCGTCGCGCCCGACCGCGCCGTACAGCGACTTGTGGGAGTGGCCGACGAGGACCGGGCAGCCGAGCGCCGCGAACTCGCCGCAGCGCGCGAGCAGCTCGAAGTCCTCCGCGGGCGACTTCCCGAAGCCGATCCCGGGGTCGACGATGACGCGGTCGCGGTCGATGCCCGCCGTGTCGGCCAGCGCGAGGCGCTCGCGCAGCGCGTCGACGACCTCGCCGACCACGTCGTCGTACTCGGGGTCGGCGTCCGGGTCGACCGGTGCGTCGAGGCTGTGCATCACGATCACCGGGCAGTCGGCGTCGGCGACGACCGACCGCATCGCCGGGTCCTCTAGCCCCGTCACGTCGTTGATGATGTCCGCGCCCGCGTCCAGCGCCGCCCGCGCGACCGCCGGCTTGCGCGTGTCGACCGAGACGAGCACGTCCCCGGACCCGACCGCAGGCACCGACTGGATCGCCTCGATCGTCGGGACGACGCGCTCGATCTCCTCGTCCGCCGGGACCGGGTCGGCGCCCGGACGGGTCGACTCGCCGCCGACGTCGACGATGTCGACCCCGGCGTCGACCATCCGCTCGACGCCCGCGACCGCGTCGTCGAGGTCGGCGTGGCGCCCCCCGTCGTGGAAGGAGTCCGGCGTGACGTTGAGCACGCCCATCACGGCGGTCCGGTCGCTCCACGGGAACTCCGGGGCGGACTCGTCGTCCGCGGACGCCGACCTACCGTCCGGCGCGTCGATCCCGACCGACGCGGCGATGTCGGTCGCCACGCCGCCGAGCCCGCCGCCGTCGCTCGCGGCGAGCCGGTCGACGAGCGCGCGGAGCTCGGCGACCGTTCCCGCGACGGTGACGGGGACGTGCTCGCCGCCGGCCCCCCGGTCCTCGTTCGCGCCGAGCCCCCCGAGTGCTGCGTCGCCGCCGACGATCCGCGCCGCGGCCGCGACGCGCTCGGCCCGATCGCCTCGTAGCCGGAGCGTGAGGGTGCGGTGGTCGACGCCGTCCCGGTGCGCCGCGATCCCGTCTGGTTGAACGCCGGCCGTGTCGAGCGCGTGGGCCGCGCCGTCGACGCCGCGGACCGTCCGCTCGCGGACCGTTCGCATCCGCGCCGCCCGGGCCTCGGCGACGGCGAACAGCGAGCCGACGAGCAGCACGCAGTCGCCCGCCTCGGCGCGGTCGACCGCCGCCGCGAGCGCGTCCGCCACGTCGTCGCCGGCGGTCACGCGGTCGACGCCGGCGGAGCGCAGCGCCGCCGCGAGGACCGCGGGGTCCTCGGCGCGGTCGATGGCGGGCCGGCAGGTGACCGCCGTCGCCGCGTCCGGGAGCGCCGCAGCCGTCTCGGCGTGGTCCTTGTCGTGCATCGCCGCGTACACAAGGTGGAGGTCGTCGTAGTCGTACTCGGCGAGCGTCGCGGCGAGCGTGCGGGCGGCCGCGGGGTTGTGCGCGCCGTCGAGGACGGTCAGCGGCGCGGTGTCGACCACCTCGAACCGGCCGGGCCACGTCGCCCGCGCGAGGCCGTCGCGCACGTCGCGGTCGTCGAGGTCGGTTCGCAACGCTGCCGCGGTCCGGTCCGCGAGCGCGACGGCGACGGCCGCGTTCGTCGCCTGATGGCGCCCGACGAGCGGGATTCGGTAGGTGCCCTCGCGCTCGCCGGCGAGCGCGACCTCGGCGTCGGTGGCGCTGACGCGACCCTCGTAGCTCGCCGCGAACGCCGGCGGGTCGTCGGGTTCGGCGTCGCTATCGGTGGGGTCGGCGCCCTCGTCGCGCTCGTCGGGTTCAGCGTCCTCGTCGCTATCGTCGGCTTCGGCGTCCTCGTCGCTATCGTCGGCTTCGGTGTCCTCGTCGCTATCATCGGGATCGGCCGCCTCCGACGCGCCGTCTCCGACCACTCGCGTCACCGGCGCGCCCGCCTCGCCGGCGACCTCGCGGACCACGTCGAGCGCCTCGCCCTCACAGGCGGTGACGAGCGGCGCGTCGGGGTGGGCGATCCGGGCCTTCGTCCGGGCGATCTCGGCGATCGTGTCGCCCAGCACGTCGGTGTGTTCGAGCGAGACGTTCGTCACGGCGGTCGCGACGGGGTCGACCGCGCTGGTCGCGTCGTACTCGCCGCCGAGGCCGACCTCCAGGACGGCCACGTCCACGTCGCGCCGCGCGAACTCGCGGACGGCCATCGCCGTGACGACCTCGAAGAAGGTGAGCGGCTCGCCGGCGGCCGCCCGGTCGATCAGCCACGGGCGCACCGCCTCGACGAAGTCGGCGATCGCTGACTCGGTCATCTGCCGGCCGTCGACGCGGACCCGCTCGGCGAGCGCGGAGAGGTGCGGCGAGGTGTACAGCCCCACCGACAGCCCCGCCTCCCGGAGGACCGACTCGGTCAGCCGCGCCGCGCTGCCCTTCCCGTTCGAGCCGGCGATCTGGACGAACGGAACGTCCGCCTGCGGGTCCCCGAGGTGCGCGAGCAGCGCCTCCACCCGATCCGTGCCGGGCTTGACCGAGAAGCGGCGGAGGTCGAAGAGGAACGCCGCCGCCTCGTGGTAGTGCATGTCCCGTGAGTCGGCGGCGCGTCGCTTAGACGTAACGGACCTGACCGGGAGGGCGGGCGCGGTGACCACGACCGCGCCGGAGGGGCCGACACCCCTGCGTCGACCGAAAAGTAACCCTTACGCGCGCGGCGGCCGCAGTCGATCGCATGGATGAGACAGCGACCGCCGACGCCGCCGCGGGAACGGCCGCCGACGGGGCCGCGGCCGACCCCGTCGTCGCCGGCGGGGGGGTCCGGAAGGAGTACGGCGAGGTCGTCGCGCTCGACGGGGTCGACCTCGACGTCGCGGCCGGCGAGGTGTTCGGGCTCATCGGACCGAACGGCGCCGGGAAGACGACGCTGGTGCGCGCGCTCACGGGGACCACCGAGGCCGAGGGCGACCTGCGCGTCTTCGGCGAGGCGCCGGCGGCGGTCGACCCGGCCCGGATCGGGCTGCTGCCGCAGTCGTTCGACCCGCCCGCGCGGCTCACGGCTCGGGAGCTGGTCGACTACTACGGCGGGCTGTACGACGCGGCCCGCGACACCGAGTCCGTCCTCGATGACGTGGGGATGGCGGACGACGCCGACGCCTGGTACGAGACGCTCTCCGGGGGCCAGCAGCGGCGCACCTGCGTCGCGACCGCCGTCGTCAACGACCCCGACCTCCTCTTCCTCGACGAGCCGACGACGGGGATCGACCCGGCCGGCCGCCGGGCGATCCACCGCCTGATCGAGCGGCTCGCGGCCGGCGGGACGACCGTCTTCCTCACGAGCCACGCGATGGACGAAGTCGAGCGGCTCGCCGACCGGGTCGCGCTGCTCCGCGACGGGCGGGTCGTCGCGAGCGGAGCCCCCGACCGACTGGTCGCCGAGCACGGCGGCGCGCCCCGCCTCGACGCCGACACCGCGACGGCGACGGGCGAGGAGACCGTCGAGCGCGTCGCGGCCGGCGTCCGCGAGCGCCTCGGGGACGACCCGACCGTCGAGGCGACCGACGGCGGGCTCCGGGTGCGCGGCGTCCGCCCGGAGGCGATCGGGGACGCGGTCGACGCGCTCGACGCGGCCGGCGTCGCGTTCGACTCGCTCTCGTGGTCCGAGCCGTCGCTGGAGGACGTGTACCTGCGGCTCACCGGCGAGGAGTACGCGCGGCGGGGCGGCGCGGCGGAGGCGACCGAGGCCGTCACCGACGGAGGGGAGCGATGAGCCGCCTCGGGCGGGTCCGGACGGAGGCGGTCGCGGCGGCGCGCTCGTTCACGCGCCGCCGGACGGCGGTGTTCTTCACCTTCTTCTTCCCGGTCATCCTCGTCGTCATCTTCGGCGCGCTGGTGCGGACCCAGCCGACCGGCGGCGGCCTCTTCGCCGAGCCCGCGGGCTACTACATCCCCGGCTACCTCGCGGTCGTCGTCCTGTTCACGCCGCTGTCGCGCGTCGGGTCCGAGATCGCGCGCCACCGCGACGGCGGGCGGTTCGAGAAGCTCGCGACGACGCCCCTCTCCCGCGCCGAGTGGCTGCTCGCGCACACGCTCGTCAACGTCGGGATCATCGGCGCCGCGAGCCTGCTCATCTTCGGGCTCGTGCTGGCGGTGACCGACGCGACGCTCATCCTCTCGCCCGCGCTGGCCGTCCTGCCGGTCTTCGTCGCGGTCGCGGTCGCGCTGTTCTGCGGGCTCGGAGCCGTCCTCGGCGCGCTCGCCGACTCGCAGGACGGCGTGATCGCCGCGAGCAACACGGTCGCGCTCCCGCTCCTCTTCCTCTCCGAGACGTTCGTCACCCCGTCGCTGCTGCCGGCGTGGTTCCGGCCCGCGGTCGCGGCCTCGCCGCTGACGTACTTCGCGCGGGGGACCCGGGCGATCACCTTCGAGGGCGGCGCGTGGACCGGCGACCTGCTGGTGTTGACCGCGCTCGCGGCCGTCTTCCTCGCGGTCGGCGCGTACGCGGTCCCGCGCACCGAGTGAGGGCTCGCCTCCGAAGCGGCGTCGGCGCCGCGGTTCGGAACCGTTCATTTATGTTCACAGCCCGCGCATCCGTGAACCGAGAGGAAGGCCGTTGACCACCGTTCACTTCACCTGTCCGGACTGCGACCAGACTATCGAGGTCAACGACGCGATGCGAAAGACGATCCTCGACACCGGCTGCCCGGTGTGTACCGCGGCCGCGGCCGAGGAGCACTTCGCCGTGACCTGTGAGTAGCCGCCACTGGGCCCCTGCGATCGACACTCGTTGACAC
The DNA here is from genome assembly GCF_005435235.1 of Halorubrum sp. GN12_10-3_MGM. Taxonomy (NCBI): domain Archaea; kingdom Methanobacteriati; phylum Methanobacteriota; class Halobacteria; order Halobacteriales; family Haloferacaceae; genus Halorubrum; species Halorubrum sp. GN12_10-3_MGM. Next base: position 25,705 of record NZ_SGUB01000002.1, read on the forward strand.
ATCGCGTCCGCTTGCTGTGCCTTTTTGCGTCGACCGCGACAACCGTTCGGCGATGACGCCCGAACTCGACGAGATCGACCTGGGAACCGTGCCGCTCGGCCGAACCGGCCTGCGGACGAGCGAGCTCCAGTTCGGCACGTGGCGGTTCGGCCGCGTGACCGAGGCGGGGAACGTGGAGATCGACGAGGAGCGCGCCCACGAGCTGCTCGACGCCTACGAGGCGGCCGGCGGGCGGTACATCGACACCGCCGACGTGTACGGCGGCGGCGACTGCGAGCGCTGGATCGGCGACTGGCTCGCCGAGCGGGACCGGGAGCGCTACACGATCGCGTCGAAGGTGTACTGGCAGATCCGCGACGGCGACCCGAACAGCCGCGGGACGAACCGCAAGAACGTCCGCCACCGCGTCGGCGCCCTCCTCGACCGGCTCGACACCGACTACATCGATGTCCTCTACATCCACCGCTGGGACGACGAGACGCCGGCCCGCGAGCTGATGAAGACGCTCAACGGGCTCGTCGAGTCCGGCAAGGTCCACTACCTCGGCGCCTCCACGCTCCGCCCGAACGCCTGGAAGGTCGCCCGCGCCAACGCGATCGCCCGCAGCGAGGGGTGGGAGCCGTTCACGGTGCTCCAGCCGCGGTACAACCTCGTCGACCGCGAGATCGAGGGGGACTACCTCGAGTTCGCGCGCCAGCAGAATCTCGCCGTCTCCCCGTGGAGCCCGCTCGGGCAGGGCTTCCTGACGGGGAAGTACGACCGCGACGCGGACCTCCCCGACGACTCGAAGGCCGCCGAGTCGAGCCGCTTCCAGGAGGCGTACCTCACCGAGGAGAACTTCGACGTCCACGACGAGCTGGACGCGGTCGCCGACGAGGTCGGCGCGTCGCCCGCGCAGACCGCGCTCGCGTGGCTCGCGCACCGCGACGGCGTCACCGCGCCCATCGTCGGCGCCCGGACGGTCGACCAGCTGCGCGAGAACCTCGCGGCGGCGACGATCGACCTGTCGGACGAGCAGGTCGACCGGCTGACCGCGGCCAAGCCGGGGCCGTACGACGCGCTGTAGAAGGGAACGGGGGCTACCGCTCCGCGCAGTAGTCGACGAAGTTCCGCAGGATCGTCAGCCCCGTCTCGCCGCTCTTCTCGGGGTGGAACTGCGTGCCGAACACGTTGCCGGCCTCGTTGGCGACGACCGCCGGGAAGTCGACCCCGTAGTCGGCGGTGGCGACGACCGCGTCGGCGTCGTCCGGCTCGGCGTAGTAGGAGTGGACGAAGTAGGCGTACTCGCCGTCGACTCCCTCGACCAGCGGATGCTCCCGCTCGACTTCCAGCTCGTTCCAGCCCATGTGCGGCACCTTCCGGTCCACCTCGAAGCGCACGTTGGTACCGGAGATCAGGTCGAGTCCGGTCACCTCGCCCTCGCCCTCGTGGTCGGCCTCCTCGCTCGTCGTCAGGAGCATCTGCATCCCGAGACAGATCCCGAAGAGGGGGCGACCGGCCTCGGCGTGGTCGGTCAACGCCTCGCGCAGCGGGCCGGCGTTCTCCATCCCCTCGCGGAACGCGCCGACGCCCGGGAGAACGACGCCGTCGGCCGCGGCGAACGCCTCGGGATCGTCGGTGATCTCGACGGTCGCGCCCGCGCGCTCCAACCCCCGGGTCGCCGACCGGAGGTTCCCGAGCCCGTAGTCCACGAGCGCGACGGACACGTCGCGGTCCGGTGGAGATTCGTCCATGGTTCCGGTTCGCGACCGCGGTGGAAGTCAGTTTCCATCCGTGAGGCGTTGCATAGCGGTACGTAGCCGTACGTATATTTGAACAGCAACACTTTTGATAGAACAGTAAAACCCACACACGTACTCCTCATGGAGCGACGACGCCAATTCCTCAAGATCGCGGGTGCGGCAAGCATCGTTGGACTGGCCGGCTGTAGCGGCGGCGGCGACGGGTCGGACGGCTCCGACGGCATGAACGGCTCTGACGGGTCGAACGGCTCCGACGGGTCGGACAGCGAACCGGAGATGACGTTCGGCGGCGACGGCACGATCGACTTCGGCATCTCGCCGTCCGTCCCGCAGGAGGACCTCAACGTACAGTACTCCCCGCTCGAAGAGCACATCGGGAGCTACCTCCGGGAGAACTACGATGTCCCCAGCGACCTCAGCGTTGAGGGGACCATCGGAAGCAACTACAGCGCCATCATCCAGTCTCTCGGCCAAGGGACGCTGGACATCGCCGAGACCGGGCCGTTCGCGGCCGCCCTCGGCGTGAAGACCGGCAACGCGGAGGTCATCCTCCAGCGGTACGGCTACGGCGGCTGGACGTACAAGAGCATCATCGCGACGCCGAACGACAGCGACATCACCGAGCTGTCCGACCTCTCCGGGAAGACGGTCGCGTTCTCCGACCGGCTCTCCACCAGCGGCGCGCTGTACCCGCTGTACAGCATGTCGAGCCAGGGGGACCTCGACGTCGGCGAGCTCCCCGAGGGCAACGGCTCGCAGGCCGAGTTCGACGCCCGCTTCGCCGGCGGCCACGTCGGCTCGTACACCCTCCTCGAACAGGGCCAGGTCGACGCGGCCGCGATGGGCGGCTTCGTCCGCGACACGAAGACCGGCCCCACGCCGGACGAGTGGCAGGAGGTCGCGACTACCCTCCACGAGGACGAGGGGCTCCCGCGCGCACCGATCGTGGTCTCGCCCGAGCTCGACGACGACGTGAAAAGCGCCATCCAGGAGGCGTTCCTGGAGGGCCCGGACAGCATCTACTACGGCGCGGACAGCGAGGACGGCACCGAAGACGACCTCTGGTTCAGCCGCGTCCGCGGGGCGACCCAGGACGACTACCAGTCCGTCATCGACGTCGCCGACGAGCTCGGCGTCGGAACCGACATCTTCAATCAGTAGATCCCTCACAGTCCCCCAACTTCGGATCGTTTTTCACACGATCGGTCTGTTTTTGAACAAACTCACACCTCATGCCAACGATCGAATTCGAAAACGTCAGTAAAATATACGACGAGGACACCGTCGCCCTCGACGACGTGTCGTTCACCATCGACGAGGGGGAGTTCGTCATTCTGCTCGGTCCCTCCGGTGCCGGCAAGTCGACGATGTTGCGGGTGTTGAACGGGCTCACGGAACCCACCGAGGGGTCCGTTCGCATCGGCGGCGAAGAGCTTCAAGGGAACCGCAGCGGGGTCGGGATGGTGTTCCAGGAACACTACCTCATCGAGAGCAAGACCGCGTTCGGCAACGCGCTATCCGGGGCGCTCTCGCGGAACGGGCTCCTCCGGAGCGCCCTCGGGATGCACGACGACGCGGACAAGCGGACCGCCCTGGAGGCACTCCAGACCGTCGGCCTCCTCGACGAGGCCGGGCAGCGCGCCGAGTCGATGAGCGGGGGACAGAAACAGCGCGTCGGGATCGCCCGCGCGCTCGTCCAGAACCCCGAGATCGTCCTCGCCGACGAGCCGGTCGCCAGCCTCGACCCGAAGGCGGCCCGCGACGTGATGCGCTACCTCAAGAAGGCGGCGACCGAGCAGGACCTCACCACGATCACCAGCCTCCACCAGGTGAACATCGCGCGAGAGTTCGGGGACCGGTTCCTCGGGATCCGCGGCGGCGAGGTGATCTTCGACGGCGACGCCGACGACCTCACCATGGACGAGATGGACCGGATCTACTACGGCGAAGCCCAAGGCGGCAAGACGGTTCCGACCGGAACGAGCGGCGACGAACTCGGCGGGAGCGACGCCGACGTCGACGCCGCCGCCGACGGGGGTGAGCGGGCGTGAGCTCGCCAGACTCGGCGATCGACGATCAGTTCCGCGCGCTCGAACGGCTCCGCCGACTCAAATACCTCCTGTGGGCCGGGCTGCTCGCGGCCGTTCTCGGCGTCACCTACTGGGGTCTCGGCTTCATCGGGTTCCAGCCCAACGTCGTCGCCGGGCGGCTTCCGGGGATGTACGAGTTCATCTCGACCGGCTTCTTCCCGCCGGACTTCCAGAACTTCACGATCTACACCAAAGACCAGGGGATCAGCGGGCTACAAGCGATCCCCGCGAGCTTCGGCGACGGCGGCGCCCACATCATCGAGAGCTTCCAGTCGTCGCGGCAGTCGCTGGTGAAGGCGAGCCTCGTGACGCTCCTGCTCGGCATCATGGGCACCGTGTTCGCCTTCCCGTTCGCGCTCGTCCTCGGGGTCCTCGGGAGCGAGCGCGTCACGCCGTTCCCGTTCAACTTCATCTTCCGGGGCACCCTCAGCGGGATCCGCGCCATCCCCGCCATCGTCTGGATTTTCCTGTACATCCCCATCGGCCCACCGGGACAGGTGACGGCGGTGCTCGCGATCGCGACCGACAGCATCGGGAACCTCGGCCGCCTGTTCACCGACGACCTCGAAGAGATCGAGGAGGGGCCGATCGAGGCGATCCGGTCGACCGGTGCGTCGGGCACCCAGACCGTGAGCTTCGGGATGTTGAGTCAGGTCTCCCGCTCCTTCATCGCGTGGACGCTGTACATCTTAGAGATCAACACCCGGATCGCGATCTCGCTCGGCGTCGTCGGCGCTGGCGGGCTCGGACTGATGATCCGGAACAGTCAGGACCTCTTCGAGTTCCAGCAGACCGCCGCGGGGCTGGTGATGGTGTTCATCGTCGTCCTCGGCATCGAACTCATCTCCTCGCGCATCCGCGCCCGGCTCCGGCCGGGCGAGCACGAGGGGAAGGGGCTCATCGAAGCGATCCGCGGCCTGTTCGACCCGAAGAAGTGGCTCGGCGTCGGCGACCGCCGCGACTGAGCCGACTCAGAACTCGCCGAGCCGCGACTGGCCGTCGCCGCCGTTTTCTCCCCGGTCGCTGACGCCGCTCAGTTCGGCCGCCCGGCCGATCGTCTCGAAGAAGCCGTCGCGCTGACTCCGGTCGTACAGCGTCGCTGCGGGGTGGACGGATAACAGTACGCGCCGCGACACGCCGGCGAGCCGCGCGTCGACCACGTCGCCGGACTCGCCGGTGATCGCGACCGAGCGGTCGAGGAGGTGTTCGCTCGGCACCTTCCCGAGCGTCACGATCAGCTCCGGGTCGAGTCGGTCGATCTCGCTTTCGAGGTACCCGCGGCAGTTCGCCAGCTCCTCGGTCGTCGGGTCGCGGTTGTCCGGCGGTCGGCAGCGCACGCAGTTCGTGATCCGCACGTCGGCGCGGGCGAGCCCCGCGTCGCGCAGCGCCTCGTCGAGCACGTCGCCGGACCGCCCCACGAACGGCTCGCCCTCCTCGTCCTCGGTCGCGCCCGGCCCCTCGCCGACGAACAGCAGGTCCGCGTTCGTCGGGCCGACGCCGTCGACGATCCGGCTCCGCGACTCCACCAGCGCCGGGCACCGCTCGCAGGATGGCACTCGGAGGTCCTCGTCGAGCGCGGAGCCGTCGCCGCCGTGTTCGCTCATGCCCACGGCTCCGGGCGCGGTCGTCTAAGTAGCGTCGGTCGAACGGGCCGCACGCCGAGCCCCGCCTACTCGGCCGTCGCCGCCTCACGGTGCGCGCTCGCGGCGAGCGCCGCGATCCGGAGGGGCTCACAGCGCCGGAAGCCGTCGCGAGTGAGTCCCCGGATCGCCGCGGCGGCGCGCTCCGGTTCGATACCGACCGCGCGGACGAATCGGGGCCGATCCGAGTCCGGGTCGCCGACCGGAACGCGGGGCGGAAGCGACCGGTACGCGGCGAGCCGGTCGGCGAGGGCCTCGCCGTCGAACGCGTCCCGGAGCGCCGGTTCGAGCCCGGGGCTCGCCTCGTAGCTCACGGCGTAGACCGGGCGGTCGAGCGTCTCGGCGAGTTCGTCGAGGTCGAGGAGGTTGAACCACGCGGGCGCGACCCCCGCACAGACCACGTGGCGGACGTCCTCGCGGGCGAGCGTGCGCCAGCAGTCGATCACCGCGTCGGTCGCGTCGGTGCCGCCGACGGTACACCGCGCGAACGCGAAGCCGTCGGGGGTCCCGTCGGCGCGAACGACGACGCCGGCCCCGTGGCTCGCGTCGCGGGCGTCAGAGAAAGCGACGCCGAGCGCGCGGCTCGGCGTGGTCACTCACGCGTCCTCGGACTTTATCTCCTGGAGCCGGTCGAGAAGCTCGTCGTTCGAGGCGCCGGGTTCGTAGTCCACGGACCCTTGGTGGGTCTCCTGGGCAGCCCGGACGCCGTCGTCGTCGTCGAAGTCCGCGTCCAGGTCCTGATTCTCCTGTTCGGACTCGTCGTAGCTGCCGAAGCCCATTTGTGTGTGACACCAACAGGGGGTGAGTGATAAATCCACGGCCGTCAGCGGACCCGAGGGGCTCGCTGGGGTGCGACTGTACGCTTTTGTCGCTCCGCGAGCGAGTGGAGGCATGGAGCCGATCACCGTCACCGCGGACGCGGAGGAGTTCACCTGTAACGCGTACCTCGTCGTCGGGGACGAGACGACGCTCGTCGACGCGGGAACGATGCCCGGCGTCGAGGACGCCGTCGCCGACGCCCTCGCCGACGCCGGCGTCGACGGCCTCGACCGCGTCGTGATCACGCACCAGCACCGCGACCACGTGGGCGAGCTCGGCGCGGTGGTCGAGCGCTTCGACGCGGAAGTGCTCGCGTACGCCGATCACCCGCTCCGGGACGCCGCGCTCGGGGACGGCGACGAGGTGGTGGTCGGCGACGAGTCCTGCGAGGTCGTCTACACCCCCGGACACGCCGACGACCACGTCTCGCTCGTCGGCGCGGAGCGGCTCTACTCGGGCGACGTGGTGGTGTACAACGACGGCGCCTTCGACGACGGCTCGTTCGGCCGGACCGACATGGCCGGCCAGTCGCGCGAGCGCCTGATCGAGAGTCTCCGCGAGATCCTCGACCGGCTGCCCGACTCCACGAGGGCGATGTTCCCCGGCCACGGCGACGTCTACCGCGCCGTCGACGGCCCGGACACCCTCCGCGAGGTGATCGAGCGCGCGACGGAGCGCGCCGAGCGCCGCGAGCCGAAATACCCCGACGGGTGAGCGGGAGCCGGGTTTAAAACAGAGTGACGGCGAGACCGACCACCGACTTCGGCGCGCGCCTCCGAGCGGCCGCCTTCGGCGGCCGCGAGGAGCGCGTGCGAGGGACGCGGTGAGAGAGGGGTGACCGAAGGGAGCCCCGAGCGAACCGCGAGGCTGGGGCGGAGCGAGGCACACGCGCGGCTGGCGGTCAGGAGGAGAGTCCGCGAGAAGGGCCGTGAACGACCCGGAAACGGCCGGGTTACGCCGCGCGGCGCTCGGTCGCCTTCGGGCGGAGCTTGGTGTAGCCGCACTTGCGGCAGCGCTCGGCCTCGGAGGCGTTGCGGGCGTTACAGCGCATACAGATCTGTCGGTCGAGCATGCGACGTTCGGCGGCGTCGAAACTGGCCATACGGCTACTGTGCGGGCGGTGCTGTAAAAGGTTGCGAGACGCCGCGACGGTCGCGGGAGGAGAGGCTAGTCGGCGAAAGTCCTGGTCAGGCGCCCGCTTCCGAGAGGGCGGCCTCGATGTCCTCGCGCTGCGTGACGCCGACGAAGCGGTCGACGACGCCGTCGTCGTTCTCGACGATGAGCGTCGGGAGCGAGCGGACCTGGTACTGGTTCGCGACGTCCTGCTCCTCGTCGACGTCGACCTTCTGGAGCTCGAACGCGTCGCCGAGGTCTTCCTGGATCTCCTCCAGGATGGGGTCTTGGGTCTTACACGGGCCGCACCACTCGGCGTGGAAATCCAGCAGTCGAACGGTCATAGTCGCGGTCAACTACCGCCGGGCCGCGCATAAGGGTTTCCCACTTGTGCGTGCGCGCGCTCGGCGGCGGCTCGACCGGGCGACGGCGCGACGGTGGCGCGAACACGGTCCGAACGACGAACGAAACGTTTAGGACGCGTCGCCGTCCAGAAGCGGATATGAGTGGTTCCAACTCCGGCGGGCTGATGTCCAGTGCGGGACTGGTCCGCTACTTCGAGAACGAGGACCGGAACGCCATCGCGATCGACCCCAAGACGGTCCTCGCGTTCTGCGTCCTCTTCGGCGTGTTCGTCCAGATCCTCTCGCTGACGGTCGCGTAACGCCCCCGCCGTTCCCGTTCTGCCGACGCACCGATCCCGAGTCGACCGGTCGCGTAGCGCGCCCTTTTTCCACGCGCCCGCCCCACCGATACGTATGAAAGCAGGCGTCATCGCCGTCCAGGGCGACGTGGCCGAACACGCCGCCGCCGTCCGCAACGCCGCGGCCGCCCACGACGAGTCCGCGGAGGTCGTCGAGATCCGAGAGTCGGGGGTCGTGCCCGACTGCGACGTCCTCCTGATGCCGGGCGGGGAGTCGACGACCATCTCGCGGCTGATCCACCGCGAGGGGATCGCCGCGGAGATACGGGACCACGTCGCGGCCGGGAAGCCGATCCTCGCCACCTGCGCCGGACTGATCGTCTGCTCGACCGACGCGAAGGACGACCGGGTCGAGCCGCTGGGGCTGGTCGACGTCTCCGTCGACCGCAACGCGTTCGGCCGGCAGAAGGACTCCTTCGAGGCGAAGGTCCCGGTGACCGGCCTCGACGACCCCTTCCACGCCGTGTTCATCCGCGCGCCGGCCATCGACGACGTGGGCGACGGCGTCGAGACGCTCGCGACCGTCGACGGGCGCCCGGTCGCGGTGCGCGACGGGCCGGTCGTGGCCACCGCGTTCCACCCGGAGCTCACCGACGACCCGCGGATCCACGACCTCGCCTTCTTCCCCGAGCGGGAGGTGGTCGCGTGAGCGATCCGGCCGAGGGCGAATCGAGCGCGGACGAGCCGCCCGAGGCCGTCCTCGACGAGCTGTTCGCCACCATCGAGTCGCGCAAGGAGGAGCTCCCGGAGGGGTCGTACACCGCGTCCCTGTTCACCCACGAAAAGGGAGAGAACGCGGTCTTAGAGAAGGTCGGCGAGGAGACGACGGAGGCCATCCTCGCGGCGAAGGACGACGACCGCGAGGAGCTCACCGCGGAGAGCGCCGACCTCGTCTACCACCTGCTCGTGTTGTTCGCGATGAAGGACCTCGACGTCGACGACTTACGCGCTGAGCTCCGCGAGCGGTTCTGAGTCCCCGCGGAGGTCGACGCCTACCGCTCCCGTTCGAGTTCGCGGTCGATCTCGTCGACCTCCTCGGTCTCCAACTCCTCGCCGATGCGCCGCTCGAACTCCGCCTCGCTGATCTGTCCCTCGACGTACTGCTTCCGGAGGCGGTCCTGACGGCTGCTCCCGGCGTCGACCGAGGTCGACGAGGCGGACTCCGAGCCGATCGAGTCGAGCGACGGCGAGCCGCCCTCGCCGAGCAGCCACGAGCCGGCCTTGTAGGCGACGTAAACGAGCCCCGCCAGCACCGCGAGCGAGACGACCCCGGAGACGATCGTCCAGACGAGGCTCACGAGCGCGGAGACCACGCTGACGACGATACCGACCCCGATCAACACCGCGATCGCGATCGCCGCGTAGTAGAGGGCCTGCTTCCCGTCCATACCCCGGAATCGGGCTGCCGGCCGCAAATACCTTCTCCCGGAGACGGCGTCGCGCGGTTCGGTCCGTGCCCCCGGACTTTTGTCCGTGGCGCCGAACGTCAGACGGTGAGACCGCCGTGTGCGACGCCGCCCCGCCTAGATCCGACGCGCGGACGGAAGCGACCCGCAGAGCGATGCTTCGGCGGAGCGGGGCGCTCGCGGTCGGTGCGGTCGCGGCGACGGGGTCGGCCGCCCTCGCCGGTTGCGCCGGGCGCGGGAGCGGCGATGCCGGCGGAAACGACGGCTACGCCGCGGGGGCCGACGCGGCCGCCGGTAGGGGGGACCCTCCGCTCGTCGCGCACCGCGGCTTCGCGGCCGAACACCCGGAGAACACGGTCGCGGCTATCGAGGCGGCGACGGCCGTCGTCGACCGGGTCGAGCTCGACGTGCGCCGCTGCGGCACGGGCGAGCTCGTCGCCTTCCACGACGCGACGCTGGGGCGGGTGACGGACGCGACCGGTCGCGTCGGCCGGACCCCGGCGGGGCGGCTCGCCGAGCTCTCCGTCGAGGGGTCGGGGGAACCGGTGCCGACGCTCGCCGCGGCGCTCGACGCCGTGCCGTCGGACGCGTGGGTCCTGCTCGACCTGAAGGAGCGCGGCGTGGCGGCCGACGCGGTCGCGGCCGGCGCGGAACGCGACCACGGGCTCGCCGTCGCCGCCGACGACCCCGCGGCCATCGAGGCCGCGAACGCGGCCGACCCGACGGTCCCGACCGTCTACGGGGCCCGGGAGTCGGTCCCGGCGCGGCCGCTCAGGCCGCTGATCCCGGGGAGCCGAGCGGGGGTCGGACTGCCGAGGTGGGCGTATCCGCCGCAGGACGTGGCGGGGATCGTCGAGACGGCGACGGCACTGGGCTGTGCGGCGGTGTCGCCGCGGTACGAGCTGTGCCTCCGGACGGATATCGTCTCGCGGGCCGCGACCGCCGGGCTGCGGGTGCTGCCGTGGACGGTCGCCTCGGCCCGGGAGTACGGCGCGGTGGCGTCGGTCGACGGCGTCGGCGCCGTCGTCTCGGACGTCTCGCTGGGACGCCGGGAGCCGTGACAACCGAGACGAACGAGCGGCTCGCGGGCGGCAGAAGTGTTATTCGTGCGGCTCACGTCGCCCGAGGAAATGGATCGGGACGCCGACGCCGGCGACGGTGCGAGGGGGAGCGGGCCGGACGAAGCGCCCGGCGGGGCGCCCGCGAGCCGCGTCGACCGCCGGACCGTCCTCGGCGCGCTCGCGGGCGCCGGGAGCGCCGCGGTCGCGGGCTGTTCCGGCCCTGAGCCGGACGACGCGTCGACGACCGATCTCGACGCGGACCGGCTCGACGAACTCGCGGCGCGGTTCGCGCCGACGCTGTACTTCGACAGCGCCGAGCCGTGGTACCCGACCGACCCGCGACCGTACGCGAGCGAGGCAGACGGCGAGACGGTCGTCGACGGCTTCGCCGCGTTCGACGGCTACCACGAGCGGTACGACGAGGCGGGCGAGCCGCCGAACCCGACCGTCTTCTACAACGGGATGCGCTACGAGGACTCCCCGCTGGCGGTCGTCCAGTTCTGGCTCTATTCCGCGTTCGACCAGTTCACCGCGAACTTCCACTGGCACGACTGGGAGGTGCTCCACGTCTTCGTCGACCTCGACTCGGGCGACCCGCAGCTGTACGTCGCCAGCTCGCACTCGCGGAGCGTGCCCAACAACGAGTTCCTCGACCCCGACCCCGAGGTCGTCCCGCGGATCCTCCCCGAACTCGGCTCGCACTCCAGCACGCTCTCGATCAACGAGATCCCGGACGGCTTCCGGCGCGTCGGCGAGGAGGGCCTGCTCGCCGACATCACCAACACGACGATCGACACGGTCGAGGACCTGCTCGGGATTCCGATCGCCTACGGTCTGCCCCGCGACGAGGGGGCCCGACTGCCGTTCGTCGTCCCCGAGTACGAAGGGGAGCCGATCTACGACCACCCTGACCTCCCGTCGGTCTCGGAGTCCTCGCTGGTCGACGGCGCGCTGACGGTCCGGTCGCTCGACGCGCTGCGTTCGCCGCCGACCGACCTGCCGCTCCGGGAGACGGGGATCGCCTTCCGACACGGCGAGCGCCCCGACGACGGCGACGACGCCGCGCTCGCCGCCGAGGCCGCCGAGTCCGTCGTCGAGTACGAGCTGGTGGAGAGCGCCGAGCTGGAGGACATCGACGCGTTCACCGGCCCGCAGCTCAGCTTCGAGTTCGCCGTGCCCGAGGCCGTCGAGGACGCGGTCGCGAGCCACATCACGACCACCGGCGTCCCGTGGGAGCAGCCGCGCTACGAGAACCCCGCGCTCGACGTCACTGCGGGGAACCACCGGTCCGAGATGGCGGACCGGTACGACGCGATCGCCGACGACCCGTCGTTCGGCGACGAGGCCGCCGGGGGGCTCGACGCCGTCGTCGCGCGCGTCACGCAGGCGACCGAGAGCGACGAGGCGCCCGACGGCGAGGGGTTGACCACGACCGAGTCGAGCGTCGAGTCGTTCGCGCTGATCGAGAGCGACCCGGAAGCGGTGCCGACGTTCGCCGGCGGCGTCGCGGTCGCGAACGGCGTCCCCGAGGGCGATCACCGCTTCACGGTCAACGGCGCCGGGCGGGCGCCCCACAGCGAGCGGCTGACCGTCGCGGCCGACGAGGCCGTGACGACCGCCGGCGTCGACGGCGAGATTCCGCTCGTCGCCCGCGAGAACGCGCGGAAGGTCGAGCTGTCGGACGCGGAGAGCGAGGTCGACCTGACCCGGACCGCGATCGAGGACGACTTCGCCGGGCGGATCTACGACTCCGCGATCGAGGGGAGCGACGCCGCCTACGTCCACGCCGGCGGCGCGTACACGACGGAGGTCCGCGACGCCGACGACGAGGTCGGCGCGTACCGCGTCAACCCGGACCGGCCGGGGGCGGGAGACGACGGCGACGAGGGGGACGATCCGGACGCCGGCGACGACGCGATCCGGATCGAGCGCCCGGAGACCGGGGCGGCCCCGCTCGCGGGCTACGTCGCCGACGTGGCCGAGGAGACGCGCGCGGCGGTCGCGGCCGCGGCGGCCGAGAGCGACGGCGGGGACGGAGACGGCGGCGCGGGCGGCGGGAGCGGCGGCGGAAACGACAGCGGCGGGAGCGGCGGCGGTTCAGGGGGCCCGTCGAACGCGGTCAACGGGCTCGAACGCGCCCTCGCGGCCGCGGTCGACGCCGCGGAGCGGGCCGAGGAGCGCGCCCGCGAGGGCGACGCCGAAGGGACGGAGCGTCAACTGGCGAACGTGCTCGACCGGATCGCCCGGATCGAGGAGCGGCTCGCGGCCGCGCGGGAGGGGCTCCCGCCCGGGCTCGCGAACGCGACCGGAAAGCGGGTCGAGCAGGCGACGAAGCGGGTCGAGCAGGCGAGGAACGCCGAGAAGCTGTAGGCCGCCAGCGCGCGGGCGCGCGCATCGACCGCGTCGCCCCGTGTCACGGCGCACCACTGGATGGAAAGCTATACGACGCAGAACCGACCACGAGTATATAAGCAGATGTCTCAGGAGAGATACGACCACGCGACGGTCGAAGAACGGTGGCAGGAGGCGTGGGACGACGCCGACGTGTACCACGTCCCGGACGAGGCCTCGGACCCGACGTACGTCCTCGGGATGTACCCGTACCCGTCCGGGAAGCTCCACATGGGTCACGTCCGCAACTACACGATCACGGACGCGTACGCCCGGTACCGGCGGATGCGCGGCGACGACGTGCTCCACCCGATGGGGTGGGACGCGTTCGGACTGCCCGCCGAGAACGCCGCCAAGGAGCGTGACACCAACCCCCGCGACTGGACGTTCGACTGCATCGACACGATGAAGGGGCAGATGAAGTCGATGGGGTTCGGCTACGACTGGGACCGCGAGGTCACCACGTGTACCCCCGACTACTACCGGTGGAACCAGTGGCTGTTCCGCCGCTTCCACGAGGCCGGCCTCGTCGAGCGCCGCGACGCGGAGGTGAACTGGTGTCCCTCCTGCGAGACCGTCCTCGCCGACGAGCAGGTCGAGGGCGACGCGGAGCTATGCTGGCGCTGCGACACCCCCGTCGAGACCCGCGAGCTCGACCAGTGGTTCCTGAAGATAACCGAGTACGCCGACGAGCTGCTGGACGCCATCGACGACCTAGAGGGGTGGCCGAACTCGGTCCGGCAGATGCAGCGCAACTGGATCGGCCGACAGCACGGCAGCGAGGTCGACTTCTCGATCGACGGGTACGGGGACGTGACGGCGTTCACGACCCGGATCGACACGATATACGGTGCGACCTTCTTCGCGATCGCCCCCGATCACCCGATCGCCGAGGAGCTGGCCGAGGAGGACGACGAGATCCACGAGTTCGTCCACCACGAGGCCGACCCCGACGGCGACGAGCCGAACGGGGTCGAGACCGGACTGACCGCGACCAATCCCGCCACCGGCGAGGAGATCCCGGTGTACGTCGCCGACTTCGTCCTCTCGGACGTGGGGACGGGCGCGCTGATGGCCGTGCCCGCCCACGACGAGCGCGACCACGCGTTCGCGACGGAGAAGGGCGTCGAGATCCGACCCGTGATCGCGCCGGAGTCCGACGACCCCGACGGCGAAGCGGTCCCGGACGCACCGGACGTGGAGGAGGCCGCATTCACGGAGGACGGCGTCCTAATCGGCTCCGGCAAGTACACCGGACTGGACAGCGAGACCGCGCGCGAGCGGATCACGGACGATATCAGGAGCGCCGAGCCGGCCACGCAGTACCAGCTGCGCGACTGGGGCATCTCCCGGCAGCGCTACTGGGGGACGCCGATCCCGATGGTCCACTGCGACGACTGCGGCGCGGTCCCGGTGCCCGACGAGGACCTGCCCGTCGAGCTGCCCGAGTTCATCAACACCACCGGGAACCCGCTCGACGCCGCCGACGAGTGGCAGGAGACGACCTGTCCGGAGTGCGGCGGGCCGGCGACCCGCGAGACCGACACGATGGACACGTTCGTCGACTCCTCGTGGTACTTCCTGCGGTACGTCTCGCCGGACCTGGCGGACGCCCCGTTCGACCTCGGCCGCGCGAACGACTGGATGCCGGTCGACCAGTACGTGGGCGGCATCGAACACGCCGTGATGCACCTGCTGTACTCGCGGTTCTTCACCAAGGTGTTGGCCGACGAGGAGGACCTCGACCACCGCGAGCCGTTCACCAACCTGCTGGCACAGGGGATGGTCCAGCTGGAGGGCGAGAAGATGTCCAAGTCGAAGGGGAACGTCGTCTCGCCGCAGCGGATCGTCGACGAGTACGGCGCCGACACCGCGCGGCTGTTCATGATGGAGGCCGCCCAGCCCGAGCGCGACTTCGACTGGTCCGAGGAGGGCGTCCGGTCCACCCACCGATTCCTGACCCGCCTCAGCGACCTCGTCGAGGCGCACGCCGCGGGCGACGTGGCGACGGCCGACCCCGACGCCGACCGCGATGAAATCGACGACTACGTCGCCGACGAGACCGACGCCGCGGTCGCCATCGCCGGCGCGGAGTACGACGACCTGACGTTCAACGTGGCGCTGCGGGAGGCGCAGGACCTCGTGGGGACGCTCCGGAGCTACCGCGAGCACGCCGACCCGCACCCCGCCGTCTTCGAGCGCGGCGTCGACGTCGCGGTCCGCCTGCTCGCCCCCGTCGCGCCCCACCTCGCCGAGGAGCTGTGGGAGTCGCTCGGCCGCGACGGGTTCGTCGCGGAGGCCGACTGGCCGACCGCGAGCGTCGACCGCGAGACGGTCGAACGCCGGCGCCGGCTGGTCGAGAACACCCGCGAGGACGTGCGCGACATCGTCGAGGTCGCCGGGATCGACGACCCCGAGCGGATCGACGTGGTCGTCGCGCCCGACTGGAAGTACGACGCGCTGGAGATCGCGATCGACAGCGACGCCGACAACCTGATCTCCGAGCTGATGGCCGAGAGCCACATCCGCGAGCGGGGCGACGACGCCGCCTCGTACGGGCAGGACCTCCAGGCGAACCGCGAGGCGCTCCGTGAGACGCTCGACGGCGACGCCGAACACGACGCCCTGCGAGCGGCCGCGTGGCTGATCGAGCGCGAGTTCGACGCCCCGGTCCGCGTCGAGCGCGCCGCGGACGCCGAGGAGGCCGTCGTCAGCAAGGCGGAGCCGGGCCGACCCGCGATCGACATCGTCGAGTAGGTCACCCGACCGTTTCGCGGCCCTCGCCGGACCCCGGAAACGCTTAGTCGCCGGCGCGGCGCCCTCGTGTATGGACGACCCGTACGCCCCCGCGCGCGACGCCCTCGCGGGCGAGGGACTCGGCGCCGACGACGGAGAGGACGCCGACCCCGCGGTGCTCGCCGCGCGACTCGACGAGGACGATCCGCTCGCGTCGTTCGCGGACCGCTACTGGGTCCCTGACGGTGTTCTCTATATGGACGGGAACTCGCTCGGCCCCGCGAGCGACGCCGCCCTCGCGAGCCTCGACCGCGTGGTCGACGAGTGGCGCGAGCTGCTCATCTCCGGGTGGACCGACGCCGACCCGCCGTGGTTCGATGTCGGCGAACGACTCGGCGACGCGCTCGCGCCGCTGGTGGGCGCGGAGCCGAGCGAGGTGGTCGTCGGCAACTCGATCACGGTGAACATCCACACCCTGATCGGCACGTTCCTCGACGAGCTGCTGGCCGGGAACGGGCCCGAACGCGAGGACGTCGCGGCCGCGGACGGAGAGTGGGCGCCGGACGGCGACCCGGACGCCGACCCCGCGGTCCTCGTCAACGAGCTCGACTTCCCCTCCGACCACTACGCGCTCCGGGCGCAGCTCCGGCAGCGGGGGATCGACCCGGACGAGAAGCTCCGGGTCGTTCCGAGCCGCGACGGGCGGACGATCGATCCCCGGGACATCGAGGCGGCGCTGGCGGCGCACGACGACGTGGGGATCGTGTTCATGCCGACCGCGCTGTACCGCTCGGGCCAGCTGTTCGACGTCGAGCGGATCGCGACGGCGGCCCACGAGGCGGGCGCGTACGCCGGCTTCGACGCCGCCCACTCCGCGGGCGCCGTCCCCCACGCGTTCGGCGACGCCGGCGTCGACTTCGCGGTGTGGTGTACGTACAAGTACCTCAACGCCGGACCGGGGTCGATCGGCGCGCTGTTCGTCGCCGAGCGCCACCACGGGCTCGACCCCGCGCTGGCCGGGTGGTGGGGCCACGAGAAGGCGACGCAGTTCGAGATGAACATGACCTTCACCGCGGCCGACTCCGCCGGCGCGTGGCAGATCGGCACGCCGCCGCTGCTTTCGGCCGCGCCGCTTGAAGGGTCGGTTGAACTCCTGCGCGAGGCCGGGATCGACCGCCTGCGGGCGAAGTCGCTCGCGCTCACCGACTTCCTCATCGCCCTCGTCGACGACCGGCTCCCGGGGGTCTCGGTGGGAACGCCCCGCGAACACGCCGCGCGCGGCGGTCACGTCGCCCTCGAACACCCCGATGCCGAGCGGCTGAGCGAGGCGCTCAACGACCGGGGCGCGGTCGTCGACTTCCGACCGCCGAACGTGGTGCGGGTCTGCCCCGCGGCCCCCTACACCTCCTTTGCCGACGTGCTGGAGGTCGTCGACGAGATCGAGGCGATCCTCGACTCGGGGGCCCACGAGGCGTACGCGACGGGCGAGGGCGGCGTAACGTAGCGGGCGCGGCGCCGTGAGGGGCCGCGAGCGGGGTCGACGGGCGGTCTGTTCCCCGCGTTGACATCCGCAGTATTATTACTCTCAGTAACGTAAAGAGAAAAGAGCGAGATCATGGGAAGAGGTTCATCTACGAACGGTGCCGATCGGTTCGGATCGGACGGCGATGAGGTGACGAGCGTTTACGAGGCGATGTTTCAGGAGGCTGACGACGCGATCTTTCTCGTTGACGTGGCGCGGACGGACGGCGAGTACGAGTTCACGTTCAGGCAGAACAACACCGCACACCAGCGACAGACCGGGCTGACCGAGGACGCGATGTTCGGGAAGACGCCGCGGGAACTCCTCGGAGAGCAACAGGGGGCCGCGGTCGAGGCGAACTATCGGCTCTGCGTCGAGCGGGGGACGACGATCGAGTACGAGGAGCGGCTCGAGTTCCCGGGCGGGGCGACCGACTGGCAGACGAAGCTTACCCCGGTCGTCGACGACGGAACGGTGACGCAGATCGTCGGCGTCGCCCGCGACGTCACGCGACAGAAGGAGCGGGAGCGGGAACACCGGCGCACGCACCGGCGGTTCCAGACCGTCTTGGAGACGATGTCCGCGGCGGTGTTCCTGAAGGACACCGAGGGGCGGTACCTGCTGATGAACCAGGCGTGCCGCAACGTGTTCGCCGTCGACGAGGACCCCGTCGGGATGACCGACGAGGAACTCTTCCCGGAGGCCGTCGCGGCGCAGGCCCGCGCTGACGACCGCCGGGTCGTTGAAGACGGCGAACGGATCGAAGTCGAGGAGACGGTGCCGACGCCCGCCGGAGAGAGCGTTCGGCTGACGCGGAAGTCCCCCGTGTACGACGAGGAGGGGGAGATACGCGGTGTGTGCGGTGTGTCGACCGACATCACCGAACAACGGGAGCGAGAGCGAGCGCTCCAACAGATCAAAGACCGCCTCGAACTCGCGGTCGAGGGCGCACAGATCGGCGTCTGGGACTGGGACATGGCCACCGACGAGGTCGAGTTCAACGACCGGTGGGCCCGGATGTTGGGCCACGCGCCCGACGAGATCGAACCGCACCTCGACGCGTGGGAGCGGCGCGTTCACCCCGACGACCTCGGGCCCGTCGAAGACGCCCTGTCGAGCCACATGGCCGGCGAGACGGAGCTCTACGACACGGAACACCGGATGCGCACCGCGGCGGGGGACTGGAAGTGGATCCGGGACGTCGGGAAGGTCGTCGAGCGCGACGACGACGGGAAGCCGGTCCGCGCGGTCGGGGTCCGCCTCGACATCGACGACCAAAAGCGCCGGGAGGCGGAACTGGAACGCACGCGATCGGTCATCGAGCGCACCCAAGAGAGCGCGTCGATCGGCTGGTGGGAGGCCGATCTGGTCGAGGACTCGCTCACGTGGAGCGACGAGGTGTACCGGATCCACGAGGTTCCGCCCGACGACACGAGCCGCCTAGAGGACAGGCTCAGCTTCTACCACCCGGACGACCGCGACGCCATCGAGGCGGCGTTCGACCGCCTGACCGAGGCGGGCGAGTCGTACGACCTCGAACTCCGCATCGTGACGGAGACCGATCGGACCAAGTGGGTGCGGGCGATCGGCGATCCGCAGTACGACGACGCGGGGAACGTCGTCGGGGCGCTGGGGCTGTTCCAGGACGTCACGGAGCGGAAGGAGTACGAGCGGGCCATCGAGGCGACGCGCGAGGAGCTCCGGCGGATCATCGACCTCGTGCCCGACCTGGTGTTCGTGAAGAACCGGGAGGGCGAGTACCTGCTGGCCAACGAAGCGACCGCGGCGGCGTACGGGAAGACGCCGGAGGAGGTAGAGGGCAAGTCCGAGGCGGAGATCATCCCCAGCGCCGAGGACTCCGAGGCGTTCAGGCAGGACGACCTCGCCGTGATCGAGTCGGGCGAGCCGAGGACGATAGACGAGGAGACGCTGACCACGGCGGACGGGGAGACGCGCATCCTCCAGACGACGAAGATACCCTACGAGGTTGCCGAGACGGGCGAAGACGCCGTCCTTGGATACGCCCGCGACGTGACCGAGCTCAAGCAGTACGAGCGGACGCTCGAAGAGCAGCGGGACAACCTCACGCTGCTCAATCAGGTCGTCCGCCACGACATCAGAAACCAGCTGATGGTGGTCGAGTCGTACACCGCACTCCTCGAGGACGCGCTCGTCGACGACCAGAGCCGGACCTACGCGCGGACGGTCATCGAGGCGGCGAAGCAGGCGGCGGACATCACGGAGACCGCCAGGGACGTCACCGACGTGCTGCTACAGGCCGGCTCCGACCTGACGCCGATGAACCTCCGAGCCGAGCTCAACGGACAGATCGAACAGGTCCGGTCGGAGCAGGACCGGGCGACGGTTACCGTGAGCGAGTCGATCCCGGACGTGACGGTGGCGGCGGACGACCTGCTGGAGGCGGTGTTCCGGAACCTGCTGACGAACGCGGTCGTCCACAACGACAAGGAGAGGGCCGAGATCACGGTCTCGACGCGCGTCTCGGACGACTCGGTGCGCGTGTCGATCGCGGACAACGGCCCCGGGATCGACGACGACCACAAGGAGGACATCTTCCAGGAGGGCGCGAAGGGGCTCGAGAGCGGCGGGACGGGGATCGGTCTGTACCTCGTCGAGACGCTCGTCGACAAGTACGGCGGCGACGTGTGGGTCGAGGACAACGAGCCGACGGGGAGCGTGTTCGCCGTCGAACTGCCCCTCGCGAACTGATCGGCGCGCGCGAGGCGGGCGCCGTGCGTCGCCGTCGCCGCGCGTCTCCATCCAGCGCGTCGCCGTCCCGCGCGTCTCCATTCAGCGCGTCGCCGTCCCGCGCGTCGCCGCCGCCTCACGTCGACCGTGCGCGTCGCGCGGGGCGACGGGCTTAATCGCCCGAGCGCCCAAGGTCCGACGATCAGACAATGGCGGAATCGTCGGGCATGGACGCGTTCGCGCACCTCGGGAGCGATATCCGCGAGGCGCTCTCCGACCGGGGCTTTTCCACGCCGACGGAGCCCCAGCGCGAGGCGATCCCGCCGCTCGCCGACGGGCGGAACGCCCTCGTCCTCGCGCCGACGGGGACCGGGAAGACGGAGACGGCGATGCTCCCCGTCTTCGACGCGATCGTCGCGGCCCGCGACGCGCCCGGCGACCCGCCGCGGGAGGGTATCTCCGCGCTGTACATCACCCCGCTGCGCGCGCTCAACCGCGACATGATGGACCGGCTTGAGTGGTGGGGCGACCGCCTCGGCGTCGAGGTCGCGGTGCGCCACGGCGACACCACGCAGTACGAGCGGTCGAAGCAGGCCGACGACCCGCCCGACGTGCTCATCACGACCCCGGAGAGCCTCCAGGCGATCCTCACCGGCTCGAAGATGCGGGTCGCCCTGGAGGACGTGGCGCACGTCGTCATCGACGAGGTCCACGAGCTCGCCGCGGCGAAGCGGGGCGCCCAGCTCACGGTCGGCCTCGAGCGCCTCCGCCGCGTCGCGGGGCCGTTCCAGCGCGTCGGCCTCTCCGCGACGGTCGGTGACCCCGAGGAGGTCGGGCGCTTCCTCGTCGGCACCGGCAAGCGCGACCCCGACCGCCCCGGCGACCGCGCGTTCGAGACGGTCGAGGTCGCGGCCGGGACGCGGACCGACGTGCGCGTCCTCGATCCGGCGATCACGGACCGCGATACCACGCTCGCCGGCGAGCTCGCGGTCGACGAGACGACCGCGAGCCACGTCCGGACGATCCGCGAGATCGTCGCCGAGAACGAGTCGACGCTGATCTTCGTCAACACGCGCCAGACCGCGGAGGCGCTCGGCTCGCGGTTCAAGACGCTCGCCGAGAACGAGCGGGAGGCCGCCGAACGCGACGGGCGGGACGACGCCGCCGACCCCACGGAGATCGAGCTCCACCACGGATCGCTCTCGAAGGAGGTCCGGGTCGACGTGGAAGACCGGTTCAAGTCGGGCGGTCTGGACGGGCTCGTCTGCACCTCCTCGATGGAGCTCGGGATCGACGTGGGGCGCGTCGACCACGTGGTCCAGTACGGGAGCCCCCGCGAGGTGGCCCGGCTGCTCCAGCGCGTCGGCCGCGCGGGCCACCGCCGCGACCTCGTCTCGGAGGGGACCGTCGTGACGCAGGGAGGCGACGACACGCTCGAAGCGATGGCCATCGCGCGGCGCGCCGGCGAGGAGCTCGTCGAGCCCGCGAACATCCACCACGGAAGCCTCGACACGGTCGCCAACCAGATCGTCGGGCTCGTGATGGACGAGGGTGAGGTCCACGCCCGGGAGGCGTACCAGACGATCACGAACGCCTACCCGTTCGCCGACCTCTCGGAGCCCGAGTTCCAGGAGGTCGTCCGCGAGCTCGACGGGAACCGCCTGCTGTGGCTCGACGAGGAGACGGACACTCTCGAAAAGTCGGGCGGCACCTGGCAGTACTTCTACGCGAACCTCTCGATGATCCCCGACGAGTCCACCTACGAGGTGTACGACATGTCCTCGCGGCGGGGTATCGGCACCCTCGACGAGCAGTTCGTCGTCAACTTCGCCGGGCCGGGCGAGACGTTCGTCCAGCGCGGCGAGATGTGGCGGATCACCGAGGTCGACGAGGAGGAGGAGCGCGTGAACGTCACGCCGATCCCCGACCCGACCGGCGAGGTCCCCTCGTGGGTGGGCCAGGAGATCCCCGTCCCGAAGCCAGTCGCCGAGGAGGTCGGTCGGATCCGAGGCGAGGCCGCGGCCGCCCTAGCGGCCGGCTCCACGCCGACGGCGGTCGCCGCCGACCTCGCCGAGTGCTACCCGACCGACGAGGAGACGGTCGCGGCCGCGCTGAAGGCGGTCGTCGACCACGTCGACGCCGGCCACCCCGTCCCGACCGACGAGCGGATCGTGATCGAGGGGAGCGCCCGCACCGTCGCGGTCAACGCCGCCTTCGGCCACGAGGTCAACGAGACGCTCGCGCGGTTGCTCGCTGCGCTCGTCGGCCAGCGCGCCGGCTCGTCCGTCGGGATGGACGTCGACCCGTACCGGATCGAGTTCGAGGTGCCGAACGGCGTCAGTCCCGGAATCTTCCGCGAGGTGCTGGAGACGACGGACCCCGACCGGCTGGAGGCGTACCTCGAACTCGCCGTGAAGAAGTCGGACGCGCTGAAGTTCACGCTCGCGCAGGTCGCGGCGAAGTTCGGCGCCGTCAAGCGGTACAAGGAGGGACGCGGCCGATTCGGCGGCGACCGCCTGCTCGCGGCCCTCGAAGACACTCCCGTCTACGACGAGGCGCTCCGTGAGGTGTTCCACGCCGACCTCGCGGTGCCGGAGACCGCGGACCTGCTCGCGGCGCTCCAGCCGGACGACGGGGGACGGGACGGCCCGCTCGACCTCTCTATCGCCCGCGAGCGCACCCCGCTCGGCACCGCGGGTCGCTCCGCCGGCACGGAGTTCCTCGTCCCCGACAACGCCGACGCCGACGTGATCGAGACGGTCAAAGAGCGCATCCGGGACGACCGAGTGATCCTCTTTTGTCTCCACTGTACGGACTGGAAGCACACGACGAAGGTCCGGCGCGTCCGCGACCAGCCCGAGTGCCCCGAGTGCGGGTCCACCCGGGTCGCGGCACTCAACCCGTGGGACGACGAGACGGTCGCCGCGGTGCGCGCGGCCGAGAAGGACGACGAGCAGGAGCGCCGCACCGAGCGGGCGCACCGCGCCGCGAGCCTCGTCCAGACGCACGGGAAGCGGGCGGTGATAGCCCTCGCGGCGCGCGGCGTCGGGCCCCACAACGCCGCGCGGATTATCAATAAGCTCCGCGAGGATGAGGACGAGTTCTACCGCGACGTGCTCCGCCAGGAGCGCGAGTACGCGCGCACGCAGTCGTTCTGGGACTGACCAACGGCGGCCCGGACCGCCCCGAACCGCTCCCCCGTCCGGACTCCCGTTTTTAAGTTGCGGACGACCGAACCGACCGTATGGACCTCTCCGCCGCCGTCACGGCAACGACTGCGACCCTCCGTCGACGCCCCGCCGACGTCCTCCCCTTTTACCTCCTCGGCACCGCGGTGCCGGCGATCGCTCGGCTCGGCCCGTTCGCGGCGCTCGCGGGGATCTACCTCCACCTCGAACTGAACGGCCGCCTCGCCGCGGCCCGCGACTCGCTCGCCGGGGTCGAGCCGCCGCCGGAGACGCAGGACCCCGAGGCGCTTCAGGCGTGGGCCGAGGGGTTGGGCCCCGCGTTCAAGCCGCTGCTCACGCCGACCGTCGTGGTCCTCTTCGCCGGGGGCGTCCTCCTCGCGGTCGCCCTCTCGGTCCTCGCGTACGCCGTCGTCTCGGCCGGCCAGCTCTCGGCGGTCGCCGCGAGCCTCCGCGACGACCGCGGGCTCGTCGCCGGGATCGCGGGCGCCCGATCCCGGTGGCTCACGTTCCTCGGGCTGTACGTCGCCGAACTCATCCTGTGGATCGGCGTGGTCGCGCTCGGATTGATCGCGGTCGGCGCGGCGTTCCTCGCGAACCCGTTCCTCGGGGCGGCGGTGGCGATCGGCGCCCTGCTCGCCGGCTTCGTTGCCCTCGCGCTCGTTCGGATCCTCTTCGCGTTCGCGCCCGCGGCCGTCGTCGTCGACGACGCCGGCGTCGTCGGCGGGGTCGAGGGCGCCGGCAGCTTCGTTCGCTCGAACCCCGTCGACGCCGCCGCGTACCTCGTGGTCGCGATCGGCGCGCTGGTCGCCGTCGCGTCGGTCGCCTCCGGGATCGCGTTCGTCGGCGGGGGCCCCGTCGTCGCGCTCGCCAGCGCCGTCGTCGTCGCGCCCGCGCTCGACCTGCTGAAAACGGTTCTCTACGGCGACTACCGCGGGACGGTCGACCCCCTCTCGCCGACGGAGGCCGGCCTCCGGGCCCAGCTCGGCGGCGGCCTCCGACGCGGGTGGCGGGAGCTGCGCGGGTTCGTCCGGTCGACGCCGGGCTCCCACGCGCTCGCGCTCGGAGTGGCCGTCGGGTTCGGCGCGCTCGGGTGGGTCGCCGCCGCGCCGTTCGCGGAGATGGCCCCGACCTCGATCGAGGGTCGGATCGCCGGACAGATCCCGCCCGTAGCGGCGCTGACGTACTTCGGGAACAACTGGGGGGTCGCGATCGCGACCGCCTTCTCGGGCGTCGGGCTTGCCCTCCCCGCGCTCTCGTCGCTCGCGTTCAACGGCCTCGCGCTCGGCGCCACCGCGGCCTTGGAGGAGAACCTCTCCGCGCTCGTCGCGTTCGTGGTCCCGCACGGGATCTTCGAGATCCCCGCGCTCGTCGTCTCCGGCGCGCTCGGCGTCCGCCTCGGCGCGGTCTCGTGGCGGACGTTTCGCGGCCGCGCGAGCCGCGAGCGGTTCGCCGACGCCTTGGAGACAGCGTTCTGGGTGACCGTCGGGATCGGGATTCTGATCACCGTCGCCGCCGTTATCGAGGGGTTCGTCAGTCCGTACTACTGGCGGCCGTTTCTCTAGCTCGCGACCGAGCGGCGACCCGTCTGCGGGCGTCCGGCCGCAGAGGCGCCGGCCCGCCCGCAGCCTTATTACCGCGCGGGCGAAGCGTCGGTATGCGACCGCTCGTCGCCGTCATCCTCGTCGGCGTCCCGCTCATGTGGCTCGTCGGCTTCGCCGCCTACGCGTACGTCGACGCGCCCAAGTACGGAATGGACCCGCGCAAGTGGGCACTCATCTCGTTCGTCGTCCCGCTGTTCGGCTTCTTCGCGTACGTCTTCGAGCGGGGAGAGCGCGACTACGACCCGGACACCGACCCGTACGCCGGCGGGAGCGACGAGCGGACCGGCGGCTTCGCCGTCCACGAGTCGCGGCAGGGCGAAGAGCGGCTCGGCCCGGCGGGGACGGAGGCGGACGACGGTGACGACGCGGACGACGAGTGGAACGACCCGGACAGCGTCGACCTCTGACGGGACGATCGGGACAGGCCCCGGTCAGTACCGAGACGGCGGTGAGTGAGACGGTACGTAATCACCGATGAGGCTGGGGAGGTGTGCGGTGCCGTACTGGGCGGGGCGGGAGTCAAAAGGGCAGCCGCGGGGCTTTAGCGGGTTTCGCTGCCGATGTACTCGCCACGATTTAGTTACGGTCGGCGTCACCGTTCGACAGAAGCGACCAATCGTACCAGTACTAAATCGCGTCGCGGAGCGCCGTTCGCCGACGGTCGAGGTCGAACGCGGCGTCAGGTGCGTCGAGCCGGTCGAAGAACGCGAACGCATCGGCGCCGGCGCGCTCGGCGTGGCCGATCAGCGCCTCGATCGCCGCACGGTTGAGCGCGAACGACTCCAGCTTGCCACAGCAGAGCGCCAGCGCGACGCCCGCCTCGCCGGAGGGGAAGGCAGGATCGATAACCGACAGGTCCGGGTCGACGGGCGCGTCGCCCGCGACCCCCGCCTCCGCGGCCGGGACGACCCGCAGGCACCGAGTACAGATCGCGACCGCGTCGGCCGGCGCGTACTCGCGGATCGAGGGCGGCACGGCGAACCCGACGGCGTCGGCGTCGCAGTGAGGACAGGGCACGACCGGAGATAGGCGGCGCTCAAGACTTAAACGCGGCCGTCTTCGGTGCGGCGAGAGCGGCGAGGGAAAACGGACAGAGCGATCAACAGAAAGAACGGCCGACGCGCGGTGGACGGTCAGTCGGCGGGCTCGGGTTCCTCGGTCTCCGCGGCCGCGGCCTCCGCGGCCGCCTCGGCCTCCTCGGCAGCCTCCTCTTCCTCCTTCTTCGCTTTGATCTTCTTCATGCGGAATATCTCCTCGCGCTCCTGCTCTTCGAGCTTCTGCTCGATGTACTCCTGATTCTCGTAGAGGCTCGGGAGCAGGGTGAACTCCAGGGCGTTCACGCGGCGCTTCGTGGTCTCGATCTCCGTGAGCATCTTCTTCATCGCCGTCTCCACCTCGGCGGCGAGGATGATCGACTCGAGCAGCTCCTCGTAGGCGTCGGCCGCCTCGTCGATCCGCGCCGAGGAGCCGAGCAGGCCGTACCCGCGCTCGTCGAGGCTCTTCTGTACCTTCGAGGACTCGATCTGCGGGACCACGACGCCCATGATGTTCTTCGACTGGGTCGTGATCTCCGGGTGCTCTTTCAGCGCCGCGGCCGCGCCGCGGACCGCCACGTCGCCCTCCATCGCCCGGGCCATGTCGATCTTCCGCTGGGCCGTCTCGTAGTTCTCGGAGACCTCCGACCGGACGTCCTGCGCCTGGTCGAGGATGTCCATGAACTCCATGATGAGCCCGTCGCGCTTCTGTTCGAGCGTGTCGTGACCGCGCTCGGAGAGCTCGATGCGGTCCTCGATCGCCATCAGGTTCTTGCGCGTCGGTTTGACGTCCTTGGCCATCTTGGGGGTAGGTTCCGCTCCGAGGCGGTTAATTCTTTTCAGACGCGCCGGATCGGCCGGGGAGCCGCCGCGGATCGGCCCCGAGCGCGGTCACCGCGGCGCGATCGCTGGCGAGGGGTATCGACCGCGGGTAAAAGGTGAGTCGAGGCGGATCAGTCGGCCGCTTCGACGACCTTGCGCTCGGAGTCGTCCTCGCGGTAGTGCTCCTCGATGAACTCCTCGTCGATCCGGTTGAGGGCGTCCTTCGGCAGCATCGAGAGGAGGTCCCAGCCGATCGAGAGCGTCTCGTCGATGTCGCGGTTCGTCTCGAAGCCCTGGTCGATGAACTCGGACTCGAACGCGTCCGCGAAGTCGAGGTACTTGTTGTCGAGCTCCGACAGCGCCTCGCGACCGACGATGTTCACGAGGTCGCGGAGGTCCTCACCTTCCGCGTACGCCGCGAACATCTGGTCTTTCACGTCGGCGTGGTCGGCGCGGGTGAGCCCCTCGCCGATCCCGTCGTCCATCAGCCGCGACAGGCTGGGGAGGACGTTGATCGGCGGCTGGAGGCCCTGGCTGTTGAGGTCGGGGTCGACGTAGATCTGCCCCTCCGTGATGTACCCGGTCAGGTCCGGGATCGGGTGAGTGTCGTCGTCGCCCGGCATCGTGAGGATCGGGATCTGCGTGACCGAGCCCTCGCGGCCCTTGATCCGGCCCGCGCGCTCGTACAGCTGCGCCAGGTCGGTGTACATGTACCCGGGGTACCCGCGGCGGCCGGGCACCTCCTCGCGGGCCGCCCCGATCTCGCGGAGCGCCTCGCAGTAGTTGGTCATGTCCGTCAGGATGACGAGGACGTGGTAGTCCTTCTCGAAGGCGAGGTACTCGGCCGTGGTGAGCACCATGCGCGGGGTGACCGTCCGCTCGACGGCGGGGTCGTCCGCGAGGTTCATGAAGACGACGGAGCGCTCCAGCGCACCGGTGCGCTCGAAGTCCTCCATGAACTCGTTCGCCTCCTCCTGGGTGATCCCCATCGCGCCGAAGATGACGGCGAACTCGGAGCCCTCCTCGTCGTCGCCGCCTTCCTCCTCCTCCGGCACGCTAGCCTGCCGGGCGATCTGCATCGCCAGCTCGCTGTGCGGCTGGCCGGAGCTGGAGAAGATCGGGAGCTTCTGCCCGCGGACGAGCGTGTTCATCCCGTCGATGGCGGAGACGCCCGTCTCGATGAACTCCTCGGGGTACTCCCGGGAGTACGGGTTGATCGCCGCGCCGACGATGTCCTGTCGCTCCTCGGGGACGATCTCCGGGCCGTCGTCGATCGGGCGGCCGGAGCCGTCGAGCACCCGCCCGAGGAGGTCCTCGGTGACGGGCATCTTCATCGTCTCGCCAAGGAAGCGGACGGACGCGTCTCTGTCGATACCGCTCGTCCCCTCGAAGACCTGGATCGCGACCACGTCCTCCGAGGATTCGAGCACCTGTCCGCGCAGCGTCTCGCCCTGTGCCGTCTCGATCTCGACGATCTCGTCGTAGCCGATCGCCTCGTCGACCTCGGCGTACACGAGGGGGCCGCTGATCTCGGTGATGGTTTGATACTCTTTCATGATCAGTAGAGGCTCCGGAGCTCCTCGGTGATCTCCGACTTGAGATCCTCGACGTACTCCTCGTAGTCCTCTTGGACGCCGATACGGTTAATCCGCGGGGCCGACTCGATGTCGATGATCTCCTCGACCGGGACGCCGGCGTCGAGCGCGTCGAACGCCTCGTCGTTGAACGTCTGGATCGTCGTCAGCATCAGGTACGTCTTCTCCGGCGGACAGAACGTGTCGACCGGGTGGAACGCGTTCTGCTGGAGGTACGCCTCGCGCAGGTAGCGCGCGACCTCCAGCGTCAGCTGCTGGTCGTCAGGCAGGGCGTCCTTCCCGACGAGCTGGACGATCTCCTGGAGCTCCGTCTCTTCGTCGAGCACGTCGACCGCCCACTGGCGGCGCTCCGCCCAGTCGTCGGCGACCTCGTCCTCGAACCAGGGGTCGAGCTGGTCTTTGTACAGCGAGTAGGACTCGTTCCAGTTGATCGACGGGAAGTGGCGCCGCTCCGCCAAGTCCGCGTCGAGCGCCCAGAACGTCTTCACGATCCGCAGCGTGTTCTGGGTGACCGGCTCGGAGAAGTCGCCGCCGGGCGGCGACACCGCGCCGATCGCCGAGACGGAGCCCTCCGTCCCGTTGATGTTCTCGAAGTAGCCGGCGCGCTCGTAGAACTGCGCGAGCCGGGCGGCGAGGTACGCGGGGTACCCCTCCTCGCCGGGCATCTCCTCCAGCCGGGAAGAGATCTCGCGCATCGCTTCCGCCCACCGCGAGGTGGAGTCGGCCATCAGCGCCACGTCGTACCCCATGTCGCGGTAGTACTCGGCGATCGTGATCCCGGTGTAGATACAGGACTCACGCGCCGCGACCGGCATGTTCGAGGTGTTCGCGATGAGCGAGGTGCGGGCCATCAGCGGGTTGCCGTTGGCCGGGTCCTCGAGCTCGGGGAAGTCCTCGATGACCTCGGTCATCTCGTTGCCGCGCTCGCCGCAGCCGACGTAGACGATGATGTCCGCGTCGGCGTACTTCGCGAGCTGGTGCTGCGTGACCGTCTTCCCGGAGCCGAACGGGCCGGGGATCGCGGCCGTCCCGCCCTTCGCGATGGGGAAGAGTCCGTCGAGGATGCGCTGCCCGGACACCAGCGGCGTCCGGGGCGTCTTCTTGTCGTTGGCGGGGCGCGCCTCGCGCACCGGCCACTCCTGGTGCATCGAGACCTCCTCGCCGTTGTCGAGCTCGACGACCGTCTCGGTGACGTCGAAGGATCCGGACTCGGCGGCGACGACCTCGCCGCCCTCGTAGTCCGGCGGCACCATGACCTTGTGGTCGATGGTGACCGTCTCCTCGACGACGCCGACGATGTCGCCGGGCTCGACGACGTCGCCCGCCTCGACCTCGGGCTCGAACTCCCACTCCTCCTCGAGGTCGATGCCGGGCGCGTCGACCCCGCGGTCGAGGTACGGACTGCCCATCTTGCCCTCCAGCACGTCCAGGGGGCGCTGAACGCCGTCGTAGATGGCGTCCAGCATCCCCGGGCCGAGGTCGACCGACAGCGGCTCGCCCGTGTTCTCGACGGGTTCGCCGGGGCCGACGCCGGAGGTCTCCTCGTACACCTGAACCGTCGTGAGGTCGCCCTCGATCTCGATCACTTCCCCCATGAGCCCTTCGTCGCCGACGTAGACGACGTCGTTCATGCGGGCGTTGAGATCGCGGGCTGTCACGACCGGACCGCTCACGCTCTGGATGACGCCGCTGTCTTCGACGGCGTCGGTTGTGTCTGCTTTGCTCATATTAGTCGTCTTCCTCCATCAGGTCGATGCCGATGGCGCGTTTGATCTGGTCGCGCAGCCCGCCGCTCCCGGCGCCGGAGCCGCCGAGCGTCACGAGGACCGGTTCGATGCTGCCCTCGACCGCCTCGCGGGTCCCCCGCGAGAGGTGGTCGAGGTCGTCGTCGTGCATCACGATGATGCCGACGCCCTCGTCGTCGAGCGTCCGCTCGACGGCGTCGTCGAGCTTCTCGTCCTTCTCGTCGTCCGGCACGTTCTCGAACGCCCGAACGCCGGCGAGGCGGAATCCGGTCGTGAACTCCGGGCTGCCGACGACCGCTATCTCCTGGCTCATGTTATCACCAGCTCCGATTCGATCTCGTCGGCCGAGAGGCCGGCCTCCTTGCCGCGGGCGATCGCCCGGATGTTCTCCGTCTCGCGCTCCTTCGCGAGGATGTACGAGATGACCGGGGTGACCGACACCGGGTGGATCGTGCCGAGCCGGTCGCCGTACGCCAGCAGCGCGCCGTCGATCGCGTGTTCGAACGCGATGAGGCTGTCCGCCTCCTCGAGCTCGCGCAGCGCGGGCCCGAGCTCCTCGCCGTACTGGCTGTCGCCGATGTACTCGACCAGTTCGTCGAGGTTCTGCGCCAGCCGCGCGAGCGACGAGCGGGTGAACAGGTCGCCCCCCTCGATGAAGTACGCGGCGGGGTCGATGTCGGCGCCCGAGCGGGCGAGCCGGAGCGCGTTCGTCGCGTTCCGGAAGTCGACCTCCGCCACCAGGAACGACTCGTACTGCCGGGTCGGCTCGTCGCCGCCGAGCCCGGAGAGGAGCCGCTCGTAGAACGCGCGGTCGACCGCGTTCTCTAAGGGCACCAGCACGTCCGTCTCCTCGAACTCGGCGTACGCCTCCCGCAGCGGCTCCCCGTAGATCGTGTCTTCGAGGACCTCGATCACGCCGTCGATCGAGTCCGCCTCAAGCAGGCGACGGATCCGGCGGTCGTCGAACTCGCCGGCGCGGATCAGGTCGACCTCGACGGCCGACTGCTCCGCGTCGGTGTAGACGCCGCGGATGACCGTCTTCACGTTCCAGGCGTCGAACTTCCGGAGGTACCGGGCGATCAGGTCGTACAGCGACCCCTCGCTCCAGTCGAGGATGGCGTCGAACTGCTCGGCGAGGTTCCGGTTCAGCGCGTACTCGATCAGGTCCACGCCGCCGTGGCGGCTACCGAGCGCGTTGATCTCCTCGCCGTAGCTCGACTCCTCCATGAACCGGGCGATCTCGGCCGGGCCCATCCGGGTGAGCTTGCGGTACTCCTCGTCCCCGTAGAGGCTGCCGCGGCGGGCACGAACCCGCGCGACGACGTACTCGGGGTTCGGGCTGCCGGCGGCGCTCATTGGTCGAACAGCCGCTCCGAGATGTTCTTCAACTCGTCGTCCCAGACTGCCTCCAGGACCGAGTCGAACGTGTTGTTCACGCGAACGCGGGAGGTGTCGCTCTCCGCGACGACGCCGCCGAGGCAGTCGACCTCGCCGTCGACCTCGGCGTTGCGGTCCGCGACGAGGTCTTCGAGCAGGTCGACGTCCTCGGCGCGGGTGTAGACGGCGACGGCCTCGTCGTCGTCGAACTCCGCGAGGCTCGCGTCGAGTAAGGCCTCGGTGAGCTCGCGGCGATCGTCGCCGTCGAGGGCGGCGATGGCCGCTTCGACGTCGTCGTGGACGTCCTCCAAGACGTCACGTCGAGCGCCGAGCCGCTCCTGTTTGGCCTCGAGCTTCGCCGAGGAGAGCGTCTGTTCGCGCTCCTGGTCGATCTGGTCTTCGACCTCGGCGAGCCGCTCCTCGCGGATGCGCTCCGCGTCGGCCTCCGCCTCGGCGACGATCTCGTCGGCCTCCGCCTCGGCCTGTTCGCGGATCTCCTCCGCACGCGCGCGGGCCTCATCTTCGACGTCCTCAACGACGGTTTCCAAACTCATTGGTGTGGAAGGAAGTACCGCTTAGACGATGAAGACGACGACAAGTGCGAGGATGACGATCGTCTCGGGAAGGACGGTCAGGATGAGCCCGTTGACGAAGAGGTCGTCGTCCTCGGCCATCGCCCCGACGGCGGCCGACCCGATACCGCGCTCCGCGTAGCCCGCGCCCAGCGCCGCGAGCCCGACGGCCAGCGCCGCCGCGGCGTTGGGGTCAGTCAGCGTTCCACCAGTCGACAGTACGAGGTTCCCGAGTTCGTTGGTAGCTTCAAGCATTGGTAGTAGTTGCGGTTGCTCGTCTCCGAACGGTTGCTATTTGCCCCCAGAGGAGTCATAAAGCTTCCCAAAACGACCGGACAGAAGACGGAAGAACGGAGGCGAGAGCGGACGCTATCGCGTCGAAACCCGACGGAACCGTCGCGTTTCAACCGGCTGCGAAGCGGCGAGACCGGCGGACGACGGACGGTCGGGTCGACCGTCAGTCGTCGCGGGTGTACTTCCGGTCGCGGCCGAACGGGAGGTACGCCCGCCCGCCGCCCTCGTAGAAGTTCCCGAAGAACTCCACGTACTCGAGGCGGACCGCCTGGATGCCGGCGGACGTGACGCCGAGCAGCAGGACGACGAGGTGGCCGACGAGCGCCACGACGATGCCGCCCACGAGGGCGACGATGCCCACGAGACCGATCGAGGCGGGGTCAAACGCGGTGGTGATCCCCGCGAAGACCAGCTCCTCGCTCGGCGTCTCCTGGACGTGATGGAGGTGCTCCGCGGAGAAGATGAAGTGGAAGCTCCCCTCGCCCCCCTTGTCGATGTACGCACCGAACGCGAGCAGGTTGACCGCGAGCGCCATCCCGCCCTTCGCGAGCAGGACGGCCATGATCCGGGCGTACGAGATGACGTTGACGATGGGCGAGAGGAACTCCGCGAGCTCCGGCGGCTCGCCGATCCCGAGCAGGACGAGCCCAAGACCCGCGGCGACGGCGCCGGCGATACCGACGACGACCGGGAAGCCGCTGAACGAGACCGTGCCGAACGTGAGGAGCGACACCGACTCGAACAGGAAGTCGGGCTTCGGGCCGGGGACGTGCTGGCTGAAGATCCAGATCCACGCGCCGTTGAGGATCAGTAGCCACGAGCCGGCCTCGTAGAGCGCGTGCTTCACGTCGTGCTGCTGGAGCGTGCTCACGAACGAGAGCACGTGGCCGATGTTGAGGTGAACGATACCGAACACCACGCTGACGACAAGGAACGAGAGCCCCCAGTCGAGGTCGGCCGGCGAGAGCCCCTTCCCGGCGACGGGCCAGTGGACATCGCCCGGCAGCAGCTGGTAGGCGTGGTAGCCGAACAGGTCGATGCCGAAGTAGATCCCGAACAGTATCGTGAAGCCGCCCGCCCACATCGCGACGGAGCCGAGTTCGCGGAACGCGCCGTCGAACCGGGAGTACATGAAGAACCCGATGGCGGCGTACAGGACGCCGTACCCCACGTCGCCGATCATGAACCCGAACATCGCCGGGAACGTGAGGAACACGAGCAGCGTCGGGTCGAACTCGGAGTACTTCGGCCGCCCGAACGCCTGGACGAGCAGTTCGAAGGGGCCGGCCGCGCTCCCGTTATCCTGGACGACCGGCGGGTCGTCGGTGCCGTGCGCCGCGTGGCCGCCGTCGGTAGCGACCGCCGCTTCCGTTTCGGCGGACGCGCTGCCGTCGTCGGCCGACGGCGACTCGGTGCCGCCACTCCTGTCGACCGGCTCGGAGTGGTGGTCGCCGTCGGGGGTGAACGAGGCGCGTTCGAGCTCCTCGACCTCGACGTGGTCGCCGACCGCGTCGACGACCGCCGCCTCGAAGTCCGGGTACGACTCGGTCGGCACCCACCCCTCCGCGACGAACGCGTTCTCGGTGGTCGCGAACGAGAGCGGCGCCTCCTTCTTTTCGGCCTCGATCGTGAGCTTCTCCTCGGCGCGCAGCAGGAAGCCCGCGGCCTCCTCCTTCACCGAGTCGAGCTCGGCTTCGACGCCGTCGAGCTCGTCGCGGAGGTCGGCCTGCTCGGCCTCCAGCTCCGCGACGTACTCCTCCGGGCTCGCGTCGGCGTCCGGCACGTCGAGCAGCGCGATGTCGACGCCGACGAGCGCGTCCTGAACGACGCCCTCCGCGTCGCCGTCGGTCGGCCTCGCGACGATGGCGAGCACGTCGCCGCCGACGAACACGTCGAAGGCGTCGACCGTCTCGGCGTCCCCGAGCGCCGCCTCGACGGCGGCGGGTTTCGCCTCGCCGACGACGACCTCGACCGAGTCGTAGCCGCGCAGGTAGTCCAGGTCGATCCCGAGCTCCGCGAACGGCTCCATCCGGTCGATCTCCTCCTGTCGGTCGCGGATCGCGCCCTGTAGTTCGTCGCGCCGGTCGTTGAGCTCGTTGACGCGGTCGCGGACGCGGTCGAGCTCGGCTTCGAGCTCGTCGTCGTCAAGCGACCGCGCGACCTCGGCGTCGTCCTCGTCGACGTCGAGGATGCTCTCCAGCGACCGAACCGTCACGAGCCGCTCGTTGACGGTCTCGGCCCCGTCGAGCGACGTTCCGGGGTCGAACCCCTCGTACCGGTCGTCGTAGTCGGTGACGTGCAGGGAGTGGTGGGCGTACGCCGCCTCGATGACGTCGTCGATGACGCGCTTCGAGCCCGTCACCGACACCCGGCTCATCTGCTCAGGCCTGAGCATCCACCGCCTCCTCGGCCTGCTCGTGAACCGCCGCCTCGAACCGCTCGACGGCGTAGTCGACGGCCGATTCCACGCGGTCGCGGGCCTCGCGTTCGAGCTCGTCGCGGTCGGCACGCCCCGACTCGAGGATCTCCTCGCGCCGCTCCTCGATCTCCGCTCGGGCCGTGTCGAGCCGCTCTTGGGCCTCGGACTCCGCCTCCTCCTCGGCCTCGGCGCGGATCTCGTCCGCGCGCTCTCGAGCCTCGGCGAGGCGCTCTTCGGCGTCGGACTCCGCTTCCGCGACGATCTCGTCCGCCTCCCGTTCGGCCTGCTTGATGGATTCGAGCACCTCTGGTCTCGCCATGCTACTAATCGCCTGAAACTCTAGAAGCGACGTATAAGGTGTTTGCGAAAGCCCGCGGGGGTGCGACCGGATTCCGAGGCGATTCGGCGGTACTTCGAGCCGAACGCGTCGGCCGCAGTCGCGCGCCGCCGCCTACATTTAAGTAGCAGTCGCCGGACCGTCACCGTATGGCAACGGTGTATGCGGTCGCGTCGGCGAAGGGTGGCGTCGGGAAGACCACCACGACCGCCGCGCTGGCGACGGTGCTGGCGGACTCGGGCGCCGACGTCGTCGCGATCGACGCCGACCTCGGCATGGCGAACCTCGCGGACGCTGTCGGGGTGACGCCCGGCGAGATCACGATTCACGATGTACTCGCCGGCGACGCGGACCCGGCGGCGGCGGTCCGGGAGGGGCCGTCCGGGCTGCGGGTCGTGCCGGGGGCGGCCGACCTCGACGCGTACGCGGCCGCGGACCCCTCCAGGCTCCGCGGGGTCGTCGAGGCGTTCGACGGCGCCGACTACGTGTTCGTCGATGCGGGCGCGGGACTGTCGCACGACTCCACGCTCCCGCTCGCGATCGCCGACGAGACGCTGCTCGTCTCGACGCCGGAGCGGAGCGCCCTCGGCGACACCGAGAAGACGCGGCAGTTGACGGAGCGACTCGGCGGGACGGTCGCGGGCGCCGCGATCACCCGCGTGACGGCCGACGCCGACGAGGTCGTCACGGCGCTGCTCGACGCTTCCGTCCTCGGACGGATCCCCGAAGACGAGGCCGTGGCCCGGGCCGCGGCGGCGGGCCGGTCCCTGCCGGAGGCCGCGCCCGACGCGCCGGCGACGCGGGCCTACCGCGACCTGACCCGAGCGCTGACCGGCGCCGAGGTGGAGGGGGCGGGACTCGACGGGTCCGCGGCCGACGCCGCGAGCGGAGCCGGGGCGGACGACGCGGAGGGCGACGGCGAGCCGACCGCGACGGACGACGACGCCGTGATCGTCGACGACGGACCGGCGGCGGACGACGCGGACGACGGCGGCCCGAGCGAGGTGAGCGAGCGGGACGCTGCCGGGGAAACGGATGGGGACGCGGCCGCCGAGGCCGAGGCGGACCAAGACGAGGGCACGGAGCCCGAGTCGGACGAAGACATCATCGTCGCGGACCCCGACGCGAGCGGCGTGGCCGAGCCGGGCGACGGCGACGACATCATCGTCGCGAGCGAGAGCGAACCGCCGGACGGCGACGCGGACGAAAAGGTGAGCGACGACGCGGAGGGAGACGTGGGCGACGATACGGAGGAAGGCGGTGACGACGGCGCGGACGGAGACGTGGGCGACGATACCGGCGGGGAAACACGCGACGCCCGCGGCGACCCGAAAGAGCCCGTCGAGAACGACGAGCCGACTCGCGAGGCCGTCGGCGATGCGGCGAGCGACGACGAGGCCGGCGGAACCGACGCCGGTGACGAGTCCATGGCTGGAGGGAGGGCGGCCGCCGAGCTCGAGGCCACCGGCCCCGAGGCCGAGACGGAGGAGGAGCCGGACGCGATTCCCGACGCGGACGAGACGGCACGCGAGGCGGCCACCGAGCGCGGAGAGGCGGACGGCGAGGGGACCACGAGCGCCGACCCGGCGGCGGACGACATCGACGGTGAACTCGCGGGGAGCATCCCGTTCCGCGACGACGACACCGGGACGATGAACACCGTGCTATCGGACGAGGACGAGCCGGACGGCGACGCCGGCAGAGAGGCGACAGACGACGCCGACGCGTCGTCCGCTGACGAGGAGGAGGAAGAGGGCGACGGCGGATTTTTCAGTCGGCTACTCGGTCGCTGAGCGGAGCGCGGCGGCTCGTCAGGCCTCCGAGGGAGCGCGGGCCCGGTCGCGGATCAGCTCGCGGATCTGCTCGGGGTCGGTGACGTCGGCGAGTTCCTCGCAGGAGACCAAGGCGGTGCCGTCGACCGATTCGCGCTTCTCCTTCTCCTCGGTGAAGTACACCGATCGGGTCCGGGCGACCTCGCCGATGGAGGACATGATCCGGGCGCGCTTCTCGGCCGCGGCCGTGAACGCGGAGTGGCCGGTGAGCACGCGCGTCTCGGGGCTGTCCTCGTCCTCGGAGACGGCCTTGAACGGGGCGCGGGCGGTCGGGTGGACCGTGAACCCGGCGCTCGTCAGCACGTGGAGGACGTGCTCGTCGTCCGGGTCGGCCTCGGGGGCCGACGGCGTCGGCTCCGAGTCGCGGACCTCGTCCGCGCCGTCGAGCACGTCGACCGGGCTGGAGAACGGCTGGTCGAACAGCTCCTCCAGCTGGATCGCCACCTCGATGGAGGCGTTCATCCCGTCCTCGTACTTCGAGACGGTGCGCCGGGAGACGCCCAGCTCGTTCGCGAGCCGGCCGAGCGACCAGCCGCGCTCCTCGCGCTCGTCGGCGAGGAGGTCGCCGTCGAGGCTGACGTACAGCCCGCCCGGGGCGGCATAGATGAGCGGCGGCATCCCCTCGACGAAGAGGTCGTAGGCGGTGTCCGGGTTGATCACCGGGACGCCGTGTCGGAAGTAGACGACGCCGGGCTTCAGTTCCTCGTCGCGGGTCCGGATCCCGATCACCATCGGCGTCCCCCTGAGGTACTCGCCGAGCCGACGCATCTCCGCGCCGGTCTCCGCGTCGAGCGCGTCGACGTTGCCGAGGATCTTCAGGAGGAGGAGGAGGTCCTCGTTACGGCGGGCCGCCACGTCGAAGCTCTTGGGCCGGACCGCACACCGGTCGCTGACGAGGAACCCTGCGTCCTCCAGCATCGCGGTGACGTTCCCGATGAGCGCAGTCCGGGACATAGCCGGAACAAGCGTCTCGCCGTATATATGCGTTGTGTCGCCCGTTCGCCGGCGAACCCACCGCCCGCGGGCGATTTCTTCCTCCCGCGGCGGGAAACGGTTATATACCCGAGCGGTCGCTGTATCGCCTCAGCCGGCCCGGAGCAGCCTCGACCGGCCTCGAAAGGGGCTTGCCTCGGCGACGCGAACGTCGCGACATGCCGATCGTCGCCGTCGACGACACCGACTCCCGCGAGCGCGGGATGTGTACGACCTACGTGGCGACGCAGATCGCGGAGCGCCTCGCTGACGCCGGGGCTCGGGTCCGGCGCCGGCTGCTCGTCCGCCTCAATCCGGCCGTGAAACACAAGACACGCGGGAACGCCGCGGTCGCGCTCCACGTCACCGGGACGGACGCGGAGTCGGCCGCGTCGGTCGCGGCGGAGGCGGTCGAAGCGTTCGCCGCGGCCGCGGACCCGCGTACCTCGCCCGGCGTAGTGGTCGCGGACCTCGACGTCGCCGGCGACCCCTTCGATCCGACCGGAACGCCGATCCCCGACGCGGTGGCCGCGTTCGCGCGGCGCGCGCTCCGCGAGCGGCTCTCGGTCGCCGAGGCCGTCGGGCTGGCCGACGAACACGGGTTCCGACACGTCGCGGTCGGGTCGGCGGGCGGCGCGGGCGAATCGGACGCGGTCGCTGGCCGGGGGCGGATCGGCGCGCTCGCCGCGGTCGGCGCGCCGGCCGCGTTCGACGACTGGACGTTCGAGCGCATCACCTACCGCGAACTCGACCGCTGCGGGACGCCCCGCGAGGTCGACGCCGAGAGCGTCTTCGCCGCCGCCGACGAGGGGTATCCGGCGGTGTGGGACACGGTCGACCGCGGCACGGGGAAGACCGTCTGCGTGCCGAACGCGCCCGGCCCGATCCTCTACGGGATCCGGGGGGACGACGCGGCCGCGTGTCGAGCGGTGGCGGCCGCCGTCGACGGCGAGCCGACCGAGCGGGCCGCGACGTTCCTGACGAACCAGGGCACCGACGCCCACCTCGCACCCAGCCGGATCGGCGACCTCCGCGACGGCGCGGGCTATCGGGTCGCCGGCGCGGTGGCGAGCGCGCCGGAGACGAAGCGGGGTGGCCACGTCCACGTCGACGTCGCGAGCGACGCCGCCGGAGTGGAGTCGGACGGTGAGACCGACGCCGACCGCCTCCGCGCCGTCGCGTTCGCCCCGACGGGCCGGTTCCGCGACCGCGTCCGGGCGCTCCGCCCCGGCGACCGGGTCACGCTCTGCGGCGAGCACGAGGTCCGGGACAACGCGGACGAGCCGGCGAGCACCCTGAAGCTGGAGAAGTTCGCCGTCCGCGACCTCGTCCGGACCGCGCCCGCGGTGCCGACCTGCCCGGACTGCGGTCGCTCGATGTCGTCGGCCGGGAGCGATCAGGGGTACCGGTGCCGCGACTGCGGGACTGAGGCGCCGGGGAAGGTCGCGGAGCCGATCGAGCGCGACCTCGAGGCCGGCTGGTACGAGGTCCCGCCGAGCGCGCGCCGACACGTCGCGAAGCCACTCGTCCGGGGCGGGTTCGACGCGCCGACCCACCCGGAGCGATAAAGTGCTCGCCGCGCGAGCGGGCCGACGTGACCGGAATCGTCTTCCACGCGACGGAGCGGCGCGAGGCGGTCGTCGAGTTCTACCGCGAGCGACTGGGCGCGACGGTGCGGGTCGAACAGCCCGACTGTACGATCCTGGCGTTCGGCGGCTTCCTGTTCGGGTTCTGCGAGCGCGACGAGGTCGACAACTGCGGCATCCTCACGTTCGTCTACCCAGACCGTGACGCGGTCGACGCCGCGAGCGAGCGGCTCGGCGACGCGGTCGTGACGCCGCCGCGTGAGAACGAGACGTACGACATCTACCAGTGTTTCGCCGAGGACCCCGAGGGCCGGACCGTCGAGTGTCAGGTGTTTCTCGACGAGGAAGTCGACATCGAGTAAGTTGGAGAGCAGGCGAACCGCGCTCGGTTGTCGGAGTGGCCAGCGTCAGTCGTCGAGATCGCGGGCGTCGCGCCACGCCACCGCGCGCTCCTCGGCGGCATCGCGGTCGTCGAACCGCTCCCGCTCGTAGGCGGAGTCGTCGGCCGCCTGCTCCATCACGTCGAGGCGGACGACGAACTCCCCGTCGGTTCGTTCCCGGAGCCTGACGGTCGCGTACCCGTCCGATCGCTCCCACTCGGTGACCGTGCCGTCGTCGCGCTCCAGCGACCAGCCCATATCGGACCCGACGCGCCCCGCGGCTAAAGCGGTGCGGTTCCGAGGCGGTCGCGCGGGTGCCTCCCGACTTCGAGGCCTGTGTCCCCGCGAGTCAGTCGCCCGCGCTCGGCGAGCGGTCCGCGCTCGACGACCGCTCCGGCGTGGCCGCGTAGCCGCACACCGGGCAGACGACGTAGCCGAGCGAGTCGTACGGGACCGACGTCGAGGGCGCGCTCACGTCGCACTCGGGGCAGTCGAACGTCGCCGCGTTCTCGGTCGACATGGTATTACGTAACAACCGCTCACCAGTAGTTATGCGCCGCTTGCTGCCCCGTCAACGCCACCCTACTTATATACCGAGTCCGAACGTCGGCGCGTGACCGACGACGCACACGCGGGCGGGGCGGGAGCGGAGAGGTCGACCCGCCCGCACGAGCGACGACGCGGGCGGACCGCGCGCCGGTTGGACGCGGTCGACGCGGCCGGACTGGTCGCGTTCCCGAGCCGCAACCTCGAATACCTCACCGGCTTCGCCGAGGAGCCGGGCGAGCGACACTTCTTCCTCGTCGTGCCGGCGGCGGGCGCCGCCGACCCGGAGCCGGCGCTGCTCGTGCCGGCGCTGTACGAGACGCAGGTCCGCGAGGCGACGACCGTCAGTGAGGTCCGGACGTGGGCCGACGGCGAGGACCCGGTCGCGGCGACGCGCGAGCTGCTCGCGGACCGGGGGCTCGACGGCGGGCGGCTCCTCGTCGATGACACCATGTGGGCGCGGTTCTCGCAGGACCTCCGGGCGGCGGCCCCCGACGCGACGTGGGGGCTTGCGAGCGAGGCGCTCGCCGACCTCCGGGTCCGGAAGGACGAGGCCGAGGTGGCGGCGCTGCGGAAGGCCGCGGGGGTCGCGGACGCGGTCGTCGGCGACCTCCGGGAACTGGGCCCGGACGCGGTGGGCATGACGGAGGCCGCGCTCGCCGAGTGGATCGCGGACCGACTCGCCGAGCGCGGGGGCCGCGGCGTCAGCTTCGAGACGGTCGTCGCGGCGGGCGAGAACGGCGCGAAACCCCACCACGGCCACGGCGACCGGGAGATAGGCGCGGGCGAGCCGGTCGTCCTCGACTTCGGGACGCGCGTCGACGGCTACCCGTCCGACCAAACGCGGACCCTCGTCTTCGGCGAGGAGCCAGACGAGGCGTACGCCGAGGTCCACGAGGTCGTGCGCGAGGCGCAGGCGGCCGCGGTCGAGGCGGTCGTGCCCGGCGTCCCCGCGTCCGCCGTCGACCGCGCGGCGCGGGAGGTGATCGAGGCGGCCGGGTACGGCGACGCGTTCGTCCACCGGACGGGCCACGGTGTGGGCTTGGACGTCCACGAGGAGCCGTATCTCGTCGCCGGAAACGACCGCCAGTTGGAGCCGGGAATGGTGTGTTCCGTCGAGCCCGGGATCTATCTCGACGGACGGTTCGGCTGCCGGATCGAGGACCTCGTGGTCGTCACCGAGGACGGCTGCGAGCGGTTGAACCGGACCGACCGCGGCTGGGAGTGACGGGCGAGGGTGTCCCGGCTGCCGGCGGCGGAACACCTCGTCGTCAGGGAGAACGCGTCGGAAAAGCGCAGCGACAGGCGCTGCGAGCGTCGAATCGCAGATTCGGGAGTCGTGTGCTATTCCCCCAACCGGAAATTACGGCCGGATAACATAACAGTATCACCGAATTATTTCGGTGTATTTCACCCGGCGGACCGAACGCGCGGACCGTCCCCCCGCGGCCCGACCGGCATCGAAACCATTAGTGTCGCCCAAGCGGAACCGCGGGGCATGAGCGACACCGATGCGGACGAAGACGAGGAGGCGGGAGCGGAGCCGGCCGTCGAACTCGGCGACGGGCCGGACGTGGCCGGCGAGCCGGTCGCCCGCGTCGCGTCGCGGCTCACCTGGCCCGCGACGCGCAGCGACGTCCGCGAACAGGAGGGCGACGCCGAACTCCGGACGCCGGACGGCCCCCGAGAACTCGACGAGGTGCTCGCGGAGAGCGAGGTCCCCCTCTTCGAGAGCCGGAGCGACTTCGTCCAGGCGGTCGAGGACGTCGTCGGCCGCGGCCCGGTCGCGACCGAGTAGGCGTCGAGCGCGCCGAACCTATTTATAAACAGCAGCTGAGACGAGGAGGGACGTCTATAAATTGGCGATCGGCGCGCGCCTGCGAGCGGTCGATAGGCCGCGAGCCAGCACGCGCGAGGGAGTCGGCCGACCAGAGGGAGGCCGACGAGGCTGGGGAGGCGTGAGGTGCGGGGCGGTTGCGGTCGGGCTGGGACTCAAAGGGGCAGTTGTGAGGGCGGCGTAGACGACGTAAGCACCGAAACGAGGGAGCGAACGAAGTGAGCGACCGAGTGAGGAGCGCAGCGAGCGTACGCCGCCCTCACGACCGGGGCTTTAGAAGTGTTCGCTGTCGATCCACAGTCAGTTGTTTATAAACGAGCGACCGGGACTTTGGTGGTGTCATCGGTCGATCAGCAATCGACTGTTTATAAGTAAGCGGCTGGGGCTTTGGAGGTGTTCGCCACCGGTTTGAAATCGGCTATTTGGCTCTGTTGAAATCCTCGACAGATAACATATACTCGCCCGGTCTCGCTCAGTACAGAGTCGAAATATGTCGACTGAGCTGTATTCGATTATTCGGCGAGTAGACTGTTCTACCTGTGTATCTGGTCTATCCCGGAGTCGAGGCTGCCCCAGGTAAGGAGATGGACAGCGAGCCACTGTCCAGCCGGCGGAACGAAGTACGTTCAGATACGATTTATCAGGGGGTGAGTGTCATGGTAGCCAGGCTGGACCGAGTTGTGCGGCTGTACGGTCGATACGGACCGTCACGGTTGCCGCTCGGAGACCGACAAGACGTGGGGGCTGGCTACAGTATGGCGGCCGGTGTCCTCGCCGGTGGAATCGTGTTTGCTCCGGTGAGTACGCTGGTTTCGGGTACGGCGGCTTCCGCAGGGGTGGTTCTGTCTGCGATCCCGGTGTACCTCGCCACGGGATTCGTGGTCGGGGCGCTCACGTGGCGCTTCCTGTCGTCAAGTGTCCCGTACTACAGGGCCGTCGCAGCGCTGGTCACGGTCGTCGGGAACTACCTCGCCGGGACTGCCGTGTGGTTGCTACTGGCTCCGGTGTACGGCTACGAGGTTTTGAACCCGTACGTGGGGGCCGACCCGCCGACCTCGCTCACCGAGTTCCTCGGAGCGTTCTTCGAGCTGTACCCCCTTACCGTCTTGACAGTGGTCGTGTGGAC
Organism: Halorubrum sp. GN12_10-3_MGM; assembly: GCF_005435235.1. Lineage (NCBI taxonomy): Archaea > Methanobacteriati > Methanobacteriota > Halobacteria > Halobacteriales > Haloferacaceae > Halorubrum > Halorubrum sp. GN12_10-3_MGM. The sequence goes on from NZ_SGUB01000002.1 coordinate 68,900, forward strand.
GATCTGGATAGCCGTCCCACTCAGCCTGATTTTCAGCTACGTCCACGAGCGCAGCCGTAGCGGAGAATAGCCGATACGTTCGCACTCTTCAGCGATCGGCTGTTTCAGGCGAAAACGTATCTGAAGAACAGTGTTTCAACAGAGCCGACTGTTTATAAATAAACGCCCGCTGCGCCGAAATCCTATCCACTCGCCCCACTGCCGTCCGCTCCGTCGCGGTCCAGCCACGCGGTCGCGATCGACTCGAACGGCGCGGAGTAGCTCATCAGCGTCGTGCCCAGCACCGCCATCACGAGGACGTAGCCGACCGCGAACGCGTTGATCGTCCCCGCGAGCGCCGGGTCGAACGTCCCCGCGTTCGCGCCGGTGACCGCGACAGTCGCGATGATCAGCGAGAACTCGCCGCGGGTGGTCATCCCGAGTCCCACCCGCGTCGACCGGCGGACGTCGAGGTCGAACGCGCGCCCCGCGAGGTAGCCGGTGACGAGCTTCGACGGCGCGGTCACGACGACGGCGAGCGCGACGAGCGCCGCGACATCGGCGAACAGTGCCGGGTCCGTGACGAGCCCGATCCAGAAGAAGAACACCGCGGCGAACACGTCCCGGACCGGTTCGAGGACCGTCTCGACCGTGTGGACCCGCTCCGTCGCGGAGAACGCCATCCCGACGAAGAACGCCGCGACCGCTTCGCTGACGCCGAGCGCGAGCGCCGCGCCGGCGACGAACACGACCGCGGCCACGGCGCGCAGCGCCACGAACTCCCGGTTGTCGGTCGCGACCAGCCGCTCGAACAGCGGACCGCCGAACCGGACAACCCCGAGCAGCCCGGCGATGAACGCGAGCGCGATCCCCACGTCGACCGCGGCGGTCGCGACATCGCCGCCGCCGAGAACCAAGGCGGACGCGACCGAGAGGTACACCGCGATGAACAGGTCCTCGTACACCAGAGTGCCGAGCAGCGGCTCCGCCTCGTCGTTGGCGATCCAGCCGAGGTCGATGAGCGACTTCGTGATCACCGCCGACGAGGAGATGTAGACGATGCCCGCGACCAGGAACGCCGGGAGGAACGCGCCGAAGACGAGCCAGCCGAGGACGAGCCCGACCCCGAAGTTCGCTAGGTCGATCGTGCCCGCGGTCCCGATCTGACGCCCCCGAGCGAACAGCCGGTCGAGGTTGAACTCCAGCCCGAGAAAGAACAGCAGGAAGACGATCCCCAGCTCCGCGCCGAGCGAGATGAACTCCGTCTCGGGGACGTGGACGGTTCCGACGGCGGGGAGCGAGAGCCGGCCGAGGACGAACTCGCCGAGCAGCATCCCGACGAGGATATAGGCGGGGATCACGGACTGTCCGAGGCGGTTCGCGAGCGCGCCGGCGACCGCGACCGCGACGAACATGACGCCGACGTCGAGCAGCGCCACTACCGACCACCGCCGGCGACAACGACCGCGGTGCCGGATGCGACCGCGGCCGGCGCGGCATCCGGGGCGCCGAGATCCGGCGCGCCGAATCGACCGCTCATCCCGTGAGGATCTCCTCGAACGCCGCGCAGTTCTCGGGCGTGCCGACCCCGATCAGGGTGTCGCCCTCCCCGAGGGTGGTCCCGGCGTCCGGGCTGTCGATCACCTCGTCGTCGCGCTGGATCGCGACGACCGCGAGCCCGGTCCGGTTACCGATGTCGGCGCTCTCCAGTGTCTCGCCGACGAGCGGCGATCCGGGGGGAAGCTCGTACCACTCCAAGAGGATGCCGCCCGGTAGGGTCGTCTCCTGCGTCTCCGGTTCGACCGGCTGGAAGTACGCCCCCTCGATGATCGAGCCGATCGTCCGCGCGAGGTCGTCGGAGAACTCGAACGCCTTCTCGGAGTCGGCGTCGGGGTCGCTCCGCCGGAACACCTCGCGTTTCCCGGTGTTGTGGATGACGACGATCATCTCCTCGCCGCCGCCTAACTCGATCTCGAACTTCTTCCCGACCCCCGGGAGGTCGGACTCGGTGATCGTCATACAAGGGCCAGCGCGCCCACGGTAATATGTGTACACCTCTCGTCGCCGCGGCCGGGCGTGGACACCGCTCGTTGCGGTCGGGTCCGTCGGACCGACCCGAAACCCCGCCCGACGACTGGCCCGAAACCGCGTCGAACGCGCGTCGGCCGCGCACCAAACGCTAAGTGGGGCGGGAACGAGGTGCGCGGTATGTGGGGCTCCCGGGGAAGTCGGGACCGGCGAACGGTCGTCTGTATCGCGTGCGGGGACTCGGTGCTGCGGGAGGACGCCCGCGAGTACGACAAGGAGGGCGACCGCTGGAGCCGGCGCGACAAGGAGTTCGAGTACCTCTGTGCCGACTGCGACGACGGGATCTGTCACCAGCCTCGCGACGGGCTCGAATCGCTACTGCGCTCCATCGAGGCGGACGGGCTCACCGACGAGGAGTTCCTCGACCGCTACGTCGAGGCGGTGACGAGCGGCGACGGTGACCGCACCGACGAGGACAGATCGGGTGCGCGCTCGGACCGCGGCCAGTCGGATAGGCGGCGCTCCGACCGCGACCGCGACCGAGACCGGTAGCCCCGTCGCCGGATCGAGTCCCCGTCAGCCCGCCCGACAGGCCTTTCTAACGGACCCGCGTTGGTGGAGGTATGTCAGACGACGAGCCGAAGCCCGGGTCCGCCGAGGACCAGGGCCCCGTGACGATCACGCCGGAGCTCGCGGACCGACTCGCGGAGAAGCGCGAGGAACTGTTCGAGGAGTTCGAGATCCGCGACGAGTTCCCGAGCGAGGTCCTCCGCGAGGCGGAGGCGCGGACCGAGGGCGTCTACGAGGAAATCGAGGCCGAGATCGACGAGCGCGAGGACCTCCGCGACCTCACCACGTGGACCACGGACCCGGTCGACGCGCAGGACTTCGACGACGCGATTTCGATTAAACGCGAGGAGGGCGCCTACCGGCTGTGGGTCCACATCGCCGACGTCACCCACTACGTCACCCCGGACACCGCGATGTGGGAGGAGGCGGTCGAGCGCGCCAACACCGTCTACCTGCCCGACTACACGATCCACATGCTTCCGCCGGTGCTGGCCGAGACGGTCTGCTCGCTCGTCCCGAACGAGGACCGACTCGCGCACACCGTCGAGATGGAGATCGACGACGAGACGCTATCCTTCGAGGACATCGACATCTACAAGTCCGTCATCAACTCCGACGAGCGACTCACCTACAAGGAGTGCGAGAACCGGCTGGAGGACCCCTCGCTCCCCCTCGGCGAGGAGAACGCGCTCGCCTTCGAGCTCGCCGACCGCATGCACGAGCAGCGCAAGGCGGACGGCTCGCTCGTCTTAAATCCCCGGCGCGACCGCGCGCACACCATCATCGAGGAGTCGATGCTGAAGGCGAACAAGGCGGTGACGCACACGCTGATGTGGGACCGCGGCGTCGAGGCGATGTACCGCGTCCACCCGCAGCCGACCCCCGACCAGTGGAACGAGGCGCTCAAAGAGATCCAGGAGCTCGACGGCGTCTCCATCCCGGGCGAGGCGTGGGGCGACGACCCCCGGAAGGCGGTCAACGCCGCCTTGGAGGAGTCGCCCGAGCGCCAGCTCAACAAGATCCAGCGCGCCGTGCTGAAGGTGATGCCGCGCGCGAAGTACATGAACGACCCGTTCGGTGGCCACCACGCGCTCAACTTCGACATCTACGGCCACTTCACCTCGCCGATCCGCCGCCTGTCGGACACGATCAACCACTGGATCGTCCACGAGAACGACGTGCCCGAGACCCTCGTCGAACTCTGCGACCACGCCAGCGACAAGCAAAAGGACGGCGAGACCGCAGAGCGGCTGTACAAGCAGTTCCTCCAAGAACAGGGGCTCGACCCCTACGCGGTCAACAACCGCGGCGTCGAGATCGTCGAGGATTCAGAGGAAGCGAAACACACCGCCTGAGCGGCGAGAGATATAGACCTGTGCGGCCGCAAAGCGTGGTATGGACGCACACGACCACGACAACGCGGACCGGCACGAAGGGGACCCGCTCGAACCGACCGGCGATCCCGAGCGCGACGCGGAGCGCGCGGCGACGGTCGGCGGCTTCACCGGGGCGGTCCTCGGCGCTCGGGGCGGCCCCGTCGGCGCCGGCATCGGCGCGCTGCTGGGCGGGTCGACGGGCTACGCCGTCGGCTACGCACTGAGCGAGATGGAGTCGGCGGAGGACGAGCCGTTCGAGCACGACGAAGCCGGACGCGAGACGACGGAGGCCGATCCGGACGCGACCGAGACCGACAGCGGGCCCGTCACGATCGACGTCCAGTCGGAGGGAGAGCACGACGGAGATGCGGACGACGGAGGGGAAAGAGGCGATCACGAGGAGTACGAGGCGGACGACGAAGCGGCAGGAGCGGGCGACCACGGGGAGGGCGAGGCGGACGACGGAAGAGGGGAAGCGAACGGCCACGGGGCGGACGATCACGACGATTCCGGCGAACGAGCGCGCGACGACGACTCAGCCGAGGACGAAGGCGACCGCGACGGGGGCGCGGACTGACCGGCGGCGCCCCGGATCAGTCCCGTCGCGTCGCAAAGCGTGACACCGCCGTCGCTGACACCGCGCCGAGCGCCGCGATGATCGCCAGCACGACGAACAGCTCCGACGGGCCGGCCCGGGTGAGTATCGTTCCGGCCAGCGTCGACCCGAGCGCGCCGATCCCGAAGATCCCGACGTACGTGTAGCCGAACGAGAGGCCGCGCGCCTCGCTGGGCGAGTATGCCGCCACCGTCGCCTGCGAGAGCGGCTGGACGGTGAACAGCGCGACGCCGAGCGCGAGCGACACCGCGACGAACGTGGCGATCGTTCCCGTCGCGGGGATGAAGAGCAGCGCGAGCGCGGACAGGATACCCATCAGCGCCATCAGCCCGCGCTCCGGCGGCACGCGGTCGGCGATCCGACCGCCGAGGAACTGGCCGAACACGCCGACCGTGAGGACCGCCACGTAGAGGTACCGTCCCGCGTCGAACTGATCGGCGTACGGGCTCTCCGGGTCGACCAACTGGAGGTCGACGAGCCCGCCGAGCACGTCGCCGAGGAGGTCCGGCAGGAACGTGAGGAACGTCCGGTAGTAGAGCCCGCTGAACGTGACGAACGCGAACACGAGCAGGAACCCCCCGGCGATCAGGATCCGAGTGTCCGTCGCGACCGACGACAGCGAGACCTCGCCGCTCGCGCCGCCGGTCGAGTCCCCGTTCGGACCCCCGTCGGCGGCCGACGCTCCCGGCTCGGGGTCCGCGGACGAGAGCGCCACGTCCACGTCGACGGTGACGCCGTACGCGGCGACGGCGACCGCGGGGAGCGCGAGCGCGGCCGTGACGAGCCGCCAGTCGAACGCCAAGAGCAGCAGCGCGGTCGCCAGCGGACCGAGCGCGATCCCGAGGTTCCCGCCGATCCCGTGGTAGCCGAGCGCGGTCCCGCGCTGGTCGACCGAGGTCGAGAGCAGCGACAGCCCCGCGGGGTGATAGACGCTCGCAGTGAGTCCCCATATCGCGACGGCCACGGCGAGGACGGGGAGCGTCGGCGCGAGGCTCACGGCGAGGAACGAGCCCGCCATCCCGGCGAGGCAGGCGAAGATGAGCGGCTTCGACCCGAAACGGTCGACCAGGATACCGCCCGGCAGCGCACCGACCCCGAACAGCCCGTAGCCGAGCGTGACGACGACGCCGAGCGCGGCCGCCGTCGTCGAGAACTCACCCACCCACACCGTCAACAGGATGGGGATCGACAGCTCGTATGTGTGGACGAGCCCGTGCGATCCCGCGGTGAATCCGACTATCCGTCGCTCGGCGGCGTCCATGTGAGTCGCGGGTTCGGCGGGTCCGTTCATAACCTCGGGGGTACCCGCCGCGGTTGCCGAGAGTTCGGGGCGTCGGCGGCGTCCCGAGGCGGACGACGACAACGACGACGAACGCTGTTCCGAGAGGTCTGACGGGACGCAGAAAGCGCCTCGCACTCGGGCCGCGCCCGCCGGACCGGTCGGGAAGCCGGTTATAGCGTCGACGTGTACAGGAGCAGACCGACGGCGATCACCGAGACCAACAGGATCCACCCGACCATGATTACCCCCATCTGACGGTGCGTGAGGTTGGTTCCCTCGAGTATCTCAGAGACGCTCATACGCCGACGGATTCGCCGAGGGTATTTAATCGCTTCCAACGGGAGAGATCCAGCGTGCGAACCGGGTCGGAACGACCGAAACGGGAGTCGAGTGGGCTCACAGGGGTCTCGTGAGGATCAACGAACGGGACCGCGCGAGCTGCGCGGGTTGCGCCGCTCGCGACCTTGCTCGCGGCGGAAAACATGGACTCGCGGGGATTTGAACCCCGGGCCTCTTCCTTGCGAAGGAAGCGATCTGCCACTGATCTACGAGCCCTCACGACGAACCAATCGCCGTTCGTATTTGTACCTTACCTTTCGACGACCCGTGCGGGAGTCGCTCGCATCCGGCGGCCGAATCGGTTCGGTCGAGGAACCGAAACATCGCGAAGCCGGCCGGCACCGACGGGGTTACATGTCCAGCGGGCGAACTGTTTGATCCTGCGGTTCTTGGTCGGCTCTACGACCACATAACGTTTTTGAGATGCGTACCACATTCGTTACTCTTTTGCCCGCGGACGACCGACTGTAAGGTATGTCAGACGCGACGGCGACCGACGCGGACACCGACGTGGACTCGGCCGCGCTCGCGGCCCTCAAGCACGTCGGGCTGGTCGGCGGGCTCTCCGAGACGAAGGTGTCGTGTGCGGCGCTCGGTGACCGGCTCGACGCCTCAACGCAGACCGCCTCTCGGCGCCTCCAGACCCTCGAATCCGCGGGTTACGTCGAGCGCGACGTGGTCAGTGACGGGCAGTGGGTCCGCGTGACGGACGCGGGCGAAGCCGCGCTCCGCGCGGAGTACGCCGACTACCGCCGGCTGTTCGAGTCGGACATCGGACTCTCGCTCCGTGGGTCGGTCACCGGCGGGATGGGCGAGGGGCGCCACTACATCACGCTCTCGGGCTACGCCGAGCAGTTCCGCGAGCGCCTCGGCTACGACCCGTTCCCGGGCACGCTCAACGTCGACCTCACCGAGGAGAGCGTCCGCCGACGCGGCGAGATGGCCGGTATCGACGCCGTGCCCATCGACGCGTGGGAGAGCGAGGAGCGCACCTACGGCGCGGCCACCTGCTACGGGGTCACCCTCGTCGCGGGCGACGAGCGCTACGAGGAGGTCCACGCCATCGTCCCCGATCGGACCCACCACGACGACGACCAGCTCGAACTGATCGCGCCGGACCGGCTGCGCGACGCGCTCGACCTCGCCGACGGCGACGCGGTGGAGGTCCGCGTCGAGCCGACGAGCCGGGCCGACGAGCCCGGATCGGTCGCGGCCGAGACGGAGGTCGCCTGATGCGCGCCGACATCGACGCCGACCCGGAGGCGAGCGCGGGCGGAGCGGAATCGGCCGACGCCACCGAGGGGACCGAGCCCGCGGACGACGCCGACGCGGTCGAGCGCGCGCTTGACGCCTTCCGCGCCGGCGACCCCGTCTGCGTCCACGACTTCGCGGACCGCGAGGGGGAGACAGACATCGTCTACCCCGCGGGCGCGGTCGACGAGGCCGCGGTCACGCACATGCGCAACGACGCGGGCGGCCTGATCTGCGTGGCCGTGAGCGACGCGGTGGGCGACGCGTTCGACCTGCCGTTCCTCGCTGACGCGCTCGACCACCCCGCGGTCGACGACGACCCGGACTACGACGACCGCTCCTCGTTCTCGCTGCCCGTGAACCACCGCGAGACGTTCACCGGGATCACCGACGCGGACCGCGCGAAGACCATCGCCGAGGTGGCGAACGCGGCCGGCCGCGTCCGCGGCGACCCGGGCGGGTACGGCCCGGAGGACTTCGCCGCGGAGTTCCGCGCGCCGGGTCACGTTCACGTCCTGCGCGGCGACCGCGACGGGCTCTCGGGGCGCACCGGTCACACCGAACTCGGCCTCGCGATGGCCGAGGCGGTGGGCGCCGCGCCCGCCGCCGTGGTCTGCGAGATGCTCGACGACGAGACGGGCGACGCGCTCTCGCCCGCGGACGCCGCCGCCTACGCGGCCCGCCGCGACATCCCGTACGTCGAGGGCGCGGCCCTCGTCGAGGCGCTGAAATAATCGACCGCCGCTGCTGTCGGCGCGCGCCTGCGAGCGGTCGCCCTCGGCGACCGCGAGTCAGCGCGTGCGAGGGAGTCAGTCGCCGGAGCGAAGCGGGGGCGACTGACGAGGCTGGGGAGGTGAGAGGTGCTGTGCGGAGCGGTGCGGGGTAGGACTCAAAGGGGCAGCCGTGAGAGCGACGTAGGCGACGCAAGCACTGGAACGAAGGAGTGAACGCAGTGAGCGACCGAGTGAAGCGCGCAGCGAGCGTACGTCGCCCTCACGGCTGGGGCTCTGGCGGTGTTCGTGTCGGGATCGTCTCTGTTTCGCCGAGCGGCTGGGGCTTTGTAAGTGGTTGTCGTTGTCCCGTCAGAGGAATCGAAACTCGGTCCGTCCCGACAACCCCGACCGGTTGTCACAGTTTTAAGCCCGCCGGCCGCAACTACCGAGTATGGGATTCGACGAGATGGACGTCGACACGATCTGGAAGAACGGGGAGTTCCTCGACTGGGAGGACGCGACGACCCACGTTCTGACCCACGCGCTCCACTACGGGAGCGGCGTGTTCGAGGGCGTCCGCTGTTACGACACCGAGCAGGGGCCGGCAATCTTCCGGTGGGAGGAACACCTCGACCGGCTGTTCGACTCGGCGAAGATGTACGACATGGACATCGAGCACTCGCGCGAGGAGATCACCGAGGCGACCCTCGAACTCCTCGATCGGCAGGACCTCGACTCCGCGTACGTCCGGCCGATCGCCTACTACGGGTACGATTCGCTCGGCGTCTCGCCGAAGGGCTGCCCGACCGACCTCGTCCTCGCCGCGTGGCCGTGGGGGGCGTACCTCGGCGAGGAGGCCCTCGAGGAGGGGGTCGACGTGATGGTCTCCTCGTGGCGGAAGCACGCCTCCTCGCAGGTGCCGACGAACGTGAAGACGACCGGGCTCTACGTCAACTCCATGCTGGCGGGCGAGGAGGCGCGCCGGAACGGCTACGTCGAGGCCATCGTCCTGAATAAGGAGGGGAACGTCGCGGAGGGACCGGGCGAGAACATCTTCATGGTCAACGACGGCGAGATATACACCACCGGCCCCGCACAGTCGATCCTCGAGGGGATCACCCGCGACACCGTGATCGCCCTCGCCGAGGAGCGCGGCTACGAGGTCCACGACGAGGCGGTCATCTCCCGCGGACAGCTGTACACCGCCGACGAGCTGTTCTTCACCGGCTCCGCGGCCGAGGTCACCCCGATCCGCTCGGTCGACGACACGGAGATCGGCTCGGGAAGCCGCGGCCCGGTGACCGAGGAGCTTCAGGACGCGTTCTTCGACCTGGTCGAGCGGCGGACCGACGACCACGACGAGTGGTTCACCTACCTGTAGCTCGCCTCGCCTGCTTTCTCTCGATCTTTTTAAATCGCCGCGCGCGAAGAGCCGCTAGTCACTCGAACTGCCGGCCGCTCGAGCCGCTACTCGCTCGAACCGCTCCCGTCGGTCGCCGACCCCTCGCCGTCGCTCGGGGTCCCGTCCGTCCGGACGCGTCCGAAGCCGCCCGGGGTCCCGTCGCCGTCGCCCTCCGTGGGCGCCTCCTCGTGGACGGGGACCTGATGAGCGGACTCGGCGAATCCGGCGGAGAGGACCCGCGTCATCCCCTCCTCGACCGTCTCGCCGGTCTCCTCGACCCGGTCCGGTTCGACCTCGATAACGAAGCCGGTGGTGATGTTCGGGGCGGTCGGCATGAACAGGACGATCTTTCCGTCTCGGGTCTTCTTCCCCGTCCGGAACGCGGTCATCCGGATCCCGGGCCACGTCTCGATGTACACCGGGCTCTGTAGCTCGTCGGTGCCGGAGATCGCCGTCTCGATCGCGAGCTTCGAGGCGTTGTACACGACTCGGAGCGCCGGGATCCGGTTGATCGCGTCGTCCACCGCCGACTCCGCCAGCCGACCCAGCGTCGTCCGCATGAAGTACCCCACCGCGAGCACCACGGTCGCGAACACCGCGAACGCGATGACGACGCGGGAGACGGGCTCTAGCGGCGCCGGGATGACCTCGGGCTGGAGCCCCTCGATGAGCGGGATCGAGGCGATGTACTGGTAGATCCAGCGGAGGACTAACAGGAGGACGAGGAGCGGCGCCAGCACGATGAGCCCGCTGGCGAAGTCGCGTTTCCACGTGGACATCTATCGGATCGGTATGTGTCGGCAATCCTTAAGAGGGCTTCCACGCGCCGGCGGCGCGGGCGAGGTCGCGAGGCGTCGCGTCGACTACTGCCCCAGCACCGCCCGCGCCGCGAACGTCAGGTTCTCCTTGCGCTCGCGGACGCGGCGGTAGAAGTACGAGAGCCACTTGTCGCCGTAGGGCGCGTATCGGTGGACGTCGACCCCCTGCGCGGCGAGGTCGCGCTGGGCGTCCTCGCGGACCCCCATGAGCATCTGGACCTCGTAGTCGGCGCCGCGGTCGCGGGCGAGCCGGTCGGCGAGCGAGATCATCTCGGGGTCGTGACTGCCGACCGCGATCCCCCGGTCGCGCCGCTCGAACAGCGTCGTCAGGTCGTCGCGGTACGCCTCGTCGACGCGGGCCTTGTCGGTGTACGCGATCGAGGACGGCTCGTCGTAGGCCCCCTTCACGAGCCGGAGCTTCCCCGGAACGTCGATCAGGCGGTCGAGGTCGTCCGCGGTGCGCCTGAGGTTCGACTGGACGCACTGCCCGACGCTCCACGGGTAGTCGGCGGCGATCGACTCGAAGGCGTCGAGGGTGGCGTCGGTGGTGTCTGCGTCCTCCATGTCGCACCAGACGAACGCGTCGACCTCGTGGGCACGAGCGACGATCTCTCGGTAGTGCTCCTCGAACAGGTCGGTCGAGACGTCCATCCCGATCTGCGAGGGCTTCACCGAGACGCAGGCGTCAAGGCCGCTGTCGGCGATATCGTCGAGCAGCCCGAGGTAGGCGTCGGTGTCCGCGCGGGCGTCCGCGGGGTCGTCGTAGTGTTCGCCGAGCAGGTTCAGAATGACCGCGACGCCGTCCTCGTTCGCGGCGCGGACGTGGTCGAGGGCCGCCGGGACGCTCTCGCCGGCGACGAACCGGCTAGCGACTGGGGGGATCATACTGAGCGTTCCGGCCGGCGCGAACTTTACCTTTGTCGAGTCGGCGGCGACGACCGCAATCGCGTGTGCGGTGCGGCGACCGGCGGCGACGGATCCGGGGTTTATAACACGCCGCGCGCCGCCCGTGGGGACATGATCGGTACGCTCGTCGCGACCGCGTTCTGGGCGATGCTCCCGGCGTACGTCCCGAACAACGCCGCGGTGTTGGCCGGCGGCGGACGCCCCATCGACGGCGGCCGCGAGTGGCGCGGGGCGCGGCTGCTCGGCGACGGGAAGACATGGCGCGGCACCGCGGTCGGCACTCTCGTCGGCGTCCTGCTCGCGCTCGCGCTCAACGCGCTCGCCGCCCCAGCGAGCGCGGCGCTCGGGAGCGACCTGCCGACGTTCGCGCTCCCGGCGGCGTTCGCGCTCGCCTTCGGCGCGATGTGCGGCGACATCGGCGCCTCGTTCCTCAAGCGTCGCTCGGGCCGCGAGCGCGGCGCCGCGTTCCCCGGTCTGGACCAGCTGGACTTCGTCGTCGGCGCGCTGGGGCTCGTCTTCCTCGTCGACACCGACTGGGCGCTCGCTGCGTTCACGCCGGGCGTCCTCGCCGTCGTCCTCGTGATGACTCCGGTCCTCCACGTCGTCACGAACGTCGGCGCGTACGCGCTCGGAGTCAAAAACGAGCCGTGGTGAGCGACGCTACGCTTCCGCCCGCGGCGTTCGGTCTGCCCTGATGTTTGGTTTCGACTCTTTTTGTATCTCTTGTTGATCGATTGTCCGCGTAATTCGCAGCGACGAGAACGGCAGAAAGACATATATATTGGTGTGACATACGATGACACGCATGTCTAGCAGTGCACCCAGCTCGGACGACGACGTGTTCGACGAGTTCCTCTCCGACCGCGGCCACGAGACGGAGATCGTAGGCTGGGAGCGATCCTATAACAAGCTCCAGTGTCCCGAGTGCGGTGCGCTCCACGAGGAAGGAACCGCGACGTGTTCGGTCTGCGACTGGCGGCCGAACTGACGCGCGCCGCGTTCCGCGAATTTTCTTTCCGTCATACCCCCCGGTAGTATTATGTGGAATTACTCGATAGTGACTATCATGCCGACCTGTCAGAACTGCGGTTCCTTCGTCACGACAGATTACGTTCGGGTGTTCACCCCGAACGAGGTCGATCGGCCCCGCGTCTGTCCGGCCTGCGAGGACCTGGTCCGCGACGGCGCCGACGTGCGGGAAGCGCGCGCGACGCGGAGCGGCTGACGGACCGACCGGACGATGACGCGACGCTCTGCCGCCGCGGTCCGGCGCGCGCATCGAGGGCAACCGAGCCACGGCGTTTAAGGAGAACCGGAATCTGGAGGTAATAATGACTGATACCACGGTGACGCGGCTGTTCGGGGGGCCCGGGAGCGGGAAGACGACCGCGCTCCTCGACCGCGTCGAGGAGATCCTCGACGAGGAGGGCGCCGACGTGCGCGACGTGCTCGTCGTCTCGTACACGCGCGCGGCCGCCGCCGAGATCCGCGAACGGCTCGCCGAGCGGCTCGACATCTCCCCGCGCAGCCTCCAAGGGAACGTGAGCACGATGCACGCGAAGGCGTACGAGCTGCTCGACCTCTCGCGAGGCGACGTGGTGGGCGAGGACGACAAGGAGGCGTTCTGCGAGGAGTACGGCATCGAGTTCGAGGACCAGCACGGCGGCGCCGGTCGCCGGACCGCGCGGTCGACGACCATCGGCAACAAGATCATCGCCACCTCGCAGTGGCTCCAGCGCACCGAGCGCGACGTGGCCGACTGGTACGACGTGCCCTTCCAGTGGAATGTCGAGGAGGTCCGGCTCCCGCCCGAGGAGGACCCCAACGCCCAGCAGGGGAACAAGTACACGCCGACGTGGCCCTCCGACGACGACCGGATCGACATCCCCGAGACGATCCGGGCGTGGCGGACGTACAAGGGGGAAAACGACCTCGTCGGCTTCGCGGACATGCTCGAACGGGTCGCGCAGCGCTCGCTCGTCCCCAGCGTCGACTACCTGATCATCGACGAGTTCCAAGACATCACGACGCTCCAGTACAACGTCTTCGAGGAGTGGCGCCCGCACATGGAGAAGGTGCTCATCGCCGGCGACGACGACCAGGTCGTCTACGCGTGGCAGGGGGCCGACCCCGACCTCCTCCTCGACACCGACGTCGACGAGGACGTGGTCCTCCCGAACTCCTACCGGCTCCCCTCGGAGATCCTCAACGTCGTCAACGCCGAGATCCGCCACATCGACAAGCGGCAGGAGAAGGACCTCCACCCGCGCACGGAGGGCGGTTCCGTCGAGGCGATCGAGTCGCCGTCGATGATCGAGCTCGTCCGGAACGTCCGGTACACCGTCGAGGACGACGAGGGCGACGTGATGTGCCTGTTCCGCGCCCGGTACCAGATGTTCGACTTCATCGACGAGTTCATCGACCACGGCATCCCGTTCACGATGCTCACCGACGGGCGGATGTGGACCGACCGCGTCCAGGACTACGTCAGCGCGATCGAGAAGGCCGAGGCCGGCGACCCGGTCACCGGGCTGGAGGCGCGGCGGCTGGCGGACATGCTCCAGGAGTCGGCGTTCGGGACCCACGACCGCGAGGAGTTCTACGACTTCCTCGACGACCGCGAGGAGGCGGCCGACTCCGACGATGTCGCCGACATCGACATCGCGGCCGACACGCTCGACGAGTACATCCCGTTCATGCCCGACACCGCCAGCGCCGACGACATGGTCCGGAAGGTAACGAGCTTCCAGCGCAAGTCGATGGGCGCGTACTTCGAGGGCGAGTACCAGGGCACTGACCCGACCCGCGTCCGCGTCGGCACGATCCACTCGGCGAAGGGCCGCGAGGCCGACCACGTGTTCGTCGCTACCGACCTCACGGAGAAGGTCGTCGAGCAGATGGCGGCCTCCATCGACGACCCGACCGACGTCGACGGCGTCGAGGAGTTCACGAAGTCGACGAGTCCCGTGCCCGTCCTCACCGACAACGAGCGCCGCGTCTTCTACGTCGGAATGTCCCGCGCCCGCGAGCGGCTCGTGATCATGGAGAGCCTCATCAGCGGTGCGCCGACGCTGCCGATCAGCGTCCTGTTGTTCAACGAGCTCCGGGAGGAGCCGGCCCAGGAACTCGTCGAGGAGGTCCAGGCGGAGCTGGCGGTGCCAGAGCCCGAGCCGTGAGCGAGGACGACGCGGCCGCCACCGACCGCGAAAAAAATCCCCGCCCGCTCCGGACCGACCTCCGACCGATCGTCGAGGCGGTCCGCGACGCCGACGCGGCCGCGTTCGTCGCCGTCGGCGACCGCTTCGACGGCGACCTGCGCTACCTCTCCCGCTTCGCCGGCCCGGACAGGCCCTCCGCGCTGGTCGTCGTCCCGACGGGCGAAGCGACCGCCGACACCGTCGGCCGCGCCGTCCTCTGTGCGCCCGCCCTGTTCGGCGAGCAGGCCGAACGCGAGTTCGTCGCGAGCGCGCGGGCGTCCCACGAATCGGGGAGCGGTGGGCCGACCGACGACGAGGTCGGCTTCCACGACGGGGTCGCCCGCGAGGTCCGGACGGAGCGCGTCGGCGACCACGCCGGCGAGCGCGCGGCCGCGGCCGCCGCGGATCTCGCGGGCGGAGCGAGCGGCGACGGGGAAGGAGTCCTGACGCCCGCGTCGATTCCGCACGACGCCGCGGTGTACCTCGAACGGGCGGGGTTCGAGCCGGCGTCGACGGAGGCGGTCGCGACCGCCAGGGCGCGAAAGACGCCGGCGGAGCGGGACCGCATCCGGCGCGTCCAGCGCGCGACGGTGGCCGGGATCGCCCGCGCCGAGGCCGTCCTCGCCGACTGCGAGGCCGTCGACGAGGGGAGCGAGGAGACGGCGGCCGGGCGGGCCGACGACGACCGCCGACCCCCGCTCCGGTGGGACGGGGAGCCGCTGACGACGGAGCGACTCCGCCGCGAGGTGAACGCGGCCCTCGCCGCGCGCGGCGTCCGCGACGCGGGCAACACCGTGATCGGCGCCGGTCCCTCGGCGGCCGACCTCCACTACGTCGGCGACGACCCGGTCCGGCCGGGCGAGGCCGTACTGCTCGACGTCTCGCCCCGCGGTCCCGACGGGTACTACGGCGACGCGACCCGGACGTTCGTCGTCGACGGCGACGGCGGCTGGGAGCGGCGGGCGTACGTCGCGGTCGAGGCCGCGCGCGAGGCCGCGCTCGACGAGGTCGAGCCGGGCGTCCCGGCGAAGACCGTTCACGGCGAGGCGGCGGCGGAACTCGCCGCCTACGGCTTCGACCCGAACGCCGGGGAGGGCGAGGCCGGCTTCACCCACGGCACCGGCCACGGCGTGGGCGTGAGCCTCCACGAGAGGCCGTCGCTGTCGGGCGCGGGCGAACTGCGTCCGGGACACGTTGTCACCGTCGAGCCCGGCGTCTACGATCCGGATATCGGCGGCGTCAGGCTGGAAGACCTAGTCCTCGTCACTGAAGACGGATACGAGATACTGGCGGAGCATCCGTTCGGCATCGCGCCGCGCGAGCGAGAGTGAGCGGCGGGTAGCTACGACCGGTCTTTGCGCTATCGGCGCGCCTTTTGAGACTCCCGCCGAAGCCCGATACGCATGCGATCCGAGCCCTCCGTCGGATCCGGCGCCACCGCCGGGTCCGAATCGGTCTGGCGTATCGCGAGGCGTAGATGTTCGACGGCGGTGGCGGTTCTCGTGGCCGCGACGGCGCTCGTCGGGGTCGTCGTCGCCGGGAGCGGCGTCGCGGCCGCCGACGGAACCGCCGAACTCGGCGCGGGCGTCGTCACCGTAAGCGAGGACGGGAGCGCCGAGTTCACCGTCGAGACCGACGGCGTCGACGCGTTCGAGGTCGTCGTCGGCAACGAGGAGGAGGTCGGATACGAACTCCGCGCCACGGTGACGCCGGACGGCGACGGCGTCACGACGCTCGTCTTCACCCACGCCGAAACCGGCGGGAGCGGCGCCCCGCTGACCGCCGCCGACGGCGGCGCGGTGGAGATCGACTACGAGACGACCCTGAGCGAGGCGATCGCTCCCGGAAGCTACGACGCGGAACTGTTCGTCGGCGGCGACCCCGCGGACGTCGCCACGCTCGTCGTCGAAGACCGAACGGGCGACGAAAGCGGGGGCGACGGAAGCGGCGGGGACGGCGCGACCGACGGCGAGTCGGCCGAGGCCGTCACGGTCACCGAGGCGGACATCGAGGCGGCCGATCTCGTCGTCGCCCCGGCGGAGACCGAGCTGAGCGTTCCGGTGACCGCCGAGGACGGCGAGACCGTGACCCTCCGGATCCGCTCTGACGGCGACGCGAGCCCGAGCTTCCTCATGACCGAAGCGGCGACGGTCGAGAACGGGACGGCTAGCGCGGCCTTCGATCTGCGTCGGACGACCCACGGAGACCGCGCGACGCTGACCGTCGGCGGGAACGAGGCGGTCAACGGGTCGGGCGCGCGCGAGGTGCTCGTCGTCGACGAGGAGATCGGCGTCGAGGAACGCGACGGCGTCCTCGGCCTCGAAGCGCCCGGGTTCGGGGTCGTCGCCGGCGGGCTCGCTGTGCTCGTCGTCGCGATCGTTGCCCGGCGGCGGGAGTGAGAGCCGGGCCGAGTCACTTTTCGACCGAATCGCCCTCGGAGCCGGCGGCGTCGTCGTCTCCACGAAGCTGTCGCGGTAACAGTCCCGAGAGCAGCCGTCGGAGTATGGTGGCGGGGTCGAGGAAGTACTGCGGGAGGACGACCATCGCGGCGGCGACGACGAGCAGGCCGGCGCCGAGCGCGACCTCGCCGGCGAACAGGCGGACGACGGCGTAGTTCGCGAGCGGGAGCGCGAAGACGAGCGACGCCGCCAGCCCGATCATGTCCAGCACTCCGAGTCGCATCGACCCTCCGTTGATCCCCGGGGGGCAAAAGGGGCCCGGCCGCGACGACGGGCGGTCGAACTCCCAGATCCCGGCCGGACCCAGAACCGATATCCGTCGCCCGCCCCCACTTCCGGTATGTTCACCGGCATCGTCGAGGGCACCGGTACGGTCCGCGAGCGGACCGAGACCGACGACGGCCTCCGGCTTCGGATCGGCGTCGACGGATTCGACGACCTCCACCACGGCCAGTCGATAAGCGTGAGCGGCGTCTGTCTGACCGTCGAGGAGCACGGGAGCGACGACGGCGGCACGACCGACGGCGGCGACTGGTTCTCGGTGTTCCTCGCGAGCGAGACGGTCGCGAAGACGTACCTCGGCGGGATCGAGGCGGGGGACGCCGTCAACGTCGAGCGCGCGATGCCCGCCGACGGGCGGTTCGACGGCCACGTGGTCCAGGGACACGTCGACACCGTCGCCGAGGTGACGGGAATCGAGCGCGTCGGAGAAGACTGGCGGTTCACGTTCGCGACTCCGGAGGGACACGGCGACTACCTCGTCGACAAGGGGTCCGTGACGCTCGACGGCATCTCGCTGACGGTCGCCGAGAAGCGCGCGGGCGAGTTCGACGTGGCGGTCATCCCGACGACCTACGACCTGACGACGCTCTCGGAGAAGTCGGTCGGCGACCCGGTGCACCTGGAGGTGGACGTGATCGCGAAGTACGTCGAGAACATGCTGGACGGGTACGCGGCCGACTAACTGGCGACGGACCGACCCGTCCCCCTCAGTCCCCTGCGTCCTTCGCGCCCTTCACCGTCTCGCGGACGGCGTCGACGCCCTCGTCGTGGAGCAGGTCGCCGACGACGATCACGTCGCTGTGAGCGGCCATCTCGTTGGCCGACTCGTAGTCGTGGATGCCGCCGCCGTAAAAGAGCGTGGCGTCGTCTAAGGCGTCGTGAGCGGCCGCGACCTTCTCCGTGTCGCCGAACGTGCCCGAGTACTCGACGTAGACGATCTCCTGGCCGAACATGCGCTCCGCGACCTTCGCGTAGGCCGCCACGTCGTCGGCACTGAGGTCGCAGTCGGCCTCCGTCAGCTGGGCGACCGACGCCTCCGGGTTCAACACGATGTACGCCTCGGTGTGGGTCCGGGTCCAGTCGAGGTCGTCGATCCGGACCCACTCCTTGTGGGCGCCGGTTATCCAGAAGGGGCCGCCAGCGTTGAAGACGGTCGGGATCAGGTAGCCGTCGAGCGCCGGCGAGTCGATCACGACTCCCGGATTCGACGGCTCCTGGTACAGCGGCACGTCGTACTCCGCGGCGGCGTCGACCACGCGGGTCATCTTCTCCGCGGTGACGTCGAGGGTCCCACCGATCTCGATCGCGTCCGTCCCGGTCCGGCAGACGTCCTCGAAGGTCTCGCCCGCCCGGAGGTCCTTGTCGGGGTCGACCTTCAGCACGTGGTCCCAGTCGTCCCACGGGTTAGTCATCGGCCGAGACTCCACCGGGCGAGAACAAAAAGGTGCGGAAGCTATCCCGCCCCGGAGCCCCGAGCCGCGCCGCGCGGGAGGGCGGGGGCCTCACAGCAGGTCGTCGATCTCGTCGTTCTCGAACGCGGCCGCCGGGTCGGGCTTCTCCTCGCGCTCGTCGCGGACCGCCTGCCGAGCGCGCTCCAAGAACGCCTCGACGCGCTGCGAGCGCTCGACCCCCGCGAGGAGGACCAAGGCGGCGATCCGGTCGGAGTCGAGCGGGAAGTCGCCGCCGCGGACCTGCATCGACCCCGTCTCCTCCTGAAGCCACTTCCGCGCCTTCTCCGCGCCCTTCCGGGAGATCCGGTCCGGGTCGCCGGCGACCGCGACGAGGGCGGCGTCGGCGTCGGTGGCGCTCGGCAGCGACAGCCCGGTCATCACCGAACTCCGGACCGCGCTCGTCACGGTGTTGACGTTCTCTTGCGGGTCCTCGGCGGCGGGCGCCGACGCGAACCCGACCGCGGCCATCCCGCCCGCCCGGAGCGTGTTGATCACCTCGCTCGTGTCGACGACGGACTCGGCGACGCCCTCGACCGCCTCGCCGGCGGCGAGGACGAGCCCGATCCGCTTCGCCATCGAGGCGTTGATCGCCTCGTAGCCGCCCTCGACGGACTCGCCCGCCGAGCGCCACGCGTCGTTGTCGAGCAGGATCGTCGCGTCTGACTCGCGGACCAGCGTCTTGAGCGACCGGCCGGCGTTCACCTGATACATCGTCCCCTCGTCGCGACCGGGGAGGACGCCGATGGCGTACACCGGCACGTCGTACACCCGGTTCAGCTCGCGGACGAGGACCGGCGCGCCGCCGGAGCCCGTCCCGCCGCCGAGGCCGGCCACGACGAAGACCGCCTCGGCCTCCGCGGTGACCTTCGGGGCGAGCGCGTCCAACACCTCGACCGCGTCTTCGTCCATCACTTCGGCGCCGAGTTCGTTGTCGCCGCCGACGCCGTGACCGTTGACACGCGACTGCCCGACGAGGACCGTTTCGAGCGGGAGGGGGTCGAGGTCGGCCGCGGCGGTGTTGACAGCGATCGCGTCGAGGACCGCGCCGTAGCCGGCGTCGGCGTCGAACTCCGCGAGGGCGGTCGTGAGCTTGCCGCCCGCCTGTCCGACGCCGAGGAGGACTGCTTTCATGCCCAGACGTACCGGTTCCCCCGATAATATCCTTTCCCCGACGTTTAAGAGTGAGACCGTGGGCAACAGGCCGCATGACCGACCACGCGCGGGGCGCGGAGCCGACGGACGCGGAAACGGACGCGACGCCGACGGGAGCGGACGGACCGGACGACCGGATCGAGTCTCGGCTCCGCGCCGTCGAGCGCGCGGTGACCGGGAGCGAGGCGCGGCCGGTCGACGCCGCCGCGGACGCAGAGGCGACGGCCGAGCGCGAGCGACTCGAGTCGCGGCTCGACGACCTCGAGGAGCGCGTCGCGGAGTTGGAGGCGGCGACGCAGGCGGTCCGCGGCTACGCCGGAGCGATCCGGGCCGTCAACCGCGAGGTCGAGCGCCGGGCCGACCTCGCGCTCGCGAGAGCGACCGAGGCCGGGCGGGAGAACGAGCGGAGCGGCGGCAGTGTCGGCCGCGAGAGCAGCGCGAGCGACGGGCAGCGGGCCGACGACACCGTTCCGTCGGAGGGCGCCCTCGACGCCGCCCTGCCGGACGATCGCTCGCGGTCCGGACCGCGTACCGGCGGCAGCGGAACCGACGAGGCCGCCGGGGACGGCGACGGCGGGGCGTGGGCGACGGACGCGCTCGACCGCCTCCGGGAGTCGCTGTGAGCGAGCCGTGATCCGCGTGGCCCTCACCGTCCTCGTGGCAGTCGCGCTGCTGACGGCGTCGATGCCCGCGGTCGAGACGGCCCGGACCGCGACGACGGCGGACCGGATCGGCGCCGAGGCGGACCGTCTGGAGCGGGCGATCGGCAGCGTAGTCGCCGGATCGTCGCCCGTAGACGACCCCGCCCTGGCGGCGCAGGCGACGGTGCGTTTCCGGATCCCGACTGGGTTCGCCGCGGCGGAGGTCGACCGCGTCGCGCTCGTCGAGCCGCCGGACAGGCCGGGCGGCGTCGTGCTCGCGTACCGCGTCGAGGACCGGCCGAAGCGCACGGTCCGCGTCGGAACGGGACCGGTGGAGGTGACTGTCGATCTCGGCGGCGGACCGATCGAACTTCGCCCGGGCGGGACGAACCGCATTCGGCTCCGGTACGTCGACGACGAGGGGCCGACGGTCCGGATCAACCGAGCGGGGTAGACCGGGGCGGAGGGACGCGACGGCGCGGGACAGAATAGATTACGACAGGGCAGACCGGGACGACGCGGATCGT
The DNA here is from genome assembly GCF_005435235.1 of Halorubrum sp. GN12_10-3_MGM. Lineage (NCBI taxonomy): Archaea > Methanobacteriati > Methanobacteriota > Halobacteria > Halobacteriales > Haloferacaceae > Halorubrum > Halorubrum sp. GN12_10-3_MGM. Next base: position 89,889 of record NZ_SGUB01000002.1, read on the forward strand.
TTCGAGACGCGGCGGAACGGAACGGCGGGACGGCCGACGACTTATATATCAAACCGCGGGCACGCCCGTCATGAACCTCGGTATCACCGATCAACTCGCCGACGGGGCCGGCGAGACGCCGCTCCGAGCGCTCCCGTGGGTCGACGAGGACCGCGACGAGTGTCGGTGCGAGCCGGCGTTTCGCGAGCCCGTGGGAACTGGCGTCGAGGACAGGGTTATACTCGACGTCGACGCCGGCGCGTGTCCCGGACGCGGCGACCTCGCCGCGAGCGCCGACTGTCTCGCGACCGTCGTGGAGGCGCTCGGCGACCGCGACGCCGACGTGATCAGGACACGACACCGCGGCCGCGAGCGGTCGTACGCCGACCGCGCGGCCGACCTCCTGACCGCCGCCGGACGGTTCCGCGAGCGGGTCGGGTTCCGTGAGGAGCGGCTCGCCGAACGAGTCCTCCGCGACCCGCTCGGCGCCGCGGTAGAGGCCGCCGGGCGGGCGGGCCCTACGAAGCGCATCGCGGCCGAAACGGGGCTGCTGTCGGCCGCGGAGGATCTCGGCGGCGGCGAGAACTGGCCCGAGAGCGACGGCGTTCTGAGCGATCGCCTGCGGGCCCACGTCGGTCCGACGGCCGCGACCGCACGAGTCGCGGCCTCGCCGCCGCCGGGTGCGACGCTGGTCGATCGCTGGACGGTGCCGACCGGGGCAACGGTCCGGCTCTACGACGGCGACGACTCCCTCAGGACGTACCACCTCACGCCGCCGACGGTCGATCTGGACGCCGACGCCGTAGCGACGCTGGCCGCGGCGCGAGACCGGCTGCTCGACGACCCCCGCGGCGGCGACAGGGCCCCCGGACGAGCGGTGCGGGCGGCGGCGGAAGACGGCGACCCGGTCGCCGATCTGACGGAGATCCTGCGCCGACACACGCACGGCTACGGCGTGTTCGAACACGTCTTCGCCGACGAGAGGGTGAGCGACGCGACGGTGACGGCGCCGGTCGCGGAGAACCCGCTCCGCGTCGTGCTCGACGGGGAGCGGTGCCGGACGAACGTGCGGCTCCCCCCGGAAGGGGCCGCCACGCTCGCGTCGCGGCTCCGCCGGTCGAGCGGTCGGGCGTTCTCGCGGGCCACGCCGACGCTCGACGCGACGATCGAGTCCGAAACCGGTCGGGTCAGGGTCGCCGCGGTCACGGCCCCAGCCAGCGACGGGCTCTCGTTCACGTTCCGACGCGGGGATCCGGAGGCGTGGACGCTCGCGCGACTGGTGTCCGTCGACACCCTCACGCCCGCGGCGGCCGGGCTGTTGTCGGTGGCCGTCGAACGCGGGGTAGCGGGGCTTATCGCGGGCGGCCGGGCAGCCGGGAAGACGACCGCTCTCGGCTCACTGCTGTGGGAATTGCCCGCGGAAACGAGGGCGATCGCAATCGAGGACACGCCGGAACTCCCGGTAGACGCTCTCGCGGACGCCGGGCGAGACGCGCAGCGACTCTGCGTCGGTGACGGGGCCGAACTCGCCCCGGCGGACGCCGTTCGGACGGCGCTCCGGATGGGCGGCGGCGCGATAAGCGTCGGCGAGGTGCGCGGCGAGGAGGCGCAGGCGCTGTACGAGGCGATGCGTGTCGGTGCCGCCGGCGAGACGGTGCTGGGGACGATTCACGGCGAAGACTCGGCCGGGGTGGAGGAACGCGTCGTCACCGACCTCGGCGTCCCCCGCTCGTCGTTCGCCGCGACCGATCTGATCGCCGTGCTCGACGACCACCGCGTGGAGTCGATCGTCGAGGTCGGCGACCGCGACGGCGGCGTGAGCTTCGATCCGCTGTTCGAGCGGACCGAACGGGGACTCGTCGGCACGGGTCGGATCGGCCGCGGTGAGAGTCGACTCGTCGAGGCGCTCGGGGGGACGAACGAATCGTACGCGGCGGTTCGGGAGGTCATCGATCGGCGGAGCGACCGGATCCGCGAGGCGGTTCGGGCGGGACGCGTTTCGCCGGCGCGGTACGTCAGGGGAGACGTATCCGGCGATCCGAGCGGAGACGTGGGAGCCCCGGCCGATCGACCACGCGAGGGAGGAGTGAAGCACGGAGGCGGCGCATGAACGAGGACCGGTCGAAACCGACCGAGCGGTCGGCTCGTGTCGACGGAGAAGACGACGCGACCGCCTCGAAAGAACTGCGGCGGGCCGTCGCGTTTCTCGGCTGGGGCGTTTCCGCGGAGCGCGTCGTGGCGATCGGGTACCGGGCCGGCGTCGTCGTCGGGGCGGTTGTCGCCGCGGCCGCGGCGCTCGCTGCCGGCGCGGTCGTCGCCGCGCCGGCCGGACTGGCCGCCGCCGTCGGCGGCGTACACGCGGTCCACCGGGCGCCGGTGTGGCTCGCGTCGCTCCGGCGGACGCGGGCGCTGGGCGCGGCGCCGGGGCTCGTCGGGCGGCTCGTGTTGCGGATGCGGCTCGATCCCTCGACGGAGCGTGCGGTGCGGTTCGCCGGCCGGACGGGGGAGGGACCGTTGGCCGCGGCTCTCTCCCGCCACGAACGGGGCTGTGCGGACGGGCCGACGAGCGGCCTTCGAGCGTTCGCTCGCGAGTGGACTCCGTGGTTCCCGGCGATAGACCGCGCCGCCGCGCTGGTCCGGACCGCGGCGACCGCGCCGCCGGAGCGCCGCGGGCGGTGCCTCGACCGCGCCCTCGACGCGACGCTTTCGGGGACGACCGATCGGCTCGCGTCGTTCGTCGGCTCCGTCCGCGGGCCGGTCTCGGCGCTGTACGCGTTCGGCGTGCTGCTCCCGCTGGCACTCATCGCGCTCCTTCCCGCGGGCGCCGCCGCCGGTGTCGCGGTGGGTTCCGGACTCGTCGCCGGCCTGTACCTGATCGCGCTTCCGGGCGGGTTGGTGGCCGCCTCGGCGTGGCTGCTCTCCCGTCGCCCGGTGGCGTTTCCGCCGCCGCAGATCGGCGGAGACCATCCCGACGTGCCGGACCGACGCGGCCACGCGTTGGTCGTCGGCTGCGCCCTCGGTGCGGCCGCGGCCGCCGTCGCCGCGCGAGTCGTCGCGCCGTGGGCGTGGCCGGTCGCGGGGGTCGGCGTCGGAGTCGGGAGCGCGCTGTTCGTCCTCGCGCGACCCCGCCGCGCGGTGCTGTCCGAGGTCCGAGGCGTCGAGCGGGGGCTGCCGGACGCGATGACCGTGATCGGCGGAGACGTGGCGGAGGGGGTCGCGGTCGAGACCGCGGTCGCGAACGCCGGCGAGCGGCTCGACGGCGCGACCGGCGAGGTGTTCGAGCGCGCCGGTCGGCGGAGCGACACGCTGCGCGTCGGCGTCCGCGAGGCGTTTCTCGGACAGGGCGGGCCGGCCGCGGACGTGCCGTCGTCCCGGGTTCGCGGGGCGATCGCGCTGCTCTCTGTCGCCGCGCGGGAGGGGCGTCCCGCCGGCGACGTCCTGTTGGAGCTCGCTGACCAGCTGGAGTCGCTACGGGAACTCGAACGCGACGCGCGCCGCCAGCTCGCGACCGTGACGGGGACGCTCTCGAACACCGCGGCGGTGTTCGCGCCGCTCGTGGGTGGAGCGACCGTCGCGCTCGCGACCGGGATCGACGCCGCCGATGTCGGGAGCCTGGGAGCCGGAGCGGCAGCGGGCGCCGACGCGCTCGGCGGAGGCGGACTGGGCGCGGAGAGCGGAGTGGCCGCTGGCGGGGGCGGGGCGGCGAGCGACGGCGCGAGGACCGGCGGAACGGCTGCCCTGTCGGTGCCGGTGCTCGGACGGATCGTGGGGACGTACGTGCTGTTGCTCGCCGCCCTCCTCACCGGGCTGGCGACCGGACTGGAGCGCGGATTCGACCGGACGTTGGTGGCCTATCGGGTCGGGATCGCGCTGCCGACGGCGACGGCCACGTTCCTCGTCGCGTTCGCCGGCGCCGGACTCCTGTTCTGAGCCCGATCGGTGGGGCAGTCGGCCCTCGATCGACCGCGACGCTCGGGGCCGATCGTTTATGTATGAAAGCGCGGCCAGCCGCGCCATGTTCGAGACGCACCTCGACGCCACGTACGCGTGGCTCGGCTTGGCCGTCGTGAGCGTCGCGGCCGTCGGCGTGGCCGCCGCGTTCCCGGCGTCGCCGCCGCCGGACGCGGACGGCGTCGCGCGCACCGTCGATTCGGTCGCGGACGGGTCGTACCCGGCGACGGCGGAACACGGTATCGCGGCGGACAGACTCCGGCTCGCGGAGGGATCCGTCTCGCTTAGAGACGAGCGAGGGACGGCGCGGGCGACGCTCGATGCCCCGCGGATCACCCCGGTCGTCCGACCGACAGCGGGGGTGACGCCGGGCGCGGCGACGGACGCCCGGCTTCGGCGCGTCCTCGACGGCGCCCCTCCGGACGCAGCGTTCGACGATCCGGCGTCGTTCGCGGCGGCCGCCGAGCGTGCGCGAGCGGCGGACGCGAGGTGGACGACCGCACCGAGGCGGATAACGGTCCGGCGCGTACACTACGGTGACGTCCGGATCACGCTGGTCGGGTGATCTCGCGTGTCGCGTGACTCCACGGAATCCGGCGCGTCGGCGACTCGGAACGGACCGAGCGCGGCGTTCCCGACCGCCGACCGTGCCGCCGTCGAGCCGATCGCCGCGCTCGTCGCGGTGGTGGTCGTCGGACTCGCGTTGGGGCTATACGCCGGCGCCTTCGCGGACGCGGCGCCGGACGACCGTCGGTCGGCCGCGAAGTCGGCACTGGACCGGGTCGAGGGGAGGGTCACCGTCGGCGGCATCCTCGACCCGGACCGGATGCGGCGGGTCGAAGCGCCGGGGACCGCGATCGCGATCGAACTGGAGGCGGACGGCGAGCGGTGGTTGGCCGCGTCGGGGCCGGACGCGCCGGGACCGCCGGGAGTCCGGACCCCGGAAGCGGTCGCGGTCGCCGAGCGACGGGTGACGGTCCGCGTGGCGCCGGGCCGTAACGTCCGCGGAACGCTCCGGGCGGTGGTGTGGCGGTGACCAGCACCGTCCTCGACGTGACCGTGCTGCTGCTTTGCGTCTCCGCGAGCGTCGTCGCGCTCGGCGCGAGCGACGCCGGCGGCCCCGACGGCCCGACCGCGACCGACGCCGCCGACCGGCTCGTCACCGAGACCGAGACCGTGGCGTATCCCGACGAGGGCGCGCCGAACGACACCCGACGAATCCACGCGACGCGCGCGGAGTTGCTCGCGCTGGTCGCCGAACGAGTCGGTGACGGGGGCACGAAAACGGCGTTCGACCGCCGCGCGATCGACGCGGTTCACACCGGGATCGGTCCGCGGACGCGCGTCGACGTTGCCCTCGACGGGCCGACGCGGACGGCGGAGAGAGTGGGTGGGGTGCCGGAGCGATACCGGGCGCCTGGCGCGTTTCGAACGACCGAACCGGCGGCCGACTCGTCCGGATCGACCGCGGACGAGACCCGACGGGTGGTCGCCGTCGGACCGGAACCGCCGCGAGACGCCACCGTCGGGGTCGCGGTCGTCAGACAGCCGCTTCCGGCAGGAGTCGACGGCAGTGGGGAATCGGACCGACGCGGAGCGGGTGCTACGGTCCGGATCGTCGTTCGGAGGTGGTGAGCGTGAAGGGCAGCGACTCCGGTCGGGCGGGTTCCGGCCGACGGAGCCGGACGTTCGCGGTCGACGAGCGGGCGCGAGTCCCGTTCGCGCTGGTCGGCGTGCTACTGCTCGTGACGAGTTCGGCGTACGCCGCCGGACTCGCCGAGCAGGGGCTCGTCGGCGAGGACCGCCGCGTCGAACGCGCCGTCGAGCGAGTCGACGCCGACGCCACCGCCGCGCTCAGGAGCGCGGCCCGGGAGGCCGCCCACGAGGCGGCGGCGGAGCCGGTGACGCGGCCACCGAGTGGACCGGGAGCGGCGGCCGAGGCCGTCCGGGAGGGATCGGCCTTCGAGGACGCGTTCCGGATCCGACTCGCGGTCGCCGGATCGGAGGCGCTGGGTGCCGTTGAGAGCGACGTCGGCACCGTGACGGCGACCGCGTCGCTACCGGCCGTCGAGTCGCCGAGCGACCTCGTCGCCGCGCGCGAGCGGGTCCGCGTCGAGCGGGTCGCCAACGGGACCGCGACGCGAGTGACGTTCGAGGGCGTCGCGACGACCGCAACCCGGAACGGGCGAACCGTCGTGAACCGGACGCGGTCCCAAACGGTCACCGTCGCGGTGCCGACGTTGGCCGCTCACGAGCGGACCGAGCGGTTCGAGCGCCGACTCAACCGCGGTCCGGTCGAGGGGCCCGGACTCGGGCGACAGGTCACGGCCAGCCTCTACGCGATGGCGTGGGCCCGGGGGTACGGGCAGTACGCCGGCGCACCGGTCGAGAACGTGGTCGCGAACCGCCACGTGGAGCTGTCGACGAACGCCGGGATCGTCCGCGTCCAGCGGGATGTGTTCGGAACGAGCGATCCCGACGCCCGCGGCGGCGTCGCGCGAGCGACCGCCCGGACCGGTGTGACCGACCTGCTGTCGCCGACCGGCGTCGACGAAGCCTCCTGGACGGACGCCGTCCTCGGAGCGCCGACGCCGACGGCGGAGACCGAGAGAGAGCGGACGGCCTCGGACGGGAACGCGGCGACGAGCGAGGACGCGGCGTTCGACTCGGCCACGGATCCGACGAGCGAGACGGCGTCGGTCGAGGTCGGGCACGCGGCCGACCGCGCCGCGACCCGCGTCCACGACGACCTCGAATCGATCGTGCGGGCGAGCCACCGAGTCGAGGCGACCCTAGAGACGGAGGCGACGCGGGTCGTCGAGGGCGGTCCCGTGAGCCCGGGTCGTCCCCGGTCGCAGCTCGGAGAGCCCTGGCGGCGGGTCGACACGTCGCGGACGGAGCGCGTCCGCGTCGCCGACGGGAGCGACCTCCGAACGGGAACCGACGGCGAGACGGTGTCGGCCGGCGAGTCGGTGTCGTTCGGCGGCGCGACTCGGGAGGTCGTCGTCGAGCGCGCAGCGACAGCGACGTGGGAGCGACGGGTCGTCGAACGGGGACCGAACGGAACGGTACAGGACGTGAGCGTCGACCGCGCCGTGACGAGCGACGAGGCGACGGACCGGTACCGCGTCCGCGTGTCGGTGACCGGGACGTACGCGCCGCGCGACGACGCCCCCGACGGGCCGACGGCGACGTTCGGCGCCGCCGACCGGGACGTTGCCGGGCCCGACCTCGCCGACACGCCGGCGGCCGCGAGGGCAGAGCTGAACGTCGAGACGGCGGGCGACGTCGATCGGCTGGCTCGCGACGCCGTCGAACGGGGCGACAAGAGGCGGTCGACGGTCGTGTACGGCGACCGATCGGGCGCCGACCTAGACCGGATCGCGGCGGACATCTCGACGCTGTCGGAGCGCGTCCGCGACCTGGAGACCGAGGCGTCGATGGCCGACGCCGCGGTCGGCGAGTCGACGCCGTACGGCGATCTCGCCGCGGCCGTGCGCGATCGACGCGACGCGCTACGCGACGCCCCGAGGCGGTACGACGGCGCGGTCGACCGGGGGCGCGTCGCCGCCCGCGTCGCGTATCTCGACGCCGTGATCGGGGAGCTCGAATCGGCGTCGGACGACAGGAAGGCGGCGTCTAACGGAGTTCTCGACCGCGTGAACGACGCGTTCGGTGGACCGCCCGTGGGCGAGGTGATCGCCAGCCGCGAGGCCGCACGCGACCCGGGGACCTACGCGGTCGGCGACGAGGGGCCCGCCGGCGCCGTCACGTTCGCTCCGGAGGGGTCGCCGGGGTATCTCCCGCGGACCGCGGTCGACGGCGAGCGCGTGGAAGGCGTCGACGGCACGACCACGAGGCCGCTCGCGGCTCGAAACGTGAACTACGCCACGCTCCCGTACAGCGACGTCTCCGGCGGGATCGCCGACCGGATTCTCGGCACCGACGACACGGTCCGTCTCGGCGTCGCCGGGCGATCGCTCCTCGCGGCCGACGAGGCCCTCGCGGCGGCCGACGACGACGACCTACGGGCCGACCGAAACGCGCTCGCCGGACGGGTTGACGCCTCGCTGGGACGCGTCGACGACGCGTTACAAGACCGGCTCGCGAAACGGACCGACCTCTCGCGCGAGCAGCGGAACGCGGTCGTAGAGAGCGTCGCGTCCGAGTACGGTTCGCTCGGCGACAGGGCCGTCGCGGTCGGCGACGGCGAGTACCCGAACCGCGTCGCGAGCGAGGCGGCCCGGGTCGGGTCGCTGTCGAGGGCCGAACGGCTCGGCCTCGCGGCGCACCTCCGGGTGGAGACGCGGAAGGCGGCGGGACGGGACGCGGTCCGCGTCCCGGCTCGCTTCGTCGACGCGACGACGACGGCGTCCCGGACGATTCGTCGAGACAGAGTCGAGTCGAAGATCGAGTCCCGCGCCCGGAAGGCGGTCGCGTCGGTGCCGGACGAGCGGGTGCCGAAGCCCGTTCGGAGCGTCGGCGCGGGACTCCCCGTCGCGCCGGTCCCCGGGTACTGGGTGGCGACGGTCAACGCGTGGAACGTTCAGGTGCGCGGAGAGTACCCGCGCTTCGCGCTTCGTGCGAACGTCGGGACGCCCGACCGCCCGTTCGAGTACGTCCGGGAAGCCGACGAGGTCAGCGTCGATGTGAACGGCGAGTCGGTCGCGCTCGGCGCGACGGAGCCGGTCGCGTTCGAGGCGCGGACGGTCGTCGTCGTCGCGGTCCCCGCCGGGCCGCCGGGCGTCGGCGACGTCGACGGGACGCGCGAGGAGACGTCCGGCGGCTGGCCGTGTCCGGGATCGCTGAGCGCGTCGCCCGGAGAGGGGGACGAGTGTACGGAGCATTGAGGGAGGGAGGGAGAACGCGGGCGGTGAAGCGCCGGGACGCGACCGACCGCAGGCGTTTTGCGACGGCGCGACCCAGAGGGAGTATGTTCCACGAGGTCGTTGACGACCGCGGAAGCGGGCCCGACGTCGACGCGGACGAACCGGCGGCGGCGGAGTTACTCGCGGCCTTCGAGACGCTGGTCACGGAGGCCGCGTCGGGCGTCGACGGCGACCGGCTCGTCGGCGAGGTCGGCCTGACGGAAGCGGACGCGAGCGCCGTCCGCGACGGGGACGTCGCGGCGCTCTCGCTCGCGGACGCGGCGGCCGTCCTCGCGGCGGCGGAGCCGGGGCGCGACGCCGACGCGATGGTCGCGGAGGTGCGCGATCACCTCCTGATGGGGATGGCGACCGCCGTCCTCGACGTCGACGCGATCGCCGCGCGGATCGACGCCGACCTCACCGGGCAGGAGGTCCAACAGGCGCTGGAGGGGCGGACCAGATTAACTCTTGGCCAGCTCGCGGAGATACTCGCGGTCATCGAGCGTCGGAAGCCATGAGAGTCGTCGTCGTCGGCTGCGGCTACGTCGGGCTGGCGCTGGCGGAACAGCTCGACGCCCGCAGCCACGAGGTCGTCGGTGTCCGCCGGTCAAACGCCGGCCTCGACGCGGTCGACGCGGTCGGCTCCGGGGTCGAGGCCGTCCGGGCGGACGCGACCGATCCCGAGTCGCTCTCGGCGCTACCGGACGCGGACGCGGTCGTCTTCGCGGCCAGCTCCGGCGGCCGCGGTGCCGACGCGGCCCGGGAAGTGTACGTCGACGGCTTGGCGAACGTCGTCGACGAGTACGGCTCGCGGGCCGCGCCGCCGGACCGGCTCGTGTACACCTCCTCGACGGGCGTGTACGGTGACCACGACGGCGGGTGGGTCGACGAGGAGACGCCGGTCGACCCGACCACGGAGAAGACCCGCGTCCTCGCCGAGGCCGAGCGGATCGCGACGGAGCGCGCGGCCGCCGCCGGGATCGACGGGACCGTCGTCCGGTTCGCGGGGCTGTACGGGCCGGAACGCTACCGGCTGGATCGGTACGTGGATGGCCCGGTGACGGCCGGTTACCTGAACATGGTCCACCGCGACGACGCCGCGGGATCGATTCGACATCTGCTGGAGACGGACCGCGCACGCGACCGCGTCGTCCTCGTCGTTGACGACGAGCCGGTCGGCAAGCACGTGTTCGCCGACTGGCTCGCGGACGCCTGCGGCGTCCGGCGCCCGGAGAAGCTGTCGAAGGACGAGCGGATCGCGGCGGGGAACCTCTCGGCGGCCGCGGAGCGCCGGATCCGAACCAGCAAGCGCTGTTCGAACGCGCTGCTCCGCGAGCTCGGCTACGAGTTCGCTCATCCCACGTTCCGGTCCGGCTACCGCGACGCGGTGCGAGCGTACCGGACGCGGACCGAGTAGCGCGTCTCGGACGGACGGCGGCCGGTTCGGCCCGTCGTCGTCCGACCGCGGTCGGTTCCGTCGGTTTCACTCCGTCAGAACGGTAACGAACCTTCATGTGTCGGGAGCGACTCGACACAACGCATGCGAGCGATGAGCGCGGTCGGCGACCGACTCTCGCAGGCGGAGGCAATGGTCCGGGAGAACCCGGAGATCGCCGTCGCCGGGGCGCTCATCGTCCTGATCGTCGTCGCCGTGGGGCTCGTCGTGCTCCGTGCCCGCCGGACGCCTGGGGTCAGGTTCCGCCGGCTGCTGGCCGACGAGGACGAGATAACGGTGTTGATGCACCCGAACCCGGACCCCGACGCGATGTCGGCCGCGGTCGGCGTGGCCTCGCTCGCCGATCAGGTGGACGTCGACGCAACCGTCCAGTACCCCGGTCAGATCCGTCATCAGGAGAACCGGGCGTTCCGGACGGTCCTCGACTTGGAACTGGAGCCGATCGAACACGTGAGCGACCTCGCGTCGGAATCGGTCGTCTTGGTCGACCACAACGAGCCGCGGGGGTTTGCCGGCGCCGACGGCGTGTTGCCGATGGCCGTCGTCGATCACCACCCCGGCGACGGCGCCGGTGGATCGTTCACCGACGTACGGACCGACTACGGCGCGAGCGCGTCGGTCGTCGCCGAGTACTTTCAGGACAACGACGCGGTCCCCGTCCCGCCGGACAAACACGCGAGCGAGACCGGGAGCGACCTGACGCTGTCGACGGACACGGCGACCGGGCTGTTGTACGGTATCTTGGCCGACACGAAACACCTCACCGTCGGCGCCAGCGAGCCCGACTTCGCGGCGGCCGCGTACCTCTATCCGGGCGTCGATCAGGACCGGCTCGACCGGATCGCGAACCCGGCGGTCGACGCGGAGGTGCTGGAGGTGAAGGCCCGGGCGATCGCCGGCCGTCGCATCGAGGGGTCGTTCGCGGTCGCGGACGTCGGCGGCGTGAACAACGTGGACGCGATCCCGCAGGCCGCGGACGAACTCATCCAGCTGGAAGGAGTCAGCGCGGTCGTGGTGATCGGCGAGCGAGACAAGACCGTCCACCTCTCGGGACGCTCGCGGGACGACCGGGTCCACATGGGTAACGCGATAGCGGCCGTGCTGGACGACGTCGACAACGGGAACGGTGGGGGGCACTCCCGGATGGGCGGCGGTACGATCGAACCGGAGCTCGACCCCACCGGGGAGGAGCCGAAGACCGTCGACCGCGACGCCCTCGCCGACGGGCTGTTCCGGGCGATGGCCGGGGACGTGTGACCGCGATCGACGCGGCGGGCCGGCGGGGCGAGGCGTCCACGCCGGACGTGAGCGTGCGGATTTAAGTTCCGGGCGGCGATCCCTCCGCTATGTACATCGCTGACGCGCTCGACGACGGGTGGCTCGCGCTCGCCGGCGTCGGCGCCGGCTACGGTATCGCGGTCGGACTGGTGTTCCTGCTGGTCTTCGTCGTCCCGTACCTAGCCGTCACGGCGCTGTAGCGGGGCGCTTTCGTCAACGCCCGAGGGGTGAAAACGGCGATCGGCGGGTCTCGATCTGTGGTCGTCCGGGTCTCAGGCGAACGCCAGCGAGTCGTCGGCGTTCGTCTCCTCGTCCTGCCGGAGCTTCTCGTGGGCCTCGAGGAAGTCGTCGAGCGTGACCTCCGTGCGGTCGTCGCGGATAGCGAACATCCCGGCCTCCGTACAGATCGCCTTGATGTCGGCGCCGGAGGCGTCCGGTGTCAGCTCGGCGAGTTCCGCGAAGTCGACCCCGTCGGCGAGGTTCATGTTGCGGGTGTGGATCTGGAAGATGATCTCGCGGCCCTCGGTCTCCGGCTTGGGAACCTCGATGAGCCGGTCGAAGCGGCCGGGACGGAGGATCGCGGGGTCGAGCATGTCGAAGCGGTTGGTGGCGGCGATGATGCGGACCTCGCCGCGCTCGTCGAAGCCGTCCATCTCGCTGAGTAGCTGCATCATCGTGCGCTGGACCTCAGCGTCGCCCGAAGTCTTCGAGTCCGTCCGCTTCGAGGCGATGGCGTCGATCTCGTCGATGAAGAGGACGGCGGGCTGGTTCTCGCGGGCGACCTCGAACAGGTCCCGGACCAGCTTCGCGCCCTCGCCGATGAACTTGTGTACCAGCTCGGAGCCGGCCATCTTGATGAACGTCGCGTCCGTCTCGTTGGCGACCGCCTTCGCGAGCATCGTCTTTCCGGTGCCCGGCGGGCCGTACAGCAGCACGCCGCTCGGGGGCGTGATGCCCACGTCCTCGAACATGTCGGGGTGTTCGAGGGGCATCTCGACCGTCTCGCGGACCTCCGTCATCTGGTCTTCGAGCCCGCCGATGTCGGCGTAGGTGACATCCGGGGAGTGTTCGACCTGCATCACGCGGGCGCGGACGTCGGTCTCCTTCTCCAGCTTCTTGACCACCGAAAGCGAGTTGTTGACCGCGACGCGGTCGTCGGGGTCGAGCTGCTCGCGCAGCTCGTCGGTGATCTCGGTGAGCGCCTCCTGGTTGTTCCCGTGCTGTTTGATCACGGCGCCGTCGGGCGTTATCTCTTGGACCGTCGCCACGAACAGCGGGGACTGCTTCAGCTTCTTGTTCTCGTGAGTGAGCCGCTCGAGCTTCTGCTGGTACTTGTTGTTCTCCGCGTTGGCGTCGAGGAGCTTGTCGCGCATCTCCTCGTTTTGCGACTCGAGGACGTCGAGCCGCTCCTGTAAGGAGTCGATCTTCTCTTGTTTCGACGCCGAGCCCTCGTAAGGCATGTCGACGTCGTCGACCGTATCGCTCATTGTGTTTATTAAAGGGTCTCGCGGATAAGAGGCTTCGGGTGGGGGCACGATGGCGGCCGTACCGCCGGCGAACCACCGAACGACGGCGGTCCGGGTCTACGCTGATTCGCAGGTTTGACGGGAAATAATTCTCAGTAGTAATCAAAATGGATAGTAAATATTATTATCCGGCATGCCAAGGATCGGTATACGAATGAGCACGACCGACGCCGTCACCGCCGACGACGGGACCGCGGACCGCTGGGCGGCCGTTCGCGACCTGCCGCCGAGCGCCAAGCTGGTCGCGAAGGTGTTAGACTACAACGACACGCTGACGCAGAGCGAACTGGCCGAGGAGACGCTGCTCCCGCCCCGGACGGTCCGGTACGCGCTGTCGCGGCTCGAGGAGGAGGACGTCGTCGACTCGCGGTTCTCCTTCACTGACGCCCGCAAGCGGCTGTACTCGCTGGGTATCTGAGCGCGGACCGCCCGATCCGCCGCCGACGCTGACGCCCGGACCGCCCGCGTGCGACGATTTATCGGCGATACCGCGGCAGTCGTCCCGTGGTCTCGACTACCGCCGTCAAGCGCGCGCTGGCCGCGCTCGCGACTCGAACCGACACCGCGAGACGTCCGTACGTCGCCGTGATCGACGAGGCGGACGCCGCGCGATCCGACCTCCGGCGCGCGGCCGGATTCGTCGACGCGATCGGGCTCGACGGGCTGGCGGAAGCGATTGACGCCGCGGACCGCGCGGACGACGACGCCGCCGTCGAGCGGGGGCGCGGCGCGCTCGCCGCGTACCGGTCGTTCCGGCGGGCGGCGGCGGGCGACGCCCCCGGAAACGACCGCGAGGCGAACGCCGGGAGCGACGCCGACCGAGACAGCATCGGCGACCGAGCCGGCGGCGCCGAGCGCGATCACTTCCGCTCCGGCCCCGGAATCCCTAAGCCGGACACCGGCCAAGACGCGGACAGATGACACGGGTGATCCACACCGGCGACACCCACATCGGGTACTCGCAGTACCACTCGCCGGTCAGACGCCAGGACTTCCTCGACGCCTTCGAGGCCGTGGTCGACGACGCGGTCGACGGCGGCGTCGACGCGGTCGTCCACGCGGGCGACCTCTTCCACGACCGCCGGCCCGACCTCCAAGACCTGATGGGGACGATTTCCGTCCTCCGTCGGCTCGACGACGCCGGAATCCCCTTCCTCGCGGTCGTCGGTAACCACGAGTCGACGCGGGGCGGCCAGTGGCTCGACCTCTTCGAGCGGCTGGGGCTCGCCACCCGGCTCGGCGACGAGCCGGTCGTCGTGGGCGACACCGCCTTCTACGGCCTCGACCACGTCCCCGTCTCGCGGCGCGACGACCTCGACTACGCCTTCGCCGACCACGACGCCGACTACGCCGCCTTGGTCGCGCACGGTCTCTTCGAGCCGTTCGGCTACGCCGACTGGGACACCGAGACCGTGCTGACGGAGAGCGACGTCGCCTTCGACGCGATGCTCCTCGGCGACAACCACACCCCGGACACCGCCGAGGTCGCAGACACGTGGGTCACGTACCCCGGGTCGACGGAGCGCGCGAGCGCGAGCGAACGCGAGGGCCGCGGCTACAACCTCGTCGTCTTCGACGCCGACACGGCGGGCGGCGACGACCGCGTGGAGATCCGGCGCCGCGCGCTCGACACGCGCCCGTTCGTCTTCGTCTCCGTCGAACTGCGCGAGGGCGAGGGCGAGTCGCGGGTCCGCGAGCGCGTGCGCGAGTTCGACCTCGCGGAGGCGGTCGTCCACGTGGAGATCACCGGGGAGGGTGACCCGGTGACGCCGGCTGCCGTCGAGGAGTTCGCGACCGACGAGGGCGCGCTCATCGCGCGCGTCGTCGACCGACGCGAGGTCGACGCCGACGGCGAGGTGGACGTGAGCTTCGCCGACCCGGAGGACGCGGTCCGCGACCGACTCGACGAGATGGCGCTCTCGAGCGCCGCGCGCGACGTGGAGCGCGCGGTCCGCGAGGACACCGTCTCCGACGCGAACGTCCGCGAGACGGTGAAACGCAGGGTCGAGGAGCGGCTGGACGGAGACGGTGATCTCGACGCGTTCGACGCCGTCGAGGCCGGCGGCGACGGAGCCGAATCGGACGCCGACGGAGACGAATGGGACGGCGGCGGAGCCGAACCGAACGGCGACGCGTCGGAGCCGACGGAGCCGAACACCGAGCCGGAGGCCGCGGAGCCCGAGGACTCCGACCCGGCGTCGACGGATGGCCAAGTCTCCATGGAGGACTACCTGTGAAGTTCGACCGCGTCCGCCTCGCGAACTTCAAGCCGTACGGCGACGCCGACCTGCGGCTGACCGAGGGCGTCACCGTGATCCACGGGCTCAACGGCAGCGGGAAGTCGTCGCTGCTTGAGGCCTGCTTCTTCGCGCTGTACGGGTCGAAGGCGCTCGACGGGACCCTCGGAGACGTCATCACGAACGGCGAGGAGGAGACGGAGGTCGAACTGTGGTTCACCCACGACGGCGTCTCCTACCGGGTCGAGCGGCGACTCAAATCATACGACGGTCGGATCGACCACAAGTGTACGCTCGAGTCGACCGACGGGAGCGACGTGGCCCGCGACGGCGCGCGCGCCGTCCGCGAGTTCGTCACCGAACTGCTGCGCATGGACGCCGAGGCGTTCGTCAACTGCGCGTACGTCCGGCAGGGCGAGGTGAACAAGCTGATCAACGCGACGCCCCGGGAGCGGCAGGACACGATCGACGACCTCCTCCAGCTCGGGAAGCTGGAGGAGTACCGCGAGCGCGCCGGTGACGCCCGGCTCGGCGTCGAGGACGTGCTGGAGAACCGCCGCGGGCGGCTCGACCAGCTCGACGAGCAGATCGCCGCGAAGGAGGACCGCGACCTCCACGCGCGGCTCAACGAGCTTGAGGGCGAGCTCGGCGACGTCACCGACGACATCGACCGGTACGAGGCCCAGCGCGAGCAGGCGAAGGAGACGCGCGACGCGGCCGCGGAGACGCTGGAGACCCACGCGGAAAAGCGGGAGAAGCTGGAGTCGGTCGAGGCCGAGATCGACGAGATCGAGGCCGCGATCCGGGAGGCCGAGCGCGATCGCGACGACCACCGCGACGCGATCGGCGAGGCCCGCGAGCGGATCGCCGAGGTCGAGGCCGCGATCGACGACCGACTCGACGACGCCGGCCTCGACGCGCCGACCGAGGCGGCCGTCGCGAACCGGCGCGCGGAACTCGACGACCGTGAGGAATCGATCCGCACGGACCTCGACGACGCGCGGGTGAACGCCGAGGGGCTGCGGAACCAAGCGACGAACCTCGCCGGGAAGGCCGACGACCGCACCGAGCGCGCGGAGGAGATCGAGTCCGAGGCCGACGACCTCGACGACGAGGCCGAGACGGCGGCGGAGGAGGCGGCGGAGCGCGAGTCGTCGATCGAGACGCTCCGCGAGGAGGCGGCGGAGCTCCGCGAACGGTTCGCGGCCGCCGACGTCGACCGCGACGGCGTCGCCGACGAGCGCGAGACGCTGCGCGACGAGCGGGGAGGAATCCGCGAGCGAATCGCCGAGCTGTCGGCGGAGCTGAAGAACGCCCGCGAGCGCGTCGAGGAGGCGGAGGCGCTGCTCGCGGCCGGGAAGTGCCCGGAGTGCGGCCAGCCGGTCGAGGACTCGCCGCACGCGAGCGGGATCGGCGAGGATCGCGAGCGAGTGGCGGAGCTCGAATCCGAGCTGGAGGCCGCCCGCGAGCGCGAGGGCGACCTCGACGAGCAGGTCGCGGAGTTGGACGAGCTCGCGAGCGCGGCGGACAGACTCGACGAGATCGACGAGCGGATCGCGACCCTCGAAGAGCGCGCCGAGGAGAAGCGCGCGGCGGCGGAGCGGAAGCGCGAGCAGGCCGCGGAGAAACGCGAGCGCGCCGCCGAGCTCCGCGCTGAGGCCGAGGACACGCGTGAGGTCGCCGCGGAGAAGCGCGAGGAGGCGGAGGCCGCCGCGGCGCGCGTCGAGGAACTCGAAGCCGATCTGGAGGCGGTCGCGGACGCCCGTGAGGCGGTGACGGCGGTCGAGGAGCGCCTGTCGGCGATCGCGGACGCCGAAGACGAGATCGAGCGGCGCCGCGAGAAGCGCGAGAACCTGGCGGAGGTGAACGACGAGCGGCGCGACCGACTGGCGGACAAGCGCGAGCGGCGCGACGAGCTCGCCGACGCCGTCGACGAGTCCGCCGTCGAGACGGCGAAAGAGCGGAAGGAAGAGGCGGTGGAGTACCTCGAGAGGGTCGCCGGCGAGCTCGAGCGACTCGACGAGCGGAGAGAGGAGCTTCAGAACGCGATCGGCGGAGTGAAAGGCGACATCCGCGAGCTAGAGGGGCTCCGGGAGGAGCGCGAAGCGCTCGGCGATCGGGTGGACGCGCTCGAGACGCTCCACGAAGAGACGAGCGAGCTGGAGACGATGTACGGCGACCTGCGGGCGGAGCTCCGCCAGCGCAACGTCACCGAGCTGGAGCGCACGCTCAACGAGACGTTCGAGCTCGTCTACGGGAACGACGCCTACTCGCACATCGAGCTCGACGGCGAGTACGTCCTCACCGTCTACCAGAAGGACGGCGAGCCGCTCGACCCCGAGCAGCTCTCCGGCGGGGAGCGCGCCCTCTTCAACCTCTCGCTGCGCTGCGCGATCTACCGGCTGCTCTCGGAGGGGATCGAGGGCGCGGCGCCGACGCCGCCGCTCATCCTCGACGAGCCGACGGTGTTCCTCGACTCCGGGCACGTCTCGCGGCTCGTCCGGCTGGTCGAGGAGATGCGCGGGTTCGGCGTGCGCCAGATCGTCATCGTGAGCCACGACGACGAGCTGGTGGGCGCGGCCGACGAGCTGGTCACCGTCGAGAAGGACCCGCGCTCGAACCGCTCGACCGTCCGCCGGGAGGACGCGGCGGAGCTCGACGTCGCGTCGCTCGCGGACGACTGAGCGTCACCGCCGCTTCACCGGGTCCTTTTATATAGATCAGACGGCGGCAGGAACGGTAGAAGCCCGCGGCGACGCCGCCGCTGAGAGGGACGGCGGCGACGGCTCGCACCTCCACGTCGGCGCGTGCCTGCGAGCGGCCGCCACCGGCGGCCGCGAGGAACACGCGCGAGGGAGTCGGGCGCTCCGAGGGCGACCGAAGGGAGCCCGAAGGACGCGCCCGACGAGGCTGGGGAGGCGTGAGGTGCCGTGCGGTCGCGGTCGGGTGGGGCTCAAATGGGCAGCCTCGCGGCCGGGGCTTTGAGCTGTTCGCCGTCGATCTAGATCAACAATTTATAAGCGAACAGCCGCAGCCGGCCGCAGATCGCGGTTATATGTGAGATATCAGTCGCCGTCGCCCTCACCAACCTCGTCGCCCTCGTCCGCCGACCCGTCCCGCAACAGCCCCAGCGCCTCGGCCGCGACCGGGGTCGCCTCGTAGCCGCGTCGCCCCGCGACCTCGGCCTCGTCGACCAGTCCCGCCGCACGGAACTCCGTGAGCGTCCCGTGAAGGTCGGACTCGCACATGTCGGCCGCGTCGAGGAGGTCGATCGCGGCGATCGGTCCCTCGTCGGCGACCACGGCGAGCAGGCCGAGCGAGCGGTCGTCGCGGACCGCCCCGAGCGTCCGGCGGACCGGCTCCGGCACGCCCGAAGCGGCGGTCGCGAGCGGCGACTCGCCGTCGACGACGCTGAGCTCCTCGTTGTCGACGTACCGCTCCGCGCCGGTCGCGGGGTCGCGCACGCGACTCGACTCGGCGGATCGCTTCACGAGGAGGTACGTCTCGCCGTCGCCGTCACGGACCGTCTGCATGGTCGAACCAGCGCCCCGTCGGACATTACGCTTCCGGGGGATCAGCGGTGGAGTCGGCATCAGTGTCATCGGCCTCTTCGGGGGGATCCGACTCCGACTCGTCGGCCTCGCCCTGCGAGCGCCGCCACGACCGGTACGTCTGGTACGTTCGGACCCCGGCGAGGAGACCGGCGACGAGCAGCGCCGGGCCGGCCCGCGACCACCCCTCGAAGAACCACACCATGGGGCCGAGCGCGACGAGGAGGACGGCGGCGTTGGCGTAGACGACGGCGACGACGAACGCGCGGAGGGTCCCCTGGTCGACGTCGCTCGCCCCCTCGAAGTCGCCGCCATCGTCGAACGTCTTCACCGACGGGGCTTTGGGGATGTCGGGCGTCATCTCCCGCTCGGCGTCGGAGCTCTCGCCGACGGAGATCTCGCCCTCGTCGTCCTCGTCGAGGCTGAACACGCCCGCACCTACGCCGGGCCGGGGCAAAGGGGTTCCGTCCGGGCGACGCCGCGGCTACGGGAGGAGACGGACGGAGCGCGCGGGGTCGGCGGGCCGGTCAGAGCGCGTCGGCGAGCCGCACCGTTCGGCTCGCTTCGACCCAGGCGAGGGGGTTCGTCGCGTCGAAAAGCACCACGTTCCCGTCGTCCTCGTACACCTCCACCTCGGCGTCGACCGCGTCGGAGTCGGCCGGGCGAGCCGCCTGGGGTCCGGAACGTGGGTCCGAAGACATGGGCCGTGGTAAGAAGTCACACAATATATGCCTTTCCGTGGCGGGATACCTCGCCGCACCCGAAAGCCGTGTTTTTTAGCCGGGTGACGCCGAAGGACGGATATGACTCAGTCGGGGCTGTCGGACTTCTCGTCGGCCGGGGACGCGGACGGCGAGGCCGACGGCGACACGGACACCGAACGGGAGGAGCTGGCCGCGCAGGAGGCGGCCGTCGTCGCCGGGGGCGGACGGGGCCACGTGAACGACGTGGTCGACGTGGACGAGGCGAAGTTCCCGGAGTCGACGGGGACCGTCGAACTGATGATCACCCAGATCGACTACGCCGTCGAGGGGTACGGCAGCGACGAGTACCCGGTCGTCCATGTGTTTGGCCGGCGACCGGCGGAACACGTCGAGGACGCCGACCACGACGTGGTCGAACACCTCCGCGTGCTGGGCGTCGAGCCGTACTTCTACGTCCCGACGGCCGACCTCGACCGCGACCCCGTCGAGGAGTACGACGTGGTGATCGGGACGCGCGAGGCGGGCCCCGACGGCGAGCCCTACGAGAGCATCCGCGGTGAGCCGCTCACCCGGATCGTCACCCGGACCCCGCGCGACGTGGGGAACATCCGCGACGACTTCGCGACCAGCTTCGAGGCGGACATCCTCTTCCCGAACCGCTTCCTGATCGACAACGGGATCAACGGCGGCATCCGCGTCGAGGAGCGGCGCCTCGACGACGGGGAAGAGACGATTCAGGTCCACGAGGGGCACCTCGAACCGGCCGAGGTCGACGCCGACCTGCGCGTGAACACCTTCGATATCGAGGTGGACGACCGCCGCGGCTTCCCCGAGGACGGCGAGGAGCCGATCATCTGTCTCACCAGCCACGACTCCTACGAGGACGAGTACGTCGTCTGGCTGTACGACGCGCCGGAGGCCGAGATTCCCCCGCCGGAAGACCTCCCGGAGTACGAGGGGATCGTCGGCGACGGCGCGGAGGTCGACTTCAGGGTCCGCACGTTCGACGAGGAGGCCGCGATGCTCGACGCGTTCGTCGAGTACATCGACGACACCGACCCGGACCTCCTGACCGGGTGGAACTTCGAGGACTTCGACGCGCCGTACGTCCTCGACCGGCTGGAGGTGCTCGACGACGGGAGCGAGTACGACCTCGACGTCGACCGGCTCTCCCGGATCGGCGAGGTGTGGCGCTCCGGCTGGGGCGGCCCGGACGTGAAGGGCCGGGTCGTCTTCGACCTGCTGTACGCCTACAAACGCACGATGTTCACCGAGCTGGAGTCGTACCGCCTCGACGCGGTCGGCGAGCGCGAGCTCGGCGTCGGCAAGGAGCGCTACACGGGCGACATCGGCGACCTCTGGGAGCAGGACCCCGAGCGCTTACTGGAGTACAGCATCCGCGACGTGGAGCTGTGCGTGGAGATCGACCGCAAGCAGGACGTGATCGCGTTCTGGGACGAGGTGCGCACCTTCGTCGGCTGTAAGATCGAGGACGCGCCGACGCCAGGCGACACCGTCGACATGTACGTCCTCCACAAGGCGTTCGGGAAGTTCGCGCTCCCGACGAAGGGCCAACAGGAGTCGGAGGAGTTCGAGGGCGGGGCCGTCTTCGACCCGATCACGGGCGTCAAGGAGATGGTGACGGTCCAGGACCTGAAGAGCCTCTACCCGATGTGTATGGTGACGATCAACGCCGGCCCGGAGACGAAGGTCGACCCCGACGAGTACGGCGGCGAGACGTACGTCGCGCCCAACGGGACCCACTTCCGGAAGGAGCCGGACGGGATCATGCGCGAGATGGTCGACGAGCTGCTCTCCGAGCGCGAGGAGAAGAAGGCGCTCCGGAACGACCACGACCCGGGCACCGAGCCGTACGAGCAGTACGACCGGCAGCAGGGAGCTGTCAAGGTTATTATGAACTCGTTATATGGGGTTACGGGATGGGATCGGTTCCGCCTCTACGACAAAGAGGGCGCGGCAGCCGTTACTGCGACCGGCCGCGAGGTCATCGACTTCACGGAGGAGGCGGCAGAAGAGCTTAATTATCAGGTAGCTTATGGTGACACCGACTCGGTTATGCTATCCCTTTCTGACATGTCGGAACGGGAGGCGATCGAGACCTCCTTCGAGATAGAGGACCACATCAACGAGCGCTACGACGACTTCGCGCGCGACGAGCTCAACGCCGACGAGCACCGCTTCGAGATCGAGTTCGAGAAGCTCTACCGGCGCTTCTTCCAGGCGGGCAAGAAGAAGCGGTACGCGGGCCACATCGTCTGGAAGGAGGGGAAAGACGTCGACGACATCGACATCACCGGCTTCGAGTACAAGCGCTCGGACATCGCCGGGATCACGAAGGAGGTCCAACAGAACGTCATCGAGACGATCGTCACCGGCGACGACATCGACGAGGACATGGAGGAGGTGAAGTCGTACCTCGAAGGCGTCATCGCGCGGGTGCTCGACGGCGACGTGGACCTCGACGAGATCGGGATCCCCGGCGGGATCGGCAAGCAGCTCGACGCCTACGACACGCCGACCGCGCAGGTCCGCGGCGCGAAGTACGCCAACCGCATGCTCGGGACGAACTTCGGGAGCGGGTCGAAGCCGAAGCGGCTGTACATCGAGAAGGTCCACCCGGACTTCTGGAGGCGAATGGAGGAGGAGGAAGGGCTCGACCCCCAGCGCGACCCCCTGTACGGGGAGTTCAAGCGCGACCCGGACGTGATCTGCTTCGAGTACGCCGATCAGGTGCCCGAGGAGTTCGAGGTCGACTGGGAGAAGATGCTGGACAAGACGCTCAAGGGGCCGATAGAGCGCGTGATCGAGGCGCTCGGGATGTCGTGGGAGGAGGTGAAGACGGGGCAAGAACAGACCGGACTCGGCTCGTTCATGTGACTGCCGACGAGCGCGAACGCGCTCTCTGGAAAGCAGTTTTCGATTGCTAGAAAATTTCTTGGTCGATATGCGATTTTTGACGGGGAGATGCGTAACCATTAACCCCCTCAACCCCCACCATCGATGTACGAGGCACGAGAATACATATGGCTACTCTCGAAATCAACGATCTTCACGCACGAGTGGCGGAAGAGGGCGGCGAACGCATCCTTCTCGGCGTCGATCTGACCGTCGAGTCGGGCGACATCCACGCGCTGATGGGACCGAACGGCTCGGGGAAGTCGACGCTCGCGAAAGTGATCGCCGGCCACCCCGCCTACGAGGTCACCGGCGGTGAGATTCTGCTCCACCTCGACGAGGCCGACGTCGCCGACGTGGACGTCGACCTCGACGACGAGGACTATCACTGGGAGCTCCTGGAGCTGGAGCCGAACGAGCGCGCCGCGCTCGGCATCTTCCTCGGCTTCCAGTACCCCGCGGAGATCGAGGGCGTCACGATGACGAACTTCCTCCGACAGGCGCTCAACGCGAAGGCGGACGAGCGCGAGGAGCTGTTCGAAGACGAGGAGGAGGAGGCCGCCGAGGCCGAGGCCGAGGACGACGACGAGGGGTACGAGACCTCCCCGATGGAGGGCCCCGCCGACGACGGCGAGATCGGCGTCGCCGAGTTCCAGGAGATTCTCTCCGAGAAGATGGAGCTCCTCGACATGGACGAGAAGTTCATGCAGCGCTACCTCAACGCCGGGTTCTCCGGCGGCGAGAAGAAGCAGAACGAGGTCCTCCAGGCCGCGATGCTGGAGCCGAGCGTCGCCGTGCTCGACGAGATCGACTCGGGGCTCGACATCGACCGCCTGAAAGACGTCTCGAAGGGGATCAACGCGCTCCGCGACGAGCAGGGCACGGGCGTCCTCCAGATCACGCACTACCAGCGCATCCTCGACTACGTCGAGCCCGACCACGTCCACGTCATGCTCGACGGGGAAGTCGTCAAGAGCGGCGGCGCGGAGCTCGCCGAGAAGCTCGAGGACGAGGGGTACGACTGGGTCCGCGAAGACGCCTACGAGGCGGCGTAACCGAATGTGGGCACGCGACACACGTAAACACGGGAATCAGTAACAATACACTATGAGTTCACAACAGGACGACCTCAAGGAGACAGACACCGAGGCTCGCTTCGAGTTCAAGAAGGAGGAGAAGTCCGCCTTCCAGACCGAGAAGGGTCTCACCGAGGAGACGGTCCGCGTCATCTCGGAGGACAAGGACGAACCGGAGTGGATGCTGGAGCGACGCCTGCGCGCGCTCGAGCAGTTCCAGGAGATGCCGATGCCGACCGACTGGCCCGGCCAGCCGGACCTCTCCGAGATCGACATCGACGAGATCGTACCGTACATCCGCCCGGACATCGAGGCCCGCGGCGGCGCCGAGAGCTGGGAAGACCTCCCCGAGGAGATCCAGGACACGTTCGACAAGCTGGGCATCCCGGAGGCGGAGAAGAACGCGCTCTCGGGCGTCGGCGCGCAGTACGAGTCCGAGATCGTCTACCAGAACATGCAGGAGCGGTGGGAGGAGAAGGGCGTCATCTTCTGTGACATGGACAAGGCCGTCCAGGAGCACGAAGAACTCGTCCGCGAGCACTTCATGACGAAGTGCGTCCCCCCGAGCGACAACAAGTTCGCGGCGCTTCACGGCGCCATCTGGTCGGGCGGCTCGTTCGTCTACATCCCCGAAAACACCACCGTGGAGATGCCGGTCCAGGCGTACTTCCGGATGAACTCCGAGGGGATGGGTCAGTTCGAGCACACGCTCATCATCGCCGAGGAGGGCTCCGAGGTCCACTACATCGAGGGCTGTTCCGCGCCGAAGTACTCGGCGTTCAACCTCCACTCGGGCGGCGTCGAAGTGTTCGTGGGCGAGGACGCCCACGTCCAGTACTCGACCGTCCAGAACTGGTCGAAGAACACGTACAACCTCAACACGAAGCGCGCCATCGCCGAGAAGGGCGGGCGCATGGAGTGGATCTCCGGCTCGATGGGCTCGAAGGCGACGATGCTGTACCCCTCGACGATCCTGAAGGGCCGCGGTGCCTCGGATAACCACATAACCATCGCCTTCGCGGGCGAGGGCCAGGACATCGACACCGGCGCGAAGGTGTACCACAACGCGCCGGACACGAAGTCCACGGTCGAGTCGAAGTCGATCGCGAAGGACGGCGGCCGCACCAACTACCGCGGGCTCGTCCACATCGCGGACGGCGCCGAAAACTCCTCGACGGCCGTCGAGTGCGACGCGCTGATGTTCGACAACGAGTCGACGTCTGACACGATGCCGTACATGGAGATCAACGAGTCGAAAGTCGACGTCGCTCACGAAGCAACCGTCGGGAAGATCGGCGACGAGGACATCTTCTACCTCCAGTCGCGCGGGCTCGACGACGACGACGCCAAACAGATGATCGTCTCCGGGTTCATCGAGCCGATCACGGAGGAACTGCCGATCGAGTACGCCGTCGAGCTGAACCGCCTCGTCGAACTCGAGATGGAGGGTTCGCTCGGATAACATGAGCACGCAAGCAATCGAGAGCCTCTCGGAGGACACGGTACGACGCATCGCCGACGAACGCGACGAGCCCGAGTGGCTCTTGGAGACCCGTCTGAACGCGCTGGCCGCGCTGGAGACCGCGGAGCTGCCCGACGTCATCCAGACGCCGGGCCGCCGCTGGACCGACCTCGAGGCGCTGGACTTCGAGTCGCTCGTCGACCCGCTGAACCAGGCGGACGAGACCGAGCGGACCGCGGGCGACGACGAGGTCGTCGTGCTGCCGTTCACCGAGGCGCTCGCCGAGTACGGCGACGTCATCGAGGCGAACTTCGGCTCCGTCCTCGACCCCGAACACAACTATCTCACGGCGCTTTCGGTCGCGCTGTTCACCACCGGTACGTTCGTCTACGTCCCCGAGGGCGTCGACGTCGAGGACGTGACGGTGCGCGCGGAGATGAACTCCCGTTCGCTGTTCAGCCAGACGCTCGTCGTCGCCGAGGAGTCGTCGTCGGTGACGATCCTCGAGTCGATCACGTCGGGCGACGCCGACGTGAGCGGCGACCGGTACTTCTCGAACCTCGTCGAGGTCGTCGCGGGCGAGAACTCGAACGTCCAGTTCGGCTCGCTCCAGAACCTCGACGACGACGCCTACACCTACTCGCTGAAGCGCGGCGTGACCGACACGTACGCGACGGTCGACTGGATCGAGAGCAACTTCGGCTCGAAGCTCACCCGCTCCGACATCGAAACCGAGCTCGAGGGCGACGGCTCCGAGAGCCAGATCGTCGGGACGTTCTTCGGCACGGACGACCAGCACTTCGACATCAACGCCCGCGTGTGGCACCAGGCGGAGCAGACGACCGCCGACCTCGTCACCCGCGGCGTGCTCGACGACGTGGCGCGCTCCGTCTACGAGGGCGTTCAGGACGTCGGCGAGGACGCGTGGAACACCTCCAGCTACCAGCGCGAAAACACGCTGATGCTGTCGGACGACGCCGAGGCCGACGCGTCGCCGAAGCTGATCATCCACAACCACGACACCGAGGCGTCCCACTCCGCGACGGTCGGACAGGTCGACGCCGAGGACCTGTTCTACCTCGAGAGCCGCTCGATCGACTCGCGGACGGCCCGGAACATGCTCGTCGAGGGCTTCTTCGTGCCCGTCCTAGAGGAAATCGCGGTCGACGAGTTCCGCGACGACGTCGAGGAGCTCGTCTTCGAGCGGCTCCAGTAAGCCGCCGGCGCCGAACGGATTTTTTCAGCCCCGCCCGGAGTCCCGGAGCGACCGGCGAGCGAGGGGAACCGCTTAAGACCGACGACGCCCGAGTTGTTCGTATGCGAACCCGCGTATCGTGCCGTCTCGGGTGGTCGCGGTGAGCGTGAGCCAGCGGGTCGCCTCCGACGACCAACTCGCGCGGCTGCTCCAGATCGGAATCGTGCTGGAGGAGGTCGTCGAAGCGCGAGCGCATCGCCACTACCAGCAGTTGGACGCCGAACTCGACGCGGAGGTGGAGACGCTCCTCGCGGACGCGGCCGAGGAGTCGGCGGACCACCGCGAGCGGCTGGAGTCGCTCATCGACGGGCTCGGCGTCGACAGCGTCCCGTTCGACGAGATCGAGTCGCTCGTCGACGCCCGCTACGGGCGGACGCGGCCGGAGGACTTCGACGACGTGCTGTACGACCAGCTGTGCAACGAGGAGACGGCGTACAAGTTCTACGACGACCTCATCGAGGCGATCGAGGGGTCCGACGGGTCGTTCTCGGTCGACCGCGAGGAGCTGATCGCGACCCTGGCGGCGATCCGCGACGAGGAGGCCGAGGGCGTACGCGAGGTCACGGAGGTCATGGAGCGCCGATGAACCGGACAGACGAGTCGCCGACGAGCGCCGACGGAGGACAGCCGTGAACACCGCAGATCAGTACCTCAAGACGATATACGTCGTACAGGACAGCGAAGACGGACCCGCCTCGACCGGGTCGATCGCCGATGCGCTCGGCGTCAGCCCGGCCAGCGCCAACGAGATGATCGGCAAGCTCGAAGAGCGCGGGCTCGCCGAACACGAGAAGTACAAGGGCGTCAAGCTGACCGACGACGGCATCGTCCGGGCCAGGGACGCCCTCCAGACCTACTGTATCATCGAGCGGTTCCTCGCGAACGTCCTCGCGGTCGAGGACTATCAGGCCGAGGCCCGGGAGCTCGAGGCCGTCATCGACGACACGGTCGCCGAGCGGCTCGACACGATCATCGACCGGCAGCCGGAGTGTCCGGACTGCTTCGACCCGGAGTCCGACGCCTGCGCGTGTTTGGAGATCGCGCCGGGGCCGGTCGAGCCGGAACAGCAGTAAAACGGCCGCAGAAACTTCTTCAGAGGTCCTTAGACTCCGGTCGAGTACCGCAGGATACCGGCGATGCCGCCGAACGCGTCGAGCAGCTGTTCGCCCTTCTCGAAGTCCGTGGAGATGAACTTCGTGTCCGTCCCGCGCTGTTCGGCGATGGCCATCAGGTGTTCGATGACGTCCTCTCGCTCCTCGACCTCGGCCGCCTCGCCGCACTCGCTACATTCGTGGTCCGGCGTCGAGTGGCGGGCGTCGACAACCTCGTACTCCTCGTGGCCGTCGGGGCACTCGTAGACGACGACGTCGGAGCGAAGGTCCTCGGAGATGAGCAGGCGGTCCACCGATCCCATGATCAGGTTGCGGCGGGTCTGCTCGAACCCGTAGGTCGCCTCCTGCCCGGTGTTGAGCTTCTCGAAGAACTCTTCCATGTTGCGTTTGTCCTCGACGATCTCCTGGTCGGCGAGCGCCTCGCTGGCGTTGTCGACGAGGTCTTTCAGGCCGGACTCATCGGTGTAGGCCACGTCGAACTTGCCGAGCACCTTGTCCTGAAGCTCGTGGTGGAGGTAGTCGCCGTCGAGGAACTCGTCTTTGGTCGGCGAGGGACCGCCGACGAGGATGCCGTCGAGCTCGTGGCGCTTGTCGACGAACAGGTCGTTGGCCATCCCAGCGACCTCCTGATAGAAGTTGTCGATCGCTTCGAGGCGCAGGCGGGCGAATCGCTGTGCGGACTGACCCCCCTTCCGCTGTTTGCCGGGGACGAGCGAGGAGGCGGACTTGACCGCCTCGACGCGTTTCCCCTTCAGCCAGCCGACGTTCGCCTCGCGGCGGTCCAAGACGATGAGCCCGAACAGCCCGGAGTCCTCGAGCATGTGTTCGAGCGGCTCGGTGAGGAACTCCGAGTCGCAGTGGTAGCGGAACGACTCGACGGGCTGCGGGGGCGACTCCAGCGTCCGGGTGACCATGTCGGTCTGGCCGCCGCCGCTGTCGATGGCGCCCGAGAATATCACGATCCCGTTGTCCGGCGGGAAGGTGTCGTAGTAGCGCAGCCGGTCCTTGATCGACGTCAACGCGTCCTGAACGGCCGTCCGCGTCTGCTTGGACTTGATGTTGGACGCCTCGCTGTGCTCTTGGGTGACGTGCGCCACCACGTCGGAGATCTGCCTGTCCTCGGGGATGTAGATGGTGACGAGCTGGGTGCCGGAGCCCTCGTACTCCTTGAGTTCCTCGATGACCTTGCGGAACTCGTACTTCCGGCGGTCCGCGTTCGCCTCCTGTGCGTCGCTACTCATTACTCCGAATACGGTCGCGTGCGTGTAAGTAATCTTTGACCTGTCGATACGGGCGGAAGCGTCCGTCTCGGCCGCGTTTGGCGGTGGATCGCTCGGAGCCCCGCTCCGGGCGACGGAGGGCGGGATACCCTCGATTTACATCGACTCCGGCGCCTCGACGCCCAGCACGTCGAGCGCGTTCGCCATCGTGTGCTTCGCGGCCGCGACGAGCGCGAGCCGGGCGTCCCGCAGGGCCTCGGTCTCGGCGGTCACGACGGGGCACTCGCGGTAGAAGGCGTTGTACGCGTCCGCGAACTCGCGGGTGAACGTCGCGATCGTGTGCGGCTCCAAGTCGTCCGCGGCGGCCTCGATTGCGGCGGGGAAGCGCGCGACCTCGCGGAGGAGCTCGCGGGCCGCGTCGGTTTCGAGCGCGCCCGCGTCGACGTCCAAGGCGTCGGGGTCGACCTCGCCGTCGGCGTCCGCCGTCACGCCCGGCACGTCGATCCCGGCGGCGGCCGCCTCGCCGAGGATGCCGGCGCAGCGCGCGTGGACGTACTGGACGAACGGCGCCGACTGCGCCTCGAAGTCGAGCGCGTCCTCCCACTCGAAGGTGATCGCCTTCGCGGGCTGTTTGGAGACGATGTCGTACCGGACCGCGCCGATCCCGACCTGGTGGGCGATGCGCTCGACGTCCTCGTCGGTGAGGTCGTCGTCGCGGATGCGGTCGTCCATGCGCGACTCGACGGCGTCGCGAGCGCGGTCGATCGCCTCGTCCAGCAGGTCGTCGAGCATCACGCCGGTCCCCCGCCGGGTCGACATCTTCCCCTCGGGCAGGTTGACGTACGAGTAGATGACGTGGCCGAGGCGGTCGGTGTCGTTGCCGAGCAGTTCGAGGGTCGCGTCGAGCTGGTCGGCCTGGAGCTTGTGGTCCTCGCCGAGGACGGTGACGGCGCGGTCGTAGTTCGCGAACTTCCACTCGTGGTGCGCCAGGTCGCGGGTCGTGTAGAGGCTCGTGTCGTCCGAGCGGAGGAAGACGAGGTTCTTGTCGATCCCCCACTCGTCGAGCTCCAGCTGCCAGGCGTCCTCCTCGTAGACGGCGTGGTCGGTCTCTTTCAGCCGGCCCGCGATGTCGTCGGTGGATCCGTCGCGCATGAACCGCGTCTCCTTGACGAACTCGTCGAACTCCGCGGGGAGGCGGCCGAGGCACGCCTTCATTCCACCGAGGACGGCGTCGACGACCTCGCCGACGCGCTCGTACGTCTCCTCGTCGCCCGCCTCGAGCCCCTGGAGAATCGACTGGATCTCCGCCTCCGCGGCCTCGACCGCGTCGTCGTCCGCCTCCTCTAAGAAGGCGTTCCCCTTCCGGTAGTAGCGCACGAGGTCGTACTCGGCGCGGTCGCGGGCGGGCTCCGCGTCGAGGTCCGACTCGTCGAACCGCTCGTACGCCCAGGTGAACACCGCCATCTGCCGGCCCGCGTCGTTGACGTAGTAGTGGCGGTCCACGTCGTAGCCGGCGTACGCGAGGAGGTTCGCGACCGCGTCGCCGACGATGGGGTTGCGCGCGCGGCCGACGTGGACGGGGCCGGTCGGGTTCGCGCTGGTGTGTTCGACCACGACGCTCGTGTCGCGGTCGGGGAGCGCGCCGTAGTCGGCGTCGACCGCGGCCGCGTCGAGCGTGTCGGCGAGGTAGCGCTCGTTCGCGTGGAAGTTGACGTACGGCCCCGCGGTGTCGACGCTCGCGACGTAGTCCGCGTTCCCGACCGACACCGCCTCGGCGACAGTCGCCGCGACGTTCGGCGGCGCGTCGCCGACCTCGCCCGCGAGTCGGAAGGCGACGCTGGAGGCGAGCGTCGCGTCCATGTCGTCGGGCGGGCGTTCGATGCCGAGGTCGTCGGTCGGGAGGGCGAGCGAGTCGAGCGCGTCCGCGAGCGCCGCCTCGACCTCCGACCGGAACTGCCGGAACATACCGTCCGTTCGACGGGCGGGTTAAAAGGCCCTTCCGAAGCGGCGCGGCGGGCGGAGACGCGGATCGAACCGCGAGCGACACCGCCACGGGAAACCCACCGGGGTGTGCGCAACAGCCGTCCGTATCGCTCCGTTGACGCCGCCGCCTCCGGTCGGTTATCGGGACAGCTTCGGCAGTCGAGCGATCCGGTCGGCGTTCGGGACCCCCTTCGGTTCGCCTGCGGCGGGACTGAAGCGCCTCCGCGGTCCGCACCCGACCGGCGGAGTTCGTCGGAGGGGATCGCGCTACTCCACGATCTCGTCGATCAGCTCGCGCGCACTGCGCCGAACCGCCGCGTCGCTCTCGACCGACGGCTCCCACCCGAGGGCGGCGAGCTTCTCGATCGACAGCCGCATCTTCGGTACGTCGCCGGTCCAGCCGCGGTCGCCGCCGGTGTAGGCGTACTCCGGGTCGACGCCGAGCTCCTCGCTCACGATGTCGGCGATGTCGGTGACGGAGGTCGTCGTCCGCGTCCCGAGGTTGTAGACGTTGTACGCGGCGTCTGCGTTCTCGACCACGTGCCGGATGGCGTCGACACACTCCGAGACGTGCATGTACGACTTCTCCTGCCGGCCGTCGCCGAGGATCTCCAGTTCGGTCGGATCCTCGGCTAACTTCTCGATGAAGTCGGGGATCACGTTGCCGCGCTGGCGCGGGCCGACGATGTTCGCGAACCGGAACACCCACGTCCGGACGCCGTAGGAGTGCGCGAACGTCGATATCAGCGCCTCGTCCGCGAGCTTCGCGGAGCCGTACATCGAGATCGGTTCGAGGGGGGCGTAGTCCTCGGGGGTCGGTCGCGGCGCCTCGCCGTACACCGTCGAGGAGGAGGTGAACGCGAAGCGGTCGACGCCGACCTCGCGCATGCGCTCCAAGACGTTGTACGTCATCTCGGTGTTCTCCTCGAACAGCGCGCGGTCGTCGTCGTAGTTCGTGTCGGTGTACGCCGCGAAGTGGAAGACGACATCGAGGTCGTCGGTGACGACGCGCGCCACGTCGTCGGGGTCGGTCATGTCCGCTTCGACGAACGCCGCGCCCTCGGGGACGCGGTCGCGGGTCCCCTTCGAGAGGTCGTCGGCGACGCGGACGGTCGCGCCGCGGTCGAGCAGGTCGGCCGCGAGGTGGCTTCCGACGAGACCGGCGCCGCCGGTGACGAGGACGCGCGAATCGGCGAGGTCCATATCGGCCCGTCGGCGGTCGCGGATAAGTAGGTGTGGAATCGCGACGAGCGGGGTCGACACGGAGGCGAGGCGAACGGAACCGGGTCACGTCCGTGTCGGTCGAAGCGCCGGCCGCACCGATCCGAGCGCAGACCGCGCCGATCCGATCGTCGCCGGCGGCGAGTGCCGCCGAGCAGATCGCCGGCGACGCCGTAGGGACGGCTGTGTCAGAGCGTGGTCAGAGGTTCTCGAACGCCTCGTTGACCATCTCGCCGGTGTCGGCGATGATGCCCGCCATCTCGTCGTCGTCGGGCGCCATGCCCGCGAGGCGAGCGAGGCGCATGATAGAGACGTGATAGACGCGCTGCGTCCCGGGCGCTTCCTCCCAGACGACGACGTTACACGGCATGAGCGCGCCGAGCTTGTTGTCGGTCGCGTCGAGCGCCCGGTCGGCGACAGCCGGGTTACACGCGCCGAGCACGTAGTAGGGGTCGCGACCCGCGTCGACCTTCTCGTTGAGCATCTCGGACGGCGAGAACTCGACCGGGACGCCGAATCCGGCGTCGGTGAACACCTCGCGGACGTGTTCGATCGCCTCCTCGTGGCCCATCTCGAGGGTGGCCTGCTCTTCGCCGATGTCGTCCGGGTCGATCTGCGTCGGGTCGATCGGAAGCGTCATTCGTGTATCGTCTTGGGCCTACGTAACAAAGGCTCTTCGGATGTCCTACCGAGAGAGCGGAGCAGCCGTGAACTGAACCGGACTGTCGCCGACTCGACTGTAGTAGTATTGTACTAATTAGGAACAACTTTAACCCACTCTGTCGCCCTATTGTCCGATACGATGACCGCGTCAGTGCGTGACGACCTCGAACGGGACTTGGGGTGTATCGACCTCCTCGAGTGTATTCACGGGCTCAACGAGCGGGATCAGGCGGTGTTTCAGGCGCTCCAAGGAGTGAACGAAGGGCTCACCGTCGACGACGTGGCGGACCGGCTGGAGTGTGAGCGGTCGACGGCGTACCGGTCGATCTCGCGGCTCGTGGACGCCGGCGTCGTCGTCCAGCAACAGGAGAACTACGATCAGGGCGGGTACTACTACGTCTACCGGCCGCGAACGCCCGAGGAGGCCGCTCGCGAGATGCAGCAGCTGCTCAACAGCTGGTACGCGACCGTCGGTCAGCTCATCCAAGAGTTCGAGGACCGGTACGGCGGCGAGGCGGACGAGCGCGGGGATCGGTCGCTCCAGCCCGGACCGTGACGCGCGGGCGACCGCGACGCTCACCGATTAGTATTGTGCGAAATATACAAAATAAATAAATCGTTGGGGATCGAAGGGGACGGCATGGCCGAAGACACGGGAGCGACCCGGCCGCCGACGGACCCGGACGACGCTCCCGCCGAGTACGTGCGAGCACACCGGGAGGAGCTGGTCTCGCTGGCCCTCGATCTGCTCGCGGTCGACACGTCGAACCCGCCCGGCGACACGCGCGAGATCGTCGCGGCGATCGAGCGGTTCCTCGACCCGCTTCCGGTCGAGGTCGAGCGGTTCGCCGTCGACCCGGCGAAGCCGAACCTGCTCGTCCGGGTCGACGGCGCGTCCGACCGAACGCTGCTGTACAACGGACACCTCGACACCGTCCCGTTCGACGCCGACGCGTGGACGCGCGACCCGCTCGGCGAACGCGCCGACGGCCGCGTCTACGGCCGGGGCGCGACCGACATGAAGGGCGCCGTGGCGTCGCTGCTGTTCGCGCTCCGGGCGGTCGTCGCGACCGACGCGGAGCCGCCCGTCGACCTCCTGTTCGCCTTCGTGAGCGACGAGGAGGTCGGCGGCGACGCGGGGCTCCCGGCGCTGCTCGATGCCAGAGCGCTCGACGCGAACGCGTGCGTGATCGGCGAGCCGACCTGCGAGGAGGGTCGCCGCTCCGTCACGGTCGCGGACCGGGGGAGCATCTGGCTGACGCTCGAAGCCGCCGGCGAGGCGGCGCACGGCTCTCGACCGATGCTCGGGGTCAACGCGGTCGACCGGCTCTACGGCGCCGTCGAGACGATACGCGAGCGGTTCGGCGCCGAGCGGCTGGAGATCGACGCCGAGATGGAGCCGATCGTCGAGGAGTCGGTCGAGTACTACGCCCCGTCGATGGGCGAGGCGACCGCTCGGGACCTATTCCGGTACCCGTCGATCAACCTCGGCGTCCTCGAGGGCGGCGACGCGGTGAACGCCGTCCCGGGGTCCGCCCGCGCCGAGGTCGACGTGCGGCTGACGGCGGGCGTCCACACGCCCGACGTGCTCGCGGCCATCCGCGACTGCGTCGCCGACTGCGAGGGGATCACGGTCGCCGACGTTTCCTGGAGCGTCGGCACCACAGAGGACCCCGCCAGCCCGCTGGTCGACGCCGTCGCGTCGACGGCGGCGGCGGTCACCGGGGACCGCGTCTTCCGTCGGAGCGCCACGGGCGGCGGCGACGCCAAGAAGCTCCGGAACGCCGGGATATCGACCGTCGAGTTCGCCCTCGGGACCGACACGCTCCACGCCCCCGACGAGTACGTCCCGGTCGACGCGCTCGTCGACAACGCGGTGGTCTACGCCCGGCTCCCCGCCGCGTGGCGCTCTCGGGTCGACTAGCTGCCCGCGGACGAGCGGGGCGACTCGGGCACGCCGATCGGCGACGGTCGAGAAAGACTTAGATAGCGGACTGGTTCACGTATGGGTATGAAGGACAAGACCGATGCGACGAGCGAGCCGCCTCGGGGGGCCGACGACGGGTCCGTGAGCGGCGGATACGGGTTCGCGGGCGGCGGGAGCGACGGACGCCGCCTTCCGGCGGACGGAACGGGAGCCGGCGCGTCGGGCCCCCGCTGACGATGGAGCGGTTCCAGAACACCGGCCAGCCCGACTGGGACTGGTGGGGGAAGCTCTGGCCGACGCCGGGCGCGACGCTCCGGCAGCTCGGGGTCGAGCCCGGCCTGTCGGTGGCCGAGGTCGGCTGCGGGAGCGGCTACTTCGCGCTCCCGGCCGCCCGCATCACCGAGCCCGCGCCCGTGTACGCCGTCGACTTGGACGAGGCGCTGCTCGACGAGCTCGACGCGCTCGCCGGGCGACAGGCGATCGGGAACGTCGTCCCGGTCCACGGCGACGCCCGGGACCTGACCGGTGTCCTCCCGGAGCCGGTCGACGTGCTCGTCGTGGCGAACACCTTCTACGGCGTCGACGACCGCGCCGAGTTCGTCGAGGAGACGTTCCGAGCGGTCGCGCCCGGCGGCAGCCTGGTCGTCGTCAACTGGCACGACCGGCCGCGCGAAGCGACGACCGTCGGGGGGGAGCCCCGGGGACCGCCGACGGGGCTCCGGATGGACCCCGAGGAAACGGCGGAGGCCGTCCGGGGGGCGGCGCCGTTCGAACTCGACCGGCGGGTCGATCTGCCGCCGTACCACTACGCGGTCGTGTTCGACCGGTAGCGCCGCCGACGCCCCAACCGTCAGCGACGCCCCGACTGCCGCCGACGCTGACCGATCCGCGCCGAACACGAGGATTTTAGATTGTGGAATGAGCGCACAAGACTAATACGCCACGCGCGTAACTGTCTGGTGTGAGACCCCCATGACCGACATCGAACCCGAAGAAACCGTCGACGCCAGAGGCGCAGCGTGCCCCGGTCCCCTGATGGACCTCATCGGAGCGATCCGGAGCGCGGAGTCGGGCGACGTGGTCCGGCTCCTGAGCGACAGCGACGGGTCGCTCACCGACGTTCCCGAGTGGGCCGATGAGGCCGGCAACGAACTGCTCGCCGTCGAAGAGCTCGACGAGCACAACGCGTTCTACGTGGAGAAAGCATGACCGAACGCATCGTCATCGTGGGCGGCGGGACCGGCGGATCGGTGCTCGCCAACGACCTCGCCGACCGGCTCGGTCCGGAGCTCGACGCCGGCGACGTGGAGGTCACCCTGATCAACGACGGCCCCGACCACGTGTACAAGCCGGTCTGGCTGTACGTGCCGTTCGGCAAGCGCGAACCGGCGGACGGTCGCCGCGCGCTCGACGAGCTGGTCGACGACGCGGTCGACCTCCGGATCGACCGCGTGTCCGAGATCGACACGGATTCGCAGACGCTCCGGTTCGACGGTACCGCGCCGTCGATGGAGTACGACCACCTCGTGCTGGCGACCGGGTCGACGCTGGAGCCCGAGCAGATCCCCGGGCTCGTCGAGGGCGGACACGACTACTACAGCGAGTCGGGCGCGACGGCCCTCCGAGAGGAGCTGCTGGAGTTCACCGAGGGCGAGCTCGTCTTGAGCGTCATCGGTACGCCCCACATGTGTCCCGCGGCGCCGCTGGAGTTCGTCTTCATGACCGACGACTGGTTCCGCGAGCGCGGCCTGCGCGAGGACGTCGAGGTCACCTACACGTACCCGATCCAGCGCGTTCACGGGAATCCCCACATCGCCGAGTGGGCCCGTCCCATCATGGAGGACCGGGACATCAACGTGGAGACGTTCTTCAACGCCGAGTCTGTCGACCCCGACGCGGAGACCGTCACGTCGATGGAGGGGACCGAGCTCGACTACGACCTCCTCGTCTCGATTCCGCCTCACGGCGGCGTCGACCTGATCGAGGAGGCCGGCCTCGGCGACGACGGCTGGGTCGACGTGGACAAGCACACGCTAGAGGCGGCGGCCGCGAACAACGTCTACGCGCTCGGCGACACCGCCGACACGGGCGTCCCGAACGCGGGCAGCGTCGCGCACTACCAGGCCGGCGTCGTCGGCCAGCGCCTCGCCAGCGAGGTCCGAGGCCGCCCCGCGACGGCGACGTACGACGGGAAGACCCTGTGCTTCATCGAGACCGGGATGGACGCCGCCTCGTTCGTCGAGTTCGACTACGAGCGCCCGCCGTCGCCCGCGCCGCCCTCGGAGAAGCTCCACTGGTCGAAGCTGGCGTACAACGAGTCCTACTGGCTCACCGCGCGAGGGTTGCTCTGACCA
Source organism: Halorubrum sp. GN12_10-3_MGM (assembly GCF_005435235.1). Taxonomy (NCBI): domain Archaea; kingdom Methanobacteriati; phylum Methanobacteriota; class Halobacteria; order Halobacteriales; family Haloferacaceae; genus Halorubrum; species Halorubrum sp. GN12_10-3_MGM. The sequence continues at coordinate 126,628 of NZ_SGUB01000002.1, forward strand.
TGTCCGAGACGCACGAACCCGAGCCGGACGACCTCGAAGCGGCCATCGCGGAGAACCCGGAGGCGGTCGCCGAGCTCGTCGAGCGGCTCGACGCGGTCAACGAGCTGTTGGACGTGCTCTCGCTGGGCGAGGGCGCGCTCTCAGACGAGATGGTCCGCGAGCTCTCGGCCACGGGGTCGACGCTCGCGGAGTCCGCCGACGGCCTGGCGACCGACGAGACCGTGGCGCTGGCCGAGGCGGTCGGCGAGAACGGCGACGAGCTGCGGGAGGCGCTCGACACGCTGCTCACGCTCCAGCGGAGCGGCACGCTCGACGAGCTGGCCGAGGTCGCGGAGGTCGGGTCGCTGGCGACCGCGGCCCTCGACGACGAGATGGTCGCGTCGCTGGCCGGGACCGGCGCCGCGCTCGGCGAGGTGGCGCAGACCGCGGCCGACGACGACACCCGCGAGGGCGTCGAGACGCTGCTGAAGGGGGTCGGCGAGGCGGAGCGCGACCCGCCGGATCGGGTCGGGGCCGTCGGGCTGATCCGCAGGGTGCGCGACCCGGACGTCCAGTACGGGCTGGGCTACCTGCTGGCGGTGGCGGGCGCGATCGGCCGCGAGCGCGCCGGGCGCGAGCGGAGCGAGGGATCGCACTAGCGGGGGCGACGCGCCGTTCCGCGGCGCGAGCGGGCGGAGTCGGTCGTGGTCACTAGTGGTTTTTGCGTTGTATCGAGGGTGTCTGGAGCGACGACGCCGGCGACGGCGCGGGCAAAACAGAACCGGGGGCTCGTTCCGCGGCGGTCAGACGAGCAGTTGGATGTCCGCCTCGGCCATGTCCTGAAGCGCGGTGGCGGCGCCGACGCCCGTGGTGACGCCGTCGTAGAAGTTGTCCTCGTCGTAGTCCATCAGGTCGATGGTCATCTGACAGGCCTGGAACTCCACGCCCATGTCGAGGCTCGTTTCGAGGAGCTCCTCGATCGTGGCGGTGTCGTTGTCCGAGATCCGGCGCTCCATCATCTTCGTCGTGACGCGGTCCATCCCGGGGAGCGCGGCGACGGCGTTCGGCACGGGCATGTTGGGGTTGCCGACGGAGCTGAGCTGGAGGTTCTTCGACCGCTCCTCGTGGAGGATGTCGAGCCCCCAGAACGTGTGGAAGACGGTCACCTCGTAGCCGAACGCGGCAGCGGTGCTGGCGAGGATGAGCGGCGGGTACGCCATGTCGAGCGTCCCCTTGGTGGCGATGATGCTCATCTTCTTGCCGCCGTCGTCGGCGGTGGCCTCGGCGAGCGCCTCCTCGAGCTCGTCGACGCGCGCGGCCAATTCCGCGCGGGAGGGCGCGTCGTCGGTCGGCGCGTCGTCGGCCGACGCGTCGGGTGTGTCCGTGCTCATCGTTACTCCGTCTTGCGGACGTAGTGTTTGTACACGCCGTCGCCTTCCGTCTGGTCGAGGAGCTCGACGCCCTCGGTGCCGTCGGCCCAGCCGTCGAGGTCGCTCATGCTTCCGGGGTCGGTCGCCAGCACTTCGAGGACCTCGCCCGCGTCGAGGCCGTCGACGGCGGACTTCGTCTTCACTACCGGCATGGGGCACGATGCGCCTTTCACGTCGAGCGTCTCCGCGATGTCGAATTCAGCACTCATTGTGTATCTGCTCCGGTGTCTGTATTGGAGCTAGCGCACAATACCCCCCGGTGAAGTAAAACTGTGTCGGTTCTTGGGAATTCTCCCAACTACTGTATAAAGTGAAACCTGTTTAGCCGCCGCATAAGCCCCTGAGTACAACAGTAGGAGATACAGACCGGATTCTATTGAATATAGTATTGCTTAGAAAAGGAAATACTATGAAAATGCTTTTGTGCGTCGACCCGGTATGAACGACTGCGAAACATGAATGCCGACGACTTCCCGACTCCGGACGTCGACGTCGACTCCGTCGACCCGGAATCGCTCAAAGACCGAATCGACGCCGGCGAAGACGTCACGATCCTCGACGCGCGCATGCAGTCGGACTACGAGGAGTGGCGCATCGACGGCGAGAACGTCACGTCGATCAACGTCCCGTACTTCGAGTTCCTCGAAGACGAGATCGACGACGACGTTCTCGACCGGATCCCCGACGACCGCGAGGTGACCGTCCTCTGCGCGAAGGGCGGCGCCAGCGAGTACGTCGCGGGCACGCTCACGGAGCGCGGCTACGACGTCGACCACCTCGAAGACGGGATGAACGGCTGGGCGAGCATCTACGAGGCCGTCGAGGTCGACCGCTACGACGGGGCCGGCACGCTCCTCCAGTACCAGCGCCCCTCCTCGGGCTGCCTCGGCTACCTCCTCTACGACGACGGGGAGGCCGCGATCATCGACCCGCTGCGGGCGTTCACCGACCGCTACCTCGACGACGCCGACGAGCTCGGCGTCGAACTGAACTACGCCCTCGACACGCACGTCCACGCCGACCACATCTCGGGCGTGCGCGACCTCGACGCCGCGGGCGTCGAAGGCGTCATCCCCGAGGCCGCGGTCGACCGCGGCGTCACGTACGCCGACGAGCTGACCACGGCCGCCGACGGCGACACGTTCGCGGTCGGCGACGCCACCGTCGAGACCGTCTACACTCCCGGCCACACGACCGGGATGACCTCATACCTCGTCGACGAGAGCCTGCTCGCGACCGGCGACGGGCTGTTCATCGAGAGCGTCGCCCGCCCCGACCTCGAGGAGGGCGACGAGGGCGCCCCCGACGCCGCGCGCCTGCTGTACGAGTCACTTCAGGAGCGGGTGCTGACGCTGCCCGACGACACGCTCATCGGCGGCGCGCACTTCAGCGACGCGGCCGTCGCGGCCGACGACGGCACCTACACGGCGCCGATCGGCGAGCTCGTCGAGGAGATGGACGCGCTCACGATGGACGAGCAGGCGTTCGTCGACCTGATCCTCTCGGACATGCCGCCGCGCCCGGCCAACTACGAGGACATCATCGCGACGAACCTCGGACAGAACGCCGTCGACGACGACGAGGCGTTCACCCTGGAGCTCGGGCCGAACAACTGCGCCGCCAGTCAGGACTCGCTCGCGGGTGACTGACGACGCCGATGGTCGCTGACCCAGTACTGCTGCAGGCGGTCGCCGAGCTGTTCCCGAACGGGGTCAGCCGGTACGCCGTCGGCGGACTGCTCGTCGGTCTCGGGACCGTCGTCATCTACGTCGGAACGGGTATCCCGGCCGGGGCGAGCACGTTCCTGGAGTCGACGCTGTCGTACGTCTCCGGCCAGTCCCGGTTCCGGCGGTACGTCGGATCGCGGGACTGGCGGCTCGTGTTCACCGCCGGCATCATCCTCGGCGGGCTCGCGTTCGCCGCGACGTTCCAGTCGGGGCTAGTCACGAGCCCGCTCTACGAGCCCGGGACGACCGGCACGCTGTACGAGGTCGCCGGCGTGACGCTCTGGGCGACCGACGTCCAGCCGTGGCGGCTGTTCTTCGGCGGGATCCTCGTCGGGATCGGCACCCGCATCGGGAAGGGGTGTACGTCCGGCCACGGGGTCTGCGGCGTCGGATCGGCGTCGAAGACGTCGCTGGTCGGCGTCGCGACGTTCCTCGCCGTGGCGATCGGGACCGCCCAGGTCGTCGCCGCGCTGGGGGTGAGTCCGTAGATGGCGGACCGACATCCGCTGTTCAAGCCGCTGATCTTCGTCGGCGGCCTGATCTTCGGGTTCGGACTCGGGTTCAGCCACATGGCGCGGCCGGAGGTCGTGCTGAACTTCCTCACATTCGAGGACCTCGGCCTCCCGTTCGTCATGTTCGGGGCCGCGATCGTCTCCGGGATCGCGTTCGCGCTGCTGCCGCGCATCCGCGACGCCGCGCCGCTCACCGGCGCTCCCTACGAGCGCCGGCTGAAGCCGTTCGACCGGAACGTCCTCGTCGGCGGCGCCGTCTTCGGCGTCGGCTGGGGGCTCTCTGGCATCTGTCCGGGCGCGGCGTACGCGAGCCTCGGGGTCGGTAACGTCACCATCCTCTGGGCGCTCGGCGGAATGTTCGTCGGCGCGTACGCGCAGGGGTACTGGCGGAGCCGGAGCGGAGCCCGCGACGCCGCCGCGGCGGGCGCGGACTAACGCACCGGCTCCATGGACCCCGCTCTCATCGCCCTCTCCGTCGGCGCGGCGCTCGCGAGCCTGTTCATGGCGTGGGTGATCGGCGCCGGGTCGAGCGGCGCGACCCCGTTCGCGCCCGCCGTCGGCGCGAACGCCATCGGAACGATGCGCGCGGCCCTGCTGGTCGGCGTCTTCGGCTTTGCCGGCGCCGTCACGCAGGGCGGGAACGTCTCTGAGGCCGTCGGGAGCGGCCTCGTTGGCGGGATCAGCCTGCCCGTCGCCGGCGTCATCCTCGTGCTCGTGCTGGGCGCGGGGCTGATGGCGGTGGGCATCACCACCGGGATTCCGATCGCGACCGCGTTCACCGTGACCGGCGCCGTCATCGGCGTCGGGCTCGCGCTCGGCGGGACGCCGGTCTGGGCAAAGTACCAACAGATCGGCGCCGTCTGGCTCCTGACGCCGTTCATCGGCGGCGGCATCGCGTTCGCCATCGCCAGCGTCCTCCCGCGACCCGGGGCGCCCGAGCGGTACAGCGTCCCGGTCCTCGCCGGGCTGGTTGGGAGCGTCCTCGTGAACGTCCGGTTCAGTTTCCTCGGCGAGGGGACCGCGCCCGGGACCGTCCGCGGTCTCGGACAGCGGACCCTGTCGCTCGACGGGACCGCGTCGGCGGTCGCGATCACCGGCCTCGCGGCGCTGGCCGTCGCGGCCGTCGTCTGGTGGGACGTGAGCCGCGACGAGCAGGGCGGGCTGCGGCGCGTGCTGCTCGCGCTCGGGTCGCTCGTCGCGTTCTCCGCGGGCGGGAGTCAGGTCGGGCTCGCGGTCGGACCGCTCCTACCACTGCTCGACGAGGTGGGAATGGTGTCGGCCACCGCCGTCCTCGTCGGCGGCGGGCTCGGGATGCTGGTCGGCTCGTGGACCGGCGCGCCCCGGATGATAAAGTCGCTGGCGCAGGACTACTCGTCGCTCGGGCCGCGCCGCTCCATCTCGGCGCTCGTCCCGTCGTTCCTGATCGCGCAGCTGGCCGTGCTGCTCGGCGTGCCGGTCTCGTTCAACGAGATCGTCGTGAGCGCGATCATCGGGAGCGGCGCGGCCGTCGGCGGTCGGGAGGCCGTCGACGCGGAGAAGATCTTCACGACCGTGGGGGCGTGGGCCGGCTCGTTCGGCCTCTCGTTCGCGCTCGCGTACGCGGCCGCCGCGCTCGTCTTGTGATCGGCGCGCGCCGCGGCGTCGCCTACTCTTAAACCGCCCGAGGCGGCGGGACGAGGAAGACGTTGCCCGTCGCCCGCGTGACGATCTCCTCCGAGACGCTGCCCAGCAGGAGCCGCCGGATCCGGCTCCGCCCCTTCGACCCGACGAGGACCGTCGACGGAGTGACCTCTGCCTCGACGGCGAGGATCTCCTCGGCGGGGTCGCCGCGGCGGACCTCGGTCCGCGTCTCGATCCCCCAGCCCTCCAGCGTGCTCGCCCGCTCTGCGAGCCGCTCCGCGGGACCGCCGCCGGCGTCCGGCCCGTCGTCCTTCGGCGACCGGACGTGGACGAGCGTCGCCTCCTCGGTCGCGCGACGGAGGTACGAGAAGGCGTCGAACGCCCGGTCGGCGTGCTCAGAGAAGTCTGTCGCGAAGAGGACGTGCCGGAAGAGGTGTTCGCGGAGGACATCGGGGTCGTCGGCCGCCCGCTCGACGCGGTTGACCAGCAGCGGGACGACGGTGGTCCGGGCGAGGTTGCGGGCGGTCGAGCCGACGACCCGGTTCTCCAGCGGGCTCTGTCCGCGCGAACCCACGATCGTCAGGTCGGCGTGAACGGTCTCCGCGATGCCGTTGAGGCGGCGGTACGGGGTCCCGCGAACGACGTGCGTCTCGACGTCGAACCCCGCGGCCTCGATCACCTCGCGGTACCTGTCGAGCCCCCGCCGCCGGCGCTCCTCGAAGTCGACGCCGGGCATGCCGGGGTGGACGTTCGCCGAGACGACCGTGACGAGGTGGACCGTCCGGACGCCGATTCGGTCCAGGCAGCCGAGGCAGGTCTCGTTCTCGATCGTCGCCTCGCTGGCGGCCGACAGGTCGGTTGCGCACAGGGCCCTCATGTCGATCCCTTCGGCGGGCGGCGACAACACGATTTTGTTCGTCGTTTGATACTTCAGCGAGCGCGAGCGCGTAGCCGGCGCTCGGGCCGACGGAGGCGCCGTATTATCTCTGTAAGTTATCGGTACTCCCGCCGAGGTTACCGGGATATAGTATTGTACATCAAGCCCAAAACCGTTATAGGCACGAAGCGGATAGTGGACACCGAGCAGAAATGTGCCAAGACCGAATTTCCGCGTTCGGAAGCCGGAGGACGAATAGATGGCTGGACTAGAGATACCCTCGTGGGACCCAGAGACGGTCCTACTCATCGGCACGATTCTCCTGGAAGCGTTCGTGTTGTACGTGGGGTACGGCGGCCTCGAACGGCTCGTCGGGCCCTATCTGATGCGGCTCTTGGTCGGGGGTGACGCCAGTGCTCGGTAACTTCCTCGGCGGCCTCGGCATCTTCGAGACGAGCCCCGAGATGTTGGCGCTGTTCGTCGGGTTCGGCCTCGTCGTCGGGGTGCTGTTCGGGTTCTTCGGCATGGGCGGGTCGTTCCTCGTCACCCCGGCCCTCCTAATGCTAGACTACCCGGCCTCCGTCGCCGTCGGGAGCGGGATGGCGTTCGTCTTCGGAACGGCCGTCATCGCGACGCTGAAACACCACGACCTCGGGCAGGTGGACTACAAGCTCGGGGTGATCATGATCACCGGGACGACCATCGGCATCGAGGCCGGGCGCGCCAGCGTCTACTACCTCGAATCGATGGGGCTCGCCGGCGGCGTCATCAGCGTCGCCTACGTTGTCCTCCTCGGCGGCGTCGGCGCGATGGTCACGCGCGACGCCCTCAAGGGCGACGACGACGGCGGCGTCGACCACGAGGCCGCCGACAAGGACCTCGACGAGTACGAGATCCCCGACGTCGCCAAGAAGATCCAACGGACCGTTCGGATCCCGCCGATGGTGACGCTCCGCGGCGACGTCACCGTCTCCGTGTGGGTCATCACGGCCGTCGCCTTCTCGACCGGCGTCCTGTCCGGGTTCCTCGGCGTAGGCGGCGGCTTCATCCGGATGCCCGCGATGATCTACGCGATCGGCGTCCCGGTGCCCGTCGCCGTCGGGACCGACCTCTTCGAGATCGTCTTCTCCGGCGGGCTCGGGAGCTACCTCTACGGACAGGACGGCGGCGTGAGCCTCGGCATCGTCGCCCCGCTGCTGTTCGGGAGCGCGCTCGGCGCGCGCGTCGGCTCCGCCGCGACCGCCGTCGTCGACTCCGATGAGATCAAGGTGTACTTCGGCGGGATGCTGCTCGTCGGCGCCCTCGCCGTGGGCATCGGCGAAGTGGGCTCGTACATCGGCAGCTCGACGCTCGAACTGCTCGGACTGGTGCTTACCATCGGCGCGGCGGTCGTCGTCGCCTTCGCGGTCCTCTACACGACGATCAGCTCGCTCCGCGTGACGCGTCAACAGCAGACGTCTGCCGCGGACTGACCCGTTTTTCTCCAGTCCACGGCCGTGGTATTGTTAGTTTCTTTCAACACTATCGAGAGCGACCGGTCTCTCGGACCGACGGGAGCGGCGGCGACCGCCGCATCTGGTGGCGGCGACCCGGCGCGGACCGCCACATCCGAGGACGGTGACCGCGACCCTCACAGCCCTTCTTCGCCGCCCTCCTGCGTGAGGAGGACGACCATCGAGAGCCCGGAGATGAGGAGGAGGATGAGCGTCGGCACCACGGCGTACTGGTAGAGCGCGGTCGACTGTGCGCGCCAGATCTGCGTGACGATCGTGTCGAACCCCGTGGGGCGGAGCACCAGCGTGACCGGTAGCTCCTTCATCGTCGTGAGGAACACGAGCGCGGCCCCGGCGACGATCCCCGAGCGCGTGAGCGGGAACGTGACGCGCTTGAACGCGCCGGTCGGCGACTCCCCGAGCGTCCGCCCGGCCTCGACGAGCCGCGGGTCGACCTGGAGGATCGACGTGCGGGCCGAGCCGACCGCCTGGGGGAGGAAGCGGACGACGTAGGCGAACACCAGCAGGGGGAGCGTCTGGTAGAGCCACGGGACGTAGCCGGAGCCGAAGTACACCAGCGCGAGCGCCAACACGATGCCCGGCACCGCGAACCCGACGTACGTCGCGCGCTCGAAGACGACCGCGAGCGGCGAGTCGTGGTTCGCGGCGAAGTACGCGATCGGGAGGGCGGCCAGCGCGGCGACGACCGCCGCGGCCGCCGAGACGGACACCGAGTTGAGCACCTGTATCGGCTCGAACGCGAGCGAGGGGCGGCGGCCGGCCTCCGAGCGAACGAGCCACAGCCCGAGGATCCACAGCGGGACCAAGAGCGCAAACGCGGACACGCCGGCCGGGAGCAGCGTCGCCGGCCACCGCAGCCACCCGAGCGACACCCGGTCGTCGGTGCGGCCCGCGTCGTCGCCGCTCGTGTCGCGGTCCGAGCGGACGGCCCACTCCAGCGCAAGCACGAGGACCACCACGACGAGCAGCTGGAGCGACAGCAGCGCCGCGTAGTCGCGTCCGAACGCGTTGTACTCGACGTAGATCTGGCGGGTGAACACCGGGAGCCGCATGATCGACGGCGTCCCGAAGTCCGAGACCGCGTACAGCGCGGCGAGCAGCGACCCGGCGGCGATCGCCGGCCGAATAGTCGGGAGGGTCACGCGGCGGAACGCCGCGAGCCGCCCGTGGTTCAGCGTCCGGGCGGCCTCCAGCAGCGTCGTGTCGAACGACAGCAGCGCGGCCCGGGTCGTCAGGTAGACGTACGGGTAGGTGTACAGCGTGATGACAAGGATCGACCCGGAGAGGCCGCCGATCTCGGGGACGCGCTGGACGCCGAGCGGCGCGAGGACCTCGTGGAACTCGCCCTGCGGGCCGAACGCGGAGACGAACGAGAAGGCTCCCACGTAGCTCGGGACGACGAGCGGAAGGGCGGCCGCGACCGACCAGAAGCGACGGAAGGGGAGGTCGGTCCGGGCGGTGAGGTACGCGAGCGGCACGCCGATCGCGACCGAGAGGCCGGTGACGCCCGCCATCAAGAGGAGGCTGTTGACGAGGACCTCCGCGGTGCCGGCGCTGAAGAGGAGGTCCGTCGCGCGCCCGCGGTCGACGGCGATCGCCTCGATGACGAGCCACGCCAGCGGGAACACGAGCGTGGCGGCGATCGCCGCGCACAGCAGCGTGAGCCCGATCGGCAGCCTGTCGTCGCCGTCGGTCAAGCGGTCGCGGAGCCGGTTTCGCAGGGTCATTGTACGGGGCAGAGTCTCTGTCCGAGCGTGGTCGCGGCCGGCGTTAGGGGTTCCGATCGCGCGTCGAGCGCGCTCCGACGGATATATTAATTTAGGGCTGCCTAAAATATTCCATGGAACTGACGCGACGCGACGCGGCGGCCGCGCTGGCCGCGATCGGCGCGACCGGCGGCGTCGCGCTTGGTGTCCGTCGGGCGACCGGCGACGGCGGTCGGGGAGGCGCCGAGGCGGAGCCCGCGCGGGACGGCGACGGCACCCCCGGCGACGAGGCGGTCCGCGAGGCGATGACGGCGGTCGCGCGGACCGTCTACCCGGAGGCGGTCTCCGGGCTGGACGCGTTCGTCGACGGCCTCCTCGACGGCCGCCTCGACGGGTCGGCGCACGCCGAGGGGATCCGAGCCGCGGTCGCCGAGGTCGAGTCGGCCGCCCGGTCGTGGTACGGCGCGCCGGTCGCCGACCTCTCGCCCGCCGACCGCGACGAGCTGCTCCGGGAGATGGGCGCGGACGTGGCCGAGGAGAACCCGGACGGAACGACCGCGGAGCGAGTCCGGTACTACGTCGTCAACGAGCTGCTGCTCGCGCTGTACGCCTCGCCGACGGGCGGGGAGCTCGTCGGCATCGAGAACCCGCAGGGGCACGCGGGCGGCGCGGAGAGCTACCGGCAGGGGCCCCGATGAGCGGCGCGGAGGACGCGAGCGGCGGACGGGACGCTCGTTACCGGCAGACCGGCGACCGGGCCCGCGGCGACGTCGACCGCACGCCCGTGCCGGACACGGACGTCTGCGTCGTCGGCGCCGGCCCCGCGGGAGCGCTCGTCGCCGACCGGCTGGCGGGCGACCGCGAGGTCGTCGTGCTCGACGCGGGCCCGCGATTCGACCCCGCCGACCGGCTCGCGAGACAGGAGCGCGCGATCCGCCCGTTCTACGACCGGCCGGACGTCTGGGACGTGGGCGGCGAGCGCGACGCCCACGAGACCGCCGGCGACCGCCCGTACCCGCTCAACCACGCCCGCGTGAAGGGCGTCGGCGGGTCGACGCTCCACTGGCAGGGGATGGTGATGCGGCTCCACGAGGACGATTTCAACTCCGGCACGGCGCGGGGCGTCGGGCCGGACTGGCCGATCGACTACGAGGACCTCCGCCCCTACTACGCCGAGGCCGAGCGCGAGCTGGGCGTCGCGGGCGCGTCGGACAACCCCTACGCGCCGCCGCGCGAGGAGCCGCACCCGATGCCGGCGTTCGAGCCCTCCTACAGCGACTCGCTGTTCGCCGAGGCCTGCGAGTCGCTCGGGATCGCCATGCACTCCGTGCCGAACGCGCGCAACTCCGAGCCGTACGACGACCGGTCCCCCTGCGTCGGCTACGGCACCTGCCAGCCGGTGTGTCCGAGCGGCGCGAAGTACGACGCGACGGTCCACGTCGAGCGCGCCGAGGAGCGGGGCGCGACCGTCATCGACCGGGCGTCCGTGCGGTCGCTGGAGCACGACGGCGACGACAGGGTGACCGCGGCGGTGTACGCGACCCCTGACGGGGCTGAACACAGGCAGACGGCCGACGCCTTCGTCGTCGCCGCGGGCGGCGTGGAGACGCCGCGGCTCCTGCTCCTCTCCGCCTCGGACCGATACCCCGACGGGCTCGCGAACGGGAGCGGTCACGTCGGCGAGTTCTTCATGGACCACCTGTTCGCGGGGGCGGGCGGCACCCTCGACGAGCCGACCAGACAGAACCACGTCGGCTTCTACACCAGCGCCTGCGACCAGTTCTACGACGAGGCCGACGAGGCGCAGGCCCCGTTCAAGCTGGAGTTCTTCAACTACGCCGGCCCCTCGCCGGTCGAGACGGCCCTGTCGGGCGACGACTGGGGTGACCCGCTGCTCGACCAGCTCCGCGAGGGGTACGGGAATCACGTCGCCATGGGCGGGCTCGTCGAGCAGGCCCCGCGGGCCGACAGCCGGATCGCCCTCGCCGACGACCGCACCGACGATCACGGGGACCCGGCGCCGCGGGTCGAGTGGAGCGTGGGCGAGCGCGCGCTCGACACGATCGAGCGGGCGAACGAGATCCAGGTCGCGATCTTGGAGGAGCTCGGCGCCGACGTACAGTGGGTCGCCGGGCCGGACGCGACCGGGCCCGCCTACCACCACATGGGCACGACGCGGATGAGCGACGACCCCGACCGGGGGGTCGTCGACGCCGACTGCCGGACCCACGACCTCGACAACTGCTGGATCGCCTCCAGCTCCGTCTTCCCGACGAGCGGCGCGATGAACCCCACCCTCACCATCGCCGCGCTCGCGCTCCGCGTCGCCGACGACGTGGAAGCCCGCCTCTCGGCGCAGACCTGACTGCCGTCGAACATTATTTTAGGTAAACCTAAAAACTCAAGTGGGTGCGAGCGGAGATCCGGGTAATGAGCGACTCAGCACACGCGACGAACGGATCTGCGAGCGCCGTCGACGTGACGGAGACCGTCGGGGAAGAGGGCGGGGGCTCGGCGGACGAGGAGATCGAGAGCGCGGCGGACGAGAAAGGCGAGAGCGTGGCGAACGGGGGGGACGGCGGGGCATACACCTTCGACGACCTCAGCGTCGTGATGGGGACGTACAACGAGGCGGAGGCGATCGGGACGGTCCTCGATGACATCGACGAGGTCACGGACGGGAGGGCGGAGGTCGTCTGCGTCGACGGATCCGACGACCGCACTCCGGAGATCGCCCGCGAGCACGGCGCTCGGGTCATCGAACAGGAGCCGCAGGGGTACGGCGTCGCCGTCCGCGAGGCGATCCTGACCCCCGACCGACCGGTGGTCGTCACGACCGACTGCGACGACACCTACCCCATGGAGGCGCTGCCGGAGTTCCTCGCCGAGGTCAACGACGGCGCGGACGTGGTAAGCGGCGACCGGCTCTACCACGGCGCGGAGGCGATGCCGGCGTTCAACCGCTTCGGGAACCACGCGTTCGCCGCGGTCGCGAGCCTGCTCATGGGTGAGCGCGTCCACGACACCACGACCGGGATGCGCGCGTACCGTCGCGAGGTGGTCGAGGAGATCGGCTGGACGGAGAACACCGGCCTCTCAGCGGAACTCCTCATCCGCCCGCTGATGCGCGGCTACGACGTGCGCGAGCGCCCGATCGCCTACGCCGAGCGGCTCGGCGACACGAAGCTCGACCCGATCGGCGGCGGCGCCGCCATCGCGAAGTCGATCGTCACCGTCTGCCTCGAAGAGCAACTGCGGCGCTTCTGAGGGCGCTTCACCCCCGACGCGACGCCGTACGGCGGTCCGGACGGACGCTGTGGGCACAGTGGACCGCCGCCGGCGACGGTTTCTACCACCCTGAGCGACAGCGCCGATCATACATAAACAGACGCGGGGGTCGGCACGTGCCGACGAACGCCGGCGGGGCGTGAGTCGCACGCGCGAGGGAGTCGGTGGCTCACGGAGCGAAGCGGAGGGTGCCAGCGACGAGGCTGGGGAGGGGTGAGGCGCGGTGCTGTGAGGGGCGGGACTCAAAGGGATAGCCCCGAGGCCGCGGTAGGCGACGTAAGCACCGCAGCGAGCGGAGCGACACAGGAGCGCAACGAGCGTACCGCGGCCTCGCGGCTGGGGCTTTGGAGGTTGTCACCACCGATCCACCAGCAACTGCGTGTGAGATATCGACGTATTAGTCGCTCGCCTCGGCGGCCGTCTCGAAGACGACCCACTCGGGGTGGGCGTCGGGCTCGTCGGGGAGGTACGTCCCCTCAGTCCCGCACGCCGTGACGAGCCGACAGGTCGAGCGCTCGGGCGGCCAGACGACCTCGACGCGCTCGCCGCTGGCTCCCGCCTCGCTGCCCTCCGTCACCCGAACCGTCACCTCCTGCCGGTAGGTGAACGTCGCGCCGGCGGGGTCGACGAGCGTCACGGTCACGGCGACCGCGTCGCCCTCGGGGTCGAACGGCACGGGGTCGCCCGCCTCGGGGCCGCCCGCGGCCGCCGCGCCGGGCAACCGGACGCCCTCGGGCGTCACCGCCCAGTCGACCGCGAGCGAGTCGCCGAGGTCGCTCACCGTGTAGGAGACGTGGTCCGGACCGCCCGGAGCGCCCCGTCGCGGGTCGACGCGGACCTGCGCGCGGGCGACGCGGTCCGGCACGCCGACGGTCGTCTCGGCGTCGATCCGAGCGCCAGTGCGCCGGTCGAGCGGCTCCAGCTTCGGCGTGACGCGGGTCTCCGGATCCGCGGTCCAGACCCCCTGATAGCCGTAGCGGTACAGGGTGCGGTCCGGGTACGCGTCCAGCACCGCGAAGTTCTCGACCGGGTCGCGGTCGAGCGCGTACACGACCTCGCCGTCGAGCCCCGGCCCGTTCCGGAGGTACTGGAACGGATGGTTCTGCCACTCGCCGTACGGCGTCGGCACGAAGACGAGCCCGTCCTCGAAGGTCGTCTCGTCGAACGGCGCGTACGCGGCCTCGTGTTTCGCGTCGACCGCGGCGTTCCGCTCGATCGGATCCGCGGCCGCGTCGACCGCGGCCACGCCCGCGACGACGACCGCGCTCGCGACGACGACCGCGATCGCCACGCGGGCGACCGTCCCCGAGGCGCCGCGGGAGACGAGCCGGTCGCGGGCCGCGGACAGCGCCCGGGCGGCGGCGGCGACGGCCAGCCCGCCGAACACCGACAGCGGGACGAGCAGGTCGAAGTGATAGAACGGGCCGAACAGCGACGCGAGCCCGTCGGTCGGGTCCGAGAGGTCGGCGAGCGCGTTGTGCGTCCCCCAGAAGTAGAGGTTCCCGACGACGACAGAGACGGCGACGCCGACGAGCAGCGCCGTCGCTGTCCGTCGGAAGCCGGGCGTACCGGACGCGTCGTCGGCCGCCCGGTCGTAGAGGAGTCCGCGCGGATCGCCGGTCGCGCGCCACCCGCGGAGCGCGACCGCGCCGCCGACGAGCGCCGCGAGCGTTCCGAGCGGGCCGGCGGCGAACCAGCGGGTCGCGATCTCCCGGAGCGCGTACCCGTTCGACTCCAGCGCCAGCCCGAGCGTGTAGTCGACCGAGTGGCCGAGGATCCGGCGCTCGCCGAAGCCGGGGCCGTCCATCGGCGCGAACACCTGGTACGGGAACACGAGCGGGGACCCCGTCATCCGGGCGTTGTACGCGAGCGTGACGCCGACGGACAGGGTACCGAACAGCGCCGTCAGCCCGTGGCGGCGGACCGGGTCGGGGAGCCCGCGGACGCCGGCGTCGACCAACGCGCGCGGCGTCGACGCCGCGGACTCGGCGCCGAACCGCCGGGTCGCCGACGCGACGCGCCACAGCGCGTGACAGATGAACGGGGCGGCGAACAGCACCGCCGTGTACGGCCGCGCGAAGAAGGCGACCCCGATCGCGAGGCCCGCGACGCCCGCGGCCCGGAGGGACTCGTCCCGGACGCTCCGGAGGTACGCGACCGCGAAGACCAGGTTGAAGAGCGTCGTCGGCGCGTACGGAAGGAACGCCGAGGAGGTCGCGATCGCCATCGGCGACGCGGCGAAGAGGACGGCCGCGGCGAGGCCCGCCCGGCGACCGACGGCCGCGGAGCCGAGCAGGTACACCAGTGCGGCGTTCCCGGCGGCGACGACCGCGAGAGTCACGCGCGGCTCGCCGAACAGGGCCATCGAGACGGCGAACGTCGCCGCGGGAACGGGGTTGTACTTCGGGTAGAGCCGCCCGCCGTCCTCGATGAAGAACCACGGGTGGACGGCGTCGGCGAGCGAGCCGGCGTGGAACGCCAGCTGACCGTCGAGGAGGAGGGCGGCCTGCGTGAGGTAGACGCCCTCGTCGTGGTTCGCCGAGTGGTGCGAGAAGACGGTGACGGCGACCGCGAACGTCAGGGCGCCGGCGGCGACGGCGACGAGCGCCGCGGCGAGGCTCACCCGGTCGGCGCGTTCGAGTCGCTGGCGGAGGTGGACGAGGAGCCGGCGGGGACGGAGCGACGGTGGGAGAACTGACACGGTCGGTGGAGTGAGGCTGTGAGCGTGACGGGCGCGCGGCGCGACGCGGCGGTGAGGCGGCGGCTCAGATCTGGACGCCGGCGTCGCGCATGAGGTCGATCGTCGGTTCGAGGTTGGACAGCTCCGAGAGGTCGATGTCCGGGACGTCGAGCTCGTCGATCGTCGGGAGGTCGCCGATCGGCTCGACCTCCGGAATCAGCGGGTACTCGAAGGTGGAGCGCGCGAAGTAGTCCTGCGCCTCCGCCGACAGCAGGTGGCGGACAAAGTTCGCGGCGAGGTCAGCGTTCGACGCGGTGTCGACGACCGCGGCGCCCGCGACGTTGAACACCGCGCCCGCGTCGCCCTGCGTGAAGGAGGTCGCGATCGGGGCCTCCGGGTTCCCGTCGAGCACGCGCTGGATGTAGTAGTGATTGGTGAACGCGGCGTCGATCTCGCCGTCGGCGATCTCCTGACACGCGCGGAACTCGTCCGGGTACGTCGCGGCGCCGCGCTCGACCATCGCTTCGAGCCACTCGCGGGTGGCCTCCTCGCCCTCCAGCAGCCGCATCGCGGTGACGAACGCCTGCGCGGAGCCGTACGACGGCGCCCAGCCGAGGTCGCCCTCGAACTCGTCGGGGTACGCCATGATGTCGTCCGGGAGCCCGTCTTCGGAGACCGACTCGGTGTTGTACGGGACCGTCCGGGCGCGCCCGGAGGTGCCGACCCACTGCTCGGTGTGGAACTCCCCCCGGACCTTCCCGGTCACGTCGTCGGGGAGCGCCTGCGTGCGTCCCGCGTCGGCGAGCGCGCCGAGCGAGCCAGCGTTCACCGAGTAGAACACGTCGGCCGGCGACCCCTCGCCCTCGTTGATGATCGCGTTCACGTGGTCGGTCGAGCTGTTGTACCGAACGGTCAGGTCGAGGTCGTCGTACAGGTCGTCGATGTAGCCGACGAGGTCGCCGACGAGGAACTCGCCGCGGCCGGAGTAGACGGTGAGTTCGCCCTCCAGCGCCGGCATCTCCGCCATCGGCGTCCCGCCGGGGGCGTCGCGCCCGGCGCGACCGGAACCGATCTGCCCGATCGCCGGTCCGCCGTCGCCGCCGTCGGAGCCGTCTTGATCGTCGCTCCCCGTACAGCCGGCGACCCCCGCGACGCCGACCGCGCCGGCCGCCGCGAGGAACTTCCGCCGTCGAACGTCGCGCCCGTCTCGTGCGTCGGATTCGTGGGTCGTCATGTGTTTTAGGCTTGCCTAAATGGTTTTAGTCGTGTCGGTTCAGTCGTCCGCGGGCGCCGGCGTCCGCCGGATCGCGTCGAGGCAGTCGAGCCAGTCGCGCATGTACTCGCCGCAGTGGTTGAGGAACGCGCCGTTGTTCCACTCGTCGAAGTCGCCCTCGGCGAGCGCGTCGGCCATCGCGTCGAAGACCGCCGCGTACGAGTCGGCGTCGGCGCCCGCCTCGTCGACGACCTCCCAGACGTGCTCGTTCAGCTCCAGCCCGGCCACCTCGTTCGCGAGGTCGTCGAACGTCGAGCGCGGGGCCTTGTTGTGTTCACAGAGCGGGTCGCCGTTGTAGATGCGCTTGCCGAGCACGTCGCAGGCGCGCTTTAAGAACAGCCCCGACCAGATGTCGTCGAACCGCCCCACGTCCCACTCGTTGTCGTCCATCGGCAGCTGGTAGAACGCCGGGATCACCTCGCGGCGGAACGCGAGGTTCATCGAGCAGACGGTGAGGTAGTTGCCGCGCGCGGCGACGAAGTCGTCGCCGAAGTCGTCGGCGGTCGTCCGCGTCTGCGCCTGGCCCTCCAGGTCGCCGTCCATCAGGATCCGGACCGCGTCGAGGTCGGGGACGTTCGTCCACAGCCCCTGCGAGGCGACAACCTCACCGGCCTCGACGTCGACCGCGTCGGTCTCGACGGTCTCGTCCATCGCCGAGTACGGGTAGCCGCGCGGGTAGAGGCCGTGCTCGTCGGCGTTGTCGTAGAGGACGTTCACCCAGTCCTCGTCGGAGCTGACGCGCTCGACCTCTCCCTCGAGCGCGAGGTTCGCCATGTGTCGACCGAAGTAGTCGACGTCGTCGTGCGGGAGCGTGTCGTCGTCGATGAAGACGCCGTAGTCGAACGACTCGTCGGCCCACATGTACAGCAGGCCGAAGCTCGTCTCGGCGTGGCTCGCCGCCGGGACGACGTGGCCGTACTCCGCGACGCCGTTGGCCTCGTACCACTCCTCGCGGCGGCTGCCGTCGAACACCTCGCCGGAGACGTCGAGGTCGTCGAGCATCGCGCGCATCTCGTCGGTCTCGCAGAAGTCCTCGGTGACGAGGACGAAGTGGAGCCGCGAGACGTCGAACCCGTGCTCGCGGGCGTTGGCGACGTACGCGCGGAGGCACTCGTACTCTCTGATCGTCGGAACGATGACGCAGATATCCGAGCCGTCGCCGCTCGGGGCGGTAGCCGTCATACGCGTTAGTTTTTAGGCTGGCCTAAAAGTTTAGCGGTCCGTCGTCGGCTGCGTCGCGGTCGCGTCGGGTTCCCGCTCCGACTCGTCGGGAGCGCGCGTCGGCGACAGGTCGAACGCGGCCGCGACGGCGCCGCCGCCGGCGAGCGTGACGGCGTTCTTCAGCGCGTGGTCGAGGGCCGCCGCGGCGAGCGCGACTTCGGCGGAGATCGGCGTCGCGGCGACGACGATCCCGGTGAACGCCGCCTCGTACAGCCCGATCCCGCCCTGCGAGAGCGGCAGCACCTTCGCGAGGTTCCCGGCCGAGACGGCAAGCGTCCCGACGACGGCGAGCGCGACCGGATCGACGGCCCCGCCGAACCCGCCCACGAGCGCCGCGAGGACGAAAACAGCGGTCGCGACGTCGAGCGCCCACACGACGCCGCTCGCGAGCGACACCCGAACGAGCGCGCCCGCGTCCGCGGCGACGACGCGGACGGCGGCGCCGAACCGGACCGCCGCGTC
This sequence comes from Halorubrum sp. GN12_10-3_MGM, assembly GCF_005435235.1. Classification (NCBI taxonomy): domain Archaea; kingdom Methanobacteriati; phylum Methanobacteriota; class Halobacteria; order Halobacteriales; family Haloferacaceae; genus Halorubrum; species Halorubrum sp. GN12_10-3_MGM. The sequence continues at coordinate 144,917 of NZ_SGUB01000002.1, forward strand.
GACGGCCCGGGCGAGCCGGGATCCCGCAGCGCGATCGCGGAGGGCCGGACCGAACTGCCGGTCGCTCCGAGCGACGACGACGGTGAGCGCCGAGAGCAGCGCGGCCGCGATCGCAGTGCCCCCGGCGACGACGAGCACCCGACCGGAGCCGTCGGGCGCGACGACCCGCCCCCCGGCGAGGCGGACGGCGAGCGCGGCGCCGCCGAGCGCGCCGAGCGCGATCAGGTCGAAGGCGCGCTCGACCGCCAGCGATGCGACGCCGGTAGCGTAGGGGACCTCACGGCGGTCGTTCAGCAGGTACGCGCGCACCCCGTCGCCGGCCCGGGCGGGGACGATCAGGTTCGCGGTCTGGCTCGCGAACACGGTCGCCGTGAGGAACGCCGTGCGACACCGGTGTCCCATCGGCCCGAGCACGTCGCCGTACCGCCGGCCGCGGACGGGCCACGACGACAGGTACGCGACGAGCGCGGCGGCGACGTAGACCGGGTCCGCGGTCGCGACCGCGTCGACGACGGCGGCGAGGTCGAGGGTCTGCGTCAACACCGCGCCGCCGATCGCGAGGACGAGGACGGTTCCCGCGACCGCGAGCGACCCCCGAGGGACGCGCGCTCGGAGCCGGGAGAGGCGCTCGCGGAGTCGAGCGGCGGCGGTTCGCGGTCTCATACGATTATTTAGGTCGCCCTAAAGAACATAACGCTGGCGGTTCGCGGAGGCGAACCGGCGGGGCGGGCCGGACCCGGCGCGACGCAACACGTTTGTTCGCGGGAATCGAACAACTACGCATGAGCGCGAACGAGGCAGACGCCGGCGCTGCGACCGAGGACGTGCGGATGTGGCTCGTCGAGCGCACGTACTCCGACGACGAGCAGAACATGGTGATCCTCACGTACGCGACGCCGGACGGCGAGCGCTACTTCCGCAAGGAGCGCGCGCTCACCTCTTTCACGGACGTGCGCGACACCACGGCCGCCGTCGACGCGGCGCCGTCGAACGTCGGAGCCGTCGACGACCCCGACGACCGCGAGCGCTACGCCGCCGAGGCGACGCGGATGGCCCGCGTCCACGACCCCGACGACGTCATCTGAGCCGCACCGCGGACGGGCCGCGAGCGACCGGGCCGCACAGCCTTTTCACCGCCCGGGCCCAACGCCCGGCCGATGCGCGCCACTCTCGAAACGCTCGGCGTCGCCCTCCTCGTCGGCGCCGCGCAGGCCCTCCTCGGCGTCGTCGGCCTCGCCGGACTGTTCGCGCTGTCGACCCCCGTCGCCGTCGCTCCCTGGACGCTCGTCACGAGCGTGTACGCGCACGGCTCCGTCGGCCACCTGCTGGCGAACGCCCTCGCGCTGCTGCTCGTCGGGCCCCTAGTCGAGCGCCGGACGACCCGCGCCCGCTTCCACGCGTTCGTGGTCACGACGGGCGCGCTCGCGGGCCTCGCGCAGGTGACCCTCGGGAGCCTACTCGGCCCGCCGGTCGCCGTGTTGGGGATCAGCGGCGCGGTGTTCGCGCTCGGCGGCTACCTCCTCGCGGGAAACGTCGTGAGCGAGACGCTGTTCGACCGCCTGCGCCTCTCGCCGCGAGTCCAACTGGTCCTGTTCGGGCTCGTCGCCGTCGTCCTCACCGCGACGACGGCCGCGCCGGGCGTCGCGCTGATCGCGCACGCGACCGGGGCGTTCTGCGGGCTCGTCGCCGGACGCGTCGGCCTGCTCGACGCGCGGTGACCGGAACCGGACCGGACGGTGGGCGCGGGCCGCGATCGACGGCGCCGGGGCTAGGCGGTGTGAAAAACGAAAGGGGTGAAAGAGAAACGCCCTAGCGCTCAGTCTTCGAGAACGATCTCGATGCTGACGTCGTTCGGCACTTGGACGCGCATGAGCTGGCGGAGCGCGCGTTCGTCGGCGTCGATGTCGATCAGACGCTTGTGGACGCGCATCTCCCAGTGCTCCCACGTCGCCGTCCCCTCACCGTCCGGGGACTTGCGCGACGGGATCTCGAGCGTCTTCGTCGGCAGCGGGATCGGGCCCGACAGGGCGACTCCCGTCGAGTCCGCGATCTCGCGGACGTCGTCGCAGATGTCGTCGAGGTCCTCGGGGCTCGTGCCGGCGAGGCGGACGCGTGCCTGCTGCATCGATTATCGCTCGTTGACGTCCAGCACCTTGCCGGCCGCGATGGTCTGACCCATGTCGCGGATGGCGAAGCTGCCGAGTTCCGGAATCTCGCCGGACGGCTCGATGCTGAGCGGCTTCTGGGGACGCACGGTGACGACCGCCGCGTCGCCGGACTTGATGAAGTCCGGGTTCTCCTCGGCGACCTCACCGGACGAGGGGTCGATCTTCTGATCGATGGACTCGATCGTACAGGCGACCTGCGCCGTGTGGGCGTGGAAGACCGGGGTGTAGCCGGCCGTGATGACCGACGGGTGCTGCATGACGACGACCTGGGCCTGGAACGTCTCGGCGACGCTCGGCGGGTCGTCGGCCGGGCCACAGACGTCGCCGCGGCGGATGTCGTCCTTGCCGATGCCGCGGACGTTGAATCCGACGTTGTCGCCGGGCTCGGCCTTGGGCACCTCTTCGTGGTGCATCTCGACCGTCTTCACCTCGCCGCCCACGTCGGACGGCTGGAAGGAGACGTTGTCGCCGGTGTTGAGGATCCCGGTCTCGACGCGTCCCACGGGGACGGTCCCGATACCGGAGATGGTGTACACGTCCTGGATCGGCAGGCGGAGCGGCGCGTCCGTCGGCGGCTCGGCCTCCGGCAGGTCGTTGAGCGACTCCAGCAGGGTGGGGCCGTCGTACCACGAGGTGTTCTCGGACGCTTCGGCGACGTTGTCGCCCTCGAAGGCCGAGATCGGCACGAACGTGGTGTCGTCGGTCGCGAAGCGGACCTGGTTGAGCAGGTCCTCGACCTCGCTGATGACCTCCTTGTAGGAGTCCTCGCTGTAGTCGACGAGGTCCATCTTGTTGACGCCGATGATGAGCTCGTTGATCCCGAGCGTGCGGGCCAGGAACACGTGCTCGCGGGTCTGGGGCGCGACGCCGTCGTCGGCCGCGACGACGAGCACCGCGTTGTCGGCCTGCGAGGCGCCCGTGATCATGTTCTTCACGAAGTCACGGTGGCCCGGACAGTCGACGATGGTGAAGTAGTACTCGTCGGTGTCGAACTCCTGGTGGGCGATGTCGATCGTGACGCCGCGCTCGCGCTCCTCGGCGAGGTTGTCCATCACGTAGGCGAACTCGAAGCCGCCCTTGCCCTTCTCTTCGGCTTCCTCGCGGTGCTGCTCGATTACGTGCTCGGGGACGCTCCCCGTCTCGAAGAGGAGGCGACCCACGAGCGTACTCTTGCCGTGGTCGACGTGGCCGATAATGGCCAGGTTCTGGTGCGGTTTGTCACTCATGGGGTAATCACGCGCTAAGGCGCTCTGTGAGTAAGTTTCGGTTGATTCCACTAAAACGGTTTCGATACGGCCCACAGAGTATCGTGCCGCCGTCTTGCGATTCTCGACAACCCGGGGCACGCCACACGGCCGCACGGAGACCGTCGGTGGGCGAGTCGGGCGTCGGCTACTCCAGCCGGCCCACGTCGCCGAGGACCGCGCTCGCGGTCTCGGGGCCGCCCGCGCCGCGGCCGGAGATGTTGAGCCGGCCGGCGTGGGAGGTCTCGATCTGGACGATGTTCTGCGTCCCCGAGACCGCGAGCGTGCCGTTCTCGGGGACGAGCCGCGGCGCGACGCGGACGGTCTCGCCCGTCGCCTCGCCGATCAGCCGGACCGTCCGCCCGTCCTCGGCCGCGAGGCGGAGCGCGGAGCCGGGCACGTCGCGGATCCCCGAGACATCGGCGTCTTCGAGCGTGAACTCCCGGGCGTCGGCGGGGTCGTCGACCGCGCCGAACGAGAGCACGTTCGCGAGGATGACGCACTTCAGCGCCGCGTCGGTGCCGTCCACGTCGAAGGAGGGGTCCGCCTCCGCGACGCCGAGGTCCTGCGCCTCCGCGAGCACGTGGTCGTAGTCCAGCCCCTCGGCGGCCATCCGCGTCAAGATGAAGTTCGCCGTCCCGTTGAGCACGCCCCGGACCGCCGTGACGTGGCCGGGCTCGATGTCCTCGACGGTCGACACTGCGGGGATCGCGCCACCCACGGTCGCCTCGAACCGGATCTCGCCGTCGCTGTCGCCGACGGCCGCCCGCAGGTCGCCGTACCGCTCCGCGACGGGGCCCTTGTTCGCGAGGACCGCGTGGCGGTCGCGCTCTAAGGCGGTCGTCACGTGCGAGAAGCCCGGCTCGGCGTCGCCGAGCGTCGTCGGCGTCGCCTCCACGAGGACGTCGTAGTCGGCCGCCAGCGCGTCTGCCGGGTCGTCGTCGCCGACGATCCCCCGTTCCGCCTTCCGCGCCACGACCGCGTCGGGGTCGACGCCGACGGCCTCTCCGCCGGAACCGCCCGTCCCGTCCGCGACGACCGCGGTCGACGAGTCGGCGACCGCGACGACCTCGTGGCCGTGTTCGCCCGCCAGCTCGACGACGGAGCGCCCGACGGCGCCCGCACCGATCACGGCGAGTCTCACGCCTCCACCCCCGTGAGTGGCTCAACGACGCGGAGGTCCTTCTCCGCGGCGAGGTCGCGGACCGCGGCGAGCGCCGCGTCCGTCTCGCCGGCCCGGGCTTCGAGCCGGAGCCGCGCGCTCGACACCTCCTCGGTGCCCTGCGGGGCCGCGAGTGACACGTCGGCGACCGACGCCGACTCGCAGGCCTCGATGCTCGAGAGCGTGTCGGAGAGGTCGGTGTCGATGAGGTGGCCGAAGAGGAGCAGCGTCACCTCCTCGGCGTACCGCTCCGTGCCGGCCTGCATCACGTTCACGCCCTCGCTACGGAGCGCGTCGACAATCTCCTCGAACCGGTCCGGCGTCGCCTCGAAGTCGACCTCGACCGGGATCCGGCCGCGGGGCGTCTTGTTCCCGCGCTCGTGGTAGATCGACAGGAGGTTCCCGCCGTTGTCGGCGATCGGGTGGAGCGCGGCGAGCAGCTGCCCGGGCTCGTCGACCAGCTCCAGCCGGACCGTGTGCGTCGAGACCGCCGTCGAGGCGTGGCCGCCGTCGGGCGACGCTCCCGAGTCGGGCTCGTCGACGCCCGCCTCCGCGTCGAGCGCGGCCTCCGGCGCCCCGTCGCGACGGTCGCTCACGGCGCCACCTCCGGCGCCGCGCCGCGCCCGGCTTCATCGCGGCCGGTCGAGTCCGGATCGCTCGTCCGCGGACGCGCTCCTGTCCCCGACGTGGAGCGGTCGCTCGGTGGCTCCGTCGCGGTGCGCCGGGGGGGAGTCGTGCCCGTCTGCATACCCGAACGGAGTCGGACGATCCGGTATAAGCCTTCGGCGCTGGCAGGCGTTGCCTCGCTTCCGTGCCTGTCAACGCGGCGCACGGTTCGGGGAGGTCTGCCGCGATCGACGGCGTCGGGGCTCTCAGGCGGAAGACGCGAGAGAGAAGTTGACCGCAGAGACCGCGGACCGCGTCGTCGACTTAGAAGTAGTCGATCGACTGCGGCAGTTCGAGCTTCATCCCCTTGCGCTCGCGGATCTCCATGATCTTCTCGCGCTGGAGATTATCGACGAGGACGCGGAAGCCCGCGTTCTCGGTGTTCCACGAGGCGCGGCCCTCGGTGGCCGAGCGGATGTCGGAGGAGAACCCGATCATCTCCTCGACGGGCGCGATGCCCTCGACGACCATGAGGTCGCCCTCCTGGTACATGTCGTCGACGCGGCCGCGACGACCCTGGATCTCGCCGGAGGCCGCGCCCATGTGTTCGCTGGGCACGTCGATCCGGACGTCCTGGATCGGTTCGAGCAGGCGGACCTCGCCGTCGATCAGCGAGCGGTGGACCGCGTCGCGGACCGCCGGGATGACCTGCGCCGGACCGCGGTGGATGGTGTCCTCGTGGAGCTTCGCGTCGTGGAGTCGGAACAGCGACCCCTGGACCGGCTCGGCGGCCAGCGGACCGTCGTCGAGCGCCTCCTGAAGCCCCTCCAAGACGAGCTCCATCGTCTCGTTGAGGTGCTGGATCCCCTTCGTGTCGTCGATGAGGATGTTGGTCCGGTGGATGTCCTCGACGTTCTGGGAGGTGTCCTTGTCCATGCCGGCCTCCTGTAGCGCCTCGCGGCGCTCCAGTTCGGGCATGTCCATCGAGACCTCGCCGAGCTGGATGGCGTCGACGATCTCCTGGTCCATCGGCTCGACGGTGATGTAGAACTTGTTGTGGCGGTTCGGCGACTGCCCCTCGACCTCGCGAGAGGACTCCTGGGGCTGCTCGCGGAACACGACGATCGGTTCGCCGGTGATGACCGGGATGCCCTGGTTGTCGCGAATCCGCTGGGTGATCACTTCGAGGTGGAGCTCACCCTGCCCGCTGATCAGGTGCTCCCCGGTGTCCTCGTTGATCTCGATCTGGATCGTCGGGTCCTCCTTGGCGACCTGCTGGAGCGTCTCGATGAGCTTCGGCAGGTCGTCCATGTTCTGCGCCTCGACGGACTTCGTGATGACCGGCTCGGAGATGTGTTCGATCGACTCGAACGGCGTCATCTCGACCGAGGAGACGGTGGAGCCGGCGATGGCGTCACGCAGTCCGGTGACGGACGCGATGTTCCCCGCCGGGACACGGTCCACCTCCTCGCGTTCGGACCCCATGAAGAGCCCCACGCTCTGGATGCGGTTCTTCCCGGCCGTGCCGGAGACGTACAGCTCCTGGCCCTTCTCCAGCGTGCCGGAGAAGACGCGGCCAGTCGCGATCTCGCCCGCGTGCGGGTCCATGGAGATGTCGGTGACCATGAAGACGACGTCGCCGTCCTCGTCGACCAGCTGCATCCCCTCGGCCAGCTCGGTGTCCGGGTCACCGCGCCAGATGCGCGGGACGCGGCGGGGCTGCGCGTCGACCGGGTTCGGGAAGTGTTCGCAGACCATGTCGAGCACGACGTCAGACAGCGGCGTCCGCTCGTGGAGCTCCTGCCGCTTGTCGTTCTGTTCGAGCTCCATGATGTCGCCGAAGTCCATGCCGGTCCGCTGCATCGAGGGCATCGAGACGCCCCACTTGTACAGCGCGGAGCCGAAGCCGACCGTGCCGTCCTCGACGGAGACGGTCCAGTCCTCGGGGATGTCGTCCATGTTCTCGGCCATCCCGCGGATGAGCTCGTTGACGTCGGCGATGACCGACATCAGCCGCTCTTGCATCTCCTGGGGCCCCTCCTGGAGCTCCGAGATGAGGCGGTCGACCTTGTTGATGAACAGCGTCGGCTTCACGCCCTCGCGGAGCGCCTGTCGGAGCACCGTCTCCGTCTGGGGCATCGCGCCCTCGACGGCGTCGACGACCACCAGCGCGCCGTCGACCGCGCGCATCGCGCGAGTGACGTCGCCCCCGAAGTCCACGTGGCCCGGGGTGTCGATGAGGTTGATGAGGTGGTTGGTGTCCTCGTACTCGTGGGTCATCGAGACGTTCGCCGCGTCGATGGTGATCCCGCGCTCCTGCTCGTCCTCCTTCGTGTCCATCGCGAGCTGCTCGCCCGCGGTGTCCTCGGAGATCATCCCGGCGCCCGCCAGCAGGTTGTCAGACAGCGTCGTCTTCCCGTGGTCGACGTGGGCGGCGATGGCGATGTTCCGGATGTGCTCCGGGTTGTCCATCAGCCGCTCACATTCCTGAACGATCTTCTTGCGTCGGCCCATTATACCGAGTGTTACCGAAAGGAGGGTCAAAAGGGTAGTGTTTCGTCGCGGCCGATTCGCCGGGGATCACCCCCGATCCCGGGCGATTTCGTGTCGCACAGTGTCACGGAACGACCGCCGCGGGCGCCCGGGTCGAGACCCCGGCGGAGCGGGCATCGGCGCGGTTTTAAGGGCCGACTCGGGAAACGGTGAGTATGAACGAGACGCTCTCACGGCTCGTCGACAGCGGCGTCGTCGCGGTGCTCCGCGGGGTGCCCGCCGACCAGCTCATCGAGATCGCGGAGGCGCTCCGCGAAGGCGGCGTCACCGCCGTCGAGATCACCGCCGACACGCCGAACGTCGCGGACCTCATCGACGAGGTGACCGCCTCCTTCGACGACGAGGTCGTCGTCGGCACCGGTACCGTCCTCGACAGCGAGACGGCCCGGACGACGCTGATGGCGGGCGCCGAGTTCGTCGTCTCGCCGAGCCTCCACGAGGACGTCATCGAGACGTGTAACCGCTACGGCGCGGTCAGCGCACCCGGCGTGATGACGCCGACGGAGGCGGTCCGCGGCTACGAGGCGGGCGCCGACTTCGTGAAGGTGTTCCCCGCGAAGACGGTCGGGCCGGCCCACCTCGGCGCGATGAAGGGGCCGCTCGGCCAGATTCCGATGATGCCGACCGGCGGCGTCAGCCCGGACAACGCCGCGGAGTACGTCGAGGCGGGCGCGTTCGCGGTCGGCGCGGGCGGCGCGCTCGTCGACTACGACGCCGCCGAGCGCGGCGACTACGAGGTCATCACCGAGACCGCCCGCGAGTTCACGCGGGTGGTCGAGGAAGCGCGCGGCGACTGAACCCCGAGGGTCCGGCGCGGTGAGGCCCGCTCGATCCGCGGCCGCTCTCCCCACCTCACATGAAGTCCGCGATGCCGGACTGTTTGTTCGTGTCGTCCTCGAAGATCGACTCTAACGACTGGTCTAACACCTTCAGCCGCTGTTTCGTGTAGGGCCGGCAGTCGAACCGCTCCGCCACCTCGATGGCGGTGTCGACGTACTTGCTCACCGACCCCTCGTGGACGGTGAGGTTCACGCGGCCGCCGCACTCGCGGCACTCGCCCGTCAGCGGCATCCGCCGGTACTTTTCGCCGCAGTCGAGACAGCGCGTTTCCTGCCGCGAGAACGCCCGGAGGTTCCCGATGATGTCCGGCAGGAAGTGGTACTCGATCACCCGCTCCGCCACGTCGGTCTCGTCGACCGCGCGGAGCTTCCGGGCCAGCTCCAGCTGGGCGTCCATCTTCTCCATCATGTCGCCGAGCGTCTTGTACGCCGAGAGGTCCGGTCCCATCGCGATGTCGGTGGTGTCGTGGGTGTGGTCGAACCCGTGGTACTCGTCGTCGGTGCCGAGCGTGTCCTCGCCGATCTGGATCAGCTCCTCGACCGCCTCCGGGTCAGCCATCTCTCGGGACGCCTCGTACAGCTCTTTGGGGTACTCCCGCACGATGTCGACGTTGTGCGCCTCGTCGTCGATCTCGGAGGGATCGATTCGCGAGGACATCACCAGCGGCGCGTCCATCCGCCCGCCGCGCTGATCGGGCAGAAATTCTTTCGAGAAGTTGAGCAGTCCGTCCATAAGCAGCATCACGCAGTCCTCGTCACCGTCACACTGACCGGAGTACACGTCGTTCGCGACGAGCGTGTTTGTCTCCTCAACAGTCAGACAGTATGTGAATTCGATGTCGGACTGGACCATCTCGACAGAGACGACTTCGTCAACCCAAACGTCGCCTCCGTCACCGAAGAGTCGCTGTGTTCGGGTATCGACGCGGTCCAGCACGTCAGTAAGCGTCTCGTCCTTGCGGCCGAGATGGAAGCCGACTCGGTCGGCGAACCGCACGGCGTTCTGTGATGTGATCTTGAGGACCCAGGATTCGAACGACTGCTCGCCGTCGTAGAACTCGGCCACCGCACCCGTCTTCGGGGTACGCTCCTCGCGATACACTTTCGTAGCGATACCGAACCGCTTGAGGGCTGCGGTTAGGTCGGACTGTAGGTCGTCGCTCACCGTATGTGCGCGAACCTCGACGCGTTCGCTAGACGTGCTTCCGTCGCCAGAGAAGTACGCCGCGAGGAACGTTCGGAGAATCGAGTCCGGTGCGGAGAGCACGCAGTCCGGGATTAGTTTCGTCTCCGCACGACTCCCGGCGTCAAGAACATCCGAGAACAGCGTCGTGACGAGGCGACTGGAAACAGTAATCTTCCATTCGTTCTCCTCGAACGCCTCAACGTCAAATACGTCGTCAAAGACGTCAATGATCTCGTCGCGTGGCACGTCGTCCGGCGTACAGATTGTCGTCTGGTAAAATGACCCAGCCTCCTGCCGGGTGAACCCTTCTGCAGCGTAGTATCCGAGCATCGTGCCGACCGTCTCGTCGACATCGAACTGACGCGAAATCGAAGCGCTGTCTCGACGGATTCCAAGTGTCACGTCGGTGGGAACGCGTTCGACGACAGTGTCGCAGTCGTACAGTTCGATCAGAACGCCGGCCGAGATGCTGTCGCGAGACACCCAGTTGTACACCGTCGACTGACTAACGTCGAGGAGTTCCGCAACAGGCTTCAGGTAGTTCTCGGCGTCTGTCGCATCATCGAGGAGTTGTTTGAGATTAGATTCGCCGAGCCCTCGGATCATCAGGTCGTCGTTCGAAACGGCGTCCGCGTCGAGGAATTCCGCGAGCAGGTCGAACGTCGCTGTTTCCCCGTCAACCGAGATCTGTTTCGGCGCAGGGAGCGCATCTTCCGTGGTTAATTCTCGGGCCGACACGCGCTCGATTCCATCGCCGGTCCACCGACGCATCGAGTGGTCGGGCGTCACCGTCAGCTCCTGTCCACTCTTTGTTTCGACGCGGACGAGGTGGTCAGGCGAAGGATGCTTCGAGAGTGCTTCAGCCCGTTGGAGCGTTTTCTCGCCATCCTCAGTTACGGACGGTACATACACATCGTCATCGAGTTTCTGGACAAGCGTCCCGAAGTCGTCCTCTTCAGCCGTTTCGGCGTCAAGTCGGTCCTCAACGAGTGTCTCGATGGGGTCGTAGTGCCACTTTCCGGCTTCGTCCTCGTACCAGATTTTCGTCTCCGGGTGGAAGCAGTTCCGCCGTTTCGCGGCGTGAAAGTACGGATGAGCGTATCCGACCGCGGCCGACGTGAAACCCACCACTCTCCCGACAGTCGCGGCGCTCGTGTGGGGGGCCATCCCGAAGACGAGCTCGCCGACGAGGTCGTCGCGCTCGTTCACCTCGTAGAAGCGGTCGAGCCCGTAGAACTGTTCGAGGAGGTCGTCGACGAAGTCGGCGGTCTTGAGCATGTGCTCGGCCGCGCCGTCCGAGAGGACGATGTCCTGGACGCGCAGTTCGACCACCTGGTCGTCGTGGCGCAGCGGCTCGCCGTCAATATCGGTCTCGTAGCCGAGCTCGCGGAAGTGGTCGGCGGTGACGTCGAGCTCCTCGGGCCGGACCGCGGTGACCGGGAGGTCGGTCATGTCGTACCGGACCGTTCCGTCCTTGAACGACGTGACGCCGTTCTTCGCGCGGAGGACGCCCTTCTCGATCGGCTCCGGCGTCTTGTTCCGCGAGGTGAGCCCCTGAACCCCCTTCAGGATCTCGAAGGCGGACTCGCGCTCGCCGACCGTCTCCAAGGCGGTGCGGTACGCGTCGTTGACGTCGACCACCTGATACCCCGCGGCCGTCACCTCCCACTCGCAGTTCGGGCACTCGACGCGGCCGGCCTCGTCGGGCTCGCAGACGGTGCCGCAGTCGTTACACTCGTAGTGCGGTTCGGTGTGCGTCTCGCAGTCGGGGCACAGCGCGGCGTAGGTGTGCTCGCCGCAGTCCGGGCAGACGCGGTCGGAGACCTCCAGTTCGTGTCGCCCCCGCCGGCCGGTGTCGTCCATCACGTTCGCGGCCTCGGCGACGTCGCGCTGGGGGCCGCCCGCCTCGTTGATCGGGAAGAGGGTGTGGACCGCCGGCGAGAGGTCGCGGCTCTCCGACTTCTCGGGGCGTCCCATCCGGTTACCGATGCGGGTGGGGGCCCGCTCGCGCACTTCGAAGGGGGCGACCTCGTTGACCGCGCGGATCGCGTTCTCGCCGTCGGCGTACTCCCGGGCCGCGGGGGAAAGGTCCGCGGGGTCCCACTCCTTCCGGAGGCCGTCGTCGATCCCGAGCGACCGCGCGAGCGGCCGCCACGTCGGGATCCGGAGGGCGTCCGGGGTCGCCGCGTGTTCGATCAGCAGCGACTCCAGCGTGTCTTGGACCTGATCCGTGCGCTCGATCGCGAGGACGCCCTCGACGACCTCGCCAGCCGCGATCGCGTCGGCGAGCGCCGCGAACGCGTCGACCGACACGTCGTGCCAGAGGTAGGTGTACTCGGGGTGGAGCGGGCAGTCGTGCTCGCGCGCCCACGAGAGCGCCCGGTCGACACCGGGGTGTTCGAGGTCGACGTGCGGGTCGTCGCGGAGCGCGCGGACGTCGGCGCCGGCCGCCTCGAACTCCTGGACCCACCACTCGGGGGCGTACGAGGCGGGCGCGAGCGGGTGGTTGTTCTCGACGAACTCCCCGTAGTTGACGAGGTACTCGCCCAGGTCGAGGACCTTCTCGACGCCGTTGCGGAGCTCCTTCGCCTCCTCGGGGTCGTCGATCCGGCGGACCTCGCCGTTCGCGAGCCGGACCGTGGGGCCCTCGATGGAGTCGACCGGGACGACGCCGTGCGCCTTCCCCGGCCGCTCGGTCTTGATCTGCGTGCCGGCCGCGAGGAAGTCGTCGACGATGTGCATCGTGGCGGGGTGGACGCCGCCGGTCGCGAAGCCGTGGTTGCGCGCCCGGCCGTACCGGAGTCGGAAGCCGCCAGCCTCGCTCGGGTGGGTGAACACGGGCCGCCCCGCGATGAGGTCGCGGAGGAACTTCTGTGAGGGGTCGGCCCGCGGCGGTCCGGCCGCGTCGTCGGCCGCGCTCTCGTCTCCCTCGGTGTCCGCCGCGTCGTCGGCTTCGGCGTCGCCGTCACCGTCTCCCGTGCCGCTCTCGGTGTCCTCGTCGGCCGCGGCGCCCCCGTCGCCCGCCCCGTCTTTCCCGATCGTCCCGTCGATCAGGTCCTGGAGCCACGGCCAGTCGACCTCCTCGAGGTCACGGGTGTACCGCTGGATCTTCGGGGCCTTCAGCGCGATCCCCTCGGCGGCGACGAGGCACATCCCGCCGCGCGCGGAGTTGGTGTCGACGCGTTCGAGGTCGCGGAACCCCGAGACCTCCTCGTCGCTCGTCGCCTCCCCGTCGAGCATGACGGGGATGTGCTTGGCGATGAACTTCGACTCCTTGTCCTTCGGCGTGTACTGGAGCCCGGTGTCCTTGTCGTAGAGGGCGATCTCCTCGGCGTAGCGCTCGACCTCCACGTCGCGGGGCTTGTACTCGTCGACGTCGAGCAGCGACCGGGCGTAGTCGGCGACGAGCACGGACAGCGCCTGCGCCGTCCCGCCCGCCGAGCGGATCGGACCGGCGTAGTAGACGTTGACGAACTCCGTGCCGTCGTCGTTCTCCAACAGCTCGACGCGGTCGATCCCCTCGATCGGCGCGGCGACGACCCCCTCGGTGAGCAGCGCGACCGCGGTCCGGACCGCCCCCTCGATCTTCCCCTCGCGGGAGTCGTAGTCACCGACGTTGCCGTCGACGAAGTCAGTGACCAGCTCCAGAGCCGCCTCCTCACGAGACATCTCGCCCTCCAGCTCGCGGACGCGCTCGGCGACGCCGTCGATGCCGAGGATGTTCTCGACGCGGTCGGCCATGTCGCGGGCGATCGGGATCTCGATCTCCGGCTCCGGGTCCCGGCCCTGCTCTTTGGCCGTCTCCGCGACATCCCACGCCTCGTCGAGCCGCTCTTCGATCCGCGCGAAGTAGCGCTCGTCGTCCGGTCTCATCGGGCCTCTGGGGTCCGGTGGCGCGGTCGACGGGTCACAGCCACAGGTCGAGGTCCGTCGCCTCGTCGTGCGAGCGCTCCAGCGGCTCGGCGAACGCGCGCAGGTGACATTCGCCGGCCCAGACCGTCGCCGAGTCGAGGTGCCCCGCGAGCGCCTGTCCGCTCGGCCGCGAGAGGACGGCGTGGGTGTGTGCGAACACGTCGCCCTCCAACAGCGAGACGTTGCCCACGCAGGCGGCCACCTCGAGCGGTTCGTCGAACGTCACCGAGCGATACTCGGTCTCGTCTTGGTCGTAGAACCAGACGTCCGCGTCCTGGACCGCACCGAGCGCCGTGAACCAGCCGGCCTCGACGTCTTCCTCGCGGGCGAGCGACTCGATCTCCTCGCGCCAGTCGGCCCCCGTTTCGAACCGCGCGACGTACTCCGCCGTTGGTTCGACCTCGCGGTGGTACATAGCAACTCCCCACGGCGGCCGGGGAGAAAAAGGCTTCAGTCGGACCGAGGAGGACGGCGAACTCAATTCGATATAGCGTTATGTGATACATCTAGCGACGACAGCGAGAGTCAGAGAGACGACAATAAGGCCGAGAGAACGCGTCTACACCGTAGAAACGGTGGATCTACAGAGATAGGCGGTTCAGTAGCTGACGGCGTTGCGACTCGCGGAGCGGAAAGAGAGGAAAGGCGTGGTCGGCGGGGTTCAGAACGGCGCCTGGGGGCCTTCGTCGTCGCCGTCGTCGTCGGTCGTCTCCCCGGGGAAGGAGGGAGACATCCCGCCGCCGCTGCTGGTGCCGCCGAGGTCGCCGTCGGCGCCGGCCGACGCGCCGGTGTCGGCGTGGACCGTCTCGATCTCGGGGATCTCTTTGACCATCCGGGACTTGATCGCCTGGATCGTCATCGGGGAGATGCCGCAGCCGGAACAGGCCCCGCCGAGCTGGACCGTCACCTCGCCCTTCTCGCGGTCGAGGTGGGCGATGGCGGCGCTGCCGCCGTGCATCTGGATCTGCGGGAAGTTGCGCCGCAGGAAGTTCGTGATCCGCTCGCGGAGTTCGTTGTCCGCGTCAGCCGTGTCCGTGCTCATGCCCGCGAGTTGGCGGGCACCGGGCTTATGCCTTTGGTTCGGCCGGATCCGCTCCCGTCGCGGGTCGCGTCGGACCCCTACTCCGGTCGGTCGACCCCAAGGGTCCGGTACAGTTCGGACTCGATCCGCTCGACGTACTCCTCGAGCGTCTCCTCGAACGTCTCGTCGTCGACCGCGACGGCGCCGCGGATGCGCTCGCGCGGGTTCTCCGGGAGCTCGACGCGGAACTCACCGTCCTCGTAGAACGGCTCCGACTCGTTGAGCACGGTCTGGTCGATGCCGTGGATCAGCTCCGAGTCGTACCGGTCGTTCATCTGGTTGAACGCGTTCTTGTACGCCCGCTGGAGCTCGTTGAAGTAGTGCGCGTACTTGTCCTCGAACTTCTCCGGGTCGAACTCGTCGGCCATGTCGCCAGCGAGGGCTCGGCGGGAAAAAAGCCGGTCGATCGCCCCCGAGACGCCGAAACGGGGGCCCCCTCGAACTCGCGGTTCGGGGAGAGATTCGAACGTGGCCGACAAGATAAATTATATGTCGCGATATAGAATTTGATCGGCGCCGGTCACCGGGTCAGAAGCGAGAGTCACGACTCGGCGGCCGACAGCGAGAGGCTCGAACGGCGGGCAGCGGCGGAGCGACGCACCACCGGCCCGCGTTCGGCGGGGCAGAGTCAGAGAGAAAACCGGGAGCGCGGCGATCGGGTTACTCGAGATCGAAGCGGTCGAGCTTCATGATCTCGCTCCACGTCGCGGCGAAGTCCTCGACGAACTTCTCCTCGTCGCTGGCGTACACGTCCGCGATGGTCCGGAGTCGCGCGTTCGAGCCGAAGATGAGGTCGGCGCGCGTCGCCTCCCACGCGACCTCACCGGTGTCGCGGTCGCGGATCTCGTAGACGTCCTCGTCTTCGGTGACCGCGTCCCACTCGTACTCCATGTCGAGCAGATTCGCGAAGAAGTCGTTGGTGAGCGCGCCGGGCTCGTCGGTGAAGACCCCGCGGTCGGAATCGCCGTACGTCGCGCCGAGCGCGCGCAGACCGCCGGCCAGAACGGTCATCTCGCTGGCGGTCAGGTTCAGCAGGTCCGCCTTGTCGACCATGAGGTCCTCGACCGGCTCGTCGGCGTCGCCGAGGTAGTTACGGAAGCCGTCGGCCTCCGGCTCGAGCGCCTCGAAGGAGTCGACGTCGGTCTGCTCCGCCGTCGCGTCGACGCGGCCGGGCTCGAACGGCACCTCGACGTCGTAGCCCGCGTCGGCCGCGGCCCGCTCGACGGCCGCCGTCCCACCGAGCACGATGAGGTCGGCGAGCGAGACGCGGACGTCGTCGTCGCGCGACTCGTTGAACTCGGTCTGGATCTCCTCGAGCGTCGAGAGGACGTCAGCGAGCGCCTCGGGCTCGTTGGCCTCCCAACTTCGCTGCGGTTCGAGGCGGATGCGGGCGCCGTTGGCGCCGCCGCGCTTGTCGCTGTCGCGGTAGGTGGACGCCGCCGCCCACGCGGTCTTGACGAGTTCGCCGGTCGACAGGCCGGACTCGAGGAGCGCGTCCGTGAGCTCGGCGACCTCCGCGTCGCCGACGGTCTCGTAGTCGGCCTCGGGCAGGGGGTCCTGCCAGATCATCGTCTCCTCCGGGACCTCGGGGCCGAGGAACCGCTCCGGCGGGCCCATGTCGCGGTGGATGAGCTTGTACCACGCCTTCGCGAACGTCTCCTGGAACTCTTCGGGGTCGTCGCGGAACTCCTCTAAGACGGCCCGGAAGTCGTCGTCGTGCTTCAGGGCGACGTCCGTCGTGAGCATCATCACGTCCTCCTTGTCGTCGGGGTCCGCGACGCCGGGCGCGGCGTCGTCGAGCTCGTCGTTCTCCGTTGTCCACTGCCACGCGCCGCCGGGACCCTTCTCCGGCTCCCAGTCGTAGGTGAGCAGGTTGTTGACGTAGCTCATGTCCCAGACGGTCGGGGTGGCGTTCCACGGCCCCTCGATGCCGCTGGTGATCGCGTCGGGGCCCATCCCCTCGCCGAACTCGTTGTCCCAGCCGAGTCCCTGGAGGTCGATGGGGGCGTCCTCGGGCTCCGGACCGAGGTTGTCGCCGTCGTCGGCGCCGTGGACCTTGCCGAAGGTGTGGCCGCCGGCGATGAGGGCGACGGTCTCCTTGTCGTTCATCGCCATGCGGCTGAACGACTGGCGGATGTTCTTCGCGGACCCTTCGAGGTCGGGCTCGCCGTTCGGCCCCTCGGGGTTCACGTAAATGAGGCCCATCACGGTGTTGCCGAGCGGCGCCTTGAGGTCGCCCTCCTCGTCGAAGCGCTCCTCGGAGGTCGTCTCGAACTCGCTCTCGGGGCCCCAGTCGACCGCGTCGTCGCCCCGGAAGTCGTCCTCGCGCCCGCCCGCGAAGCCGAACGTCTCGAAGCCCATCGACTCGAGCGCGACGTTGCCGGCGAGGACGATGAGGTCCGCCCACGAGAGCTTCTCGCCGTACTTCGTCTTCACTGGCTCCAGCAGCCGCCGGGCCTTGTCGAGGTTCACGTTGTCCGGCCAGCTGCTGATCGGGGGGAGGCGCTGGTGGCCGCCGGCGGCGCCGCCGCGGCCGTCGAGCGAGCGGTACGTGCCGGCGCTGTGCCACGCCATCCGGATGAACAGCGGCCCGTAGTGGCCGTAGTCGGCTGGCCACCACTCCTTCGAGTCGGTCATCACGTCTTCGAGGTCGGACTTGACCGCCTCGAGGTCGAGCTCCTCGAACGCCTCGGCGTAGTCGAACTCCTCGCCGTAGGGACCGATGTCGGCGGAGTTCTGATCGAGCAACTCCAGGTCCAACTGGTCCGGCCACCACTCTTGGGTGTTACTAGCCATCAAAAAATAGTCGCCCTTCTTTACGGATAATATTGTCTAATACGAGGAGACAATAATCGATATAACGGAGAGTTTCTATCGAGAAACTGAAGTTCTGTTTTCCGATCTGCGAAGTCGGCGTCGTGGACCGCAGCGGCGCTCCGCATGGCGTGCTCCGCCGAGAAGTGAGTGGCGACCCCGCTACGGATCGAGAAGTCGACAGTTCGATAATCATGTGTGAGAGTTCCACCCGAGGGAGGCGGGCGCGTCCGTTCGCCTCGCGGCCACTTCTGACTCCGCGCGGGAGCGTCGAGTCGCCGACGGCGCCGACCCGGGGTCTCGAAGACGGGCCGCTCAGCGGTTCAGCGTGTGGATCGCCTGCCCGCGAGCGTTCTCCGCGGCCTCCATCACCGCCTCCGCGAGCGTCGGGTGGGTGTGGACGGTGGCGGCCACGTCTTCGAGGGTCGCGCCCATCTCGACCGCGAGCGCGACCTCCGCGATCAGCTCCGACGCCTCGGGTCCGACGATCTGCCCGCCGAGGACGAATCCGGTCTCCTCGTCGGCGACGATCCGGGCGAACCCCTCGGTGTGGCCGGTCGTCATCGCCCGGCCGGAGGCGTTGAACGGCATCTCGCCGACGACGGGATCGAAGCCGGCGTCCTCGGCCTCGGCCTCGGTCATCCCGACCGTCCCGATCTCGGGGTCGGTGAACACCGCGGCGGGGACGGCCTGTCGGTCGAGCGCGGCGGGTTCACCGGCGATCACCTCGGCGGCGACGATCCCCTCGTTCGAGGCCGCGTGCGCGAGCATCGGGTCGCCCGCGACGTCGCCGACGGCGTGGATGTGCTCGACCGCCGTGCGCGTGCGATCGTCCGTCTCGATGAAGCCGCGGTCGTCCGTCTCGATACCGGCGTTCGCTACGTCGAGGCCGTCGGTGACTGGCTGACGGCCGACCGCGACGAGGATCTTGTCGACGCCGTACGTCGACTCCTCGCTGTCCTCCGTCTCGGTGTGGAGGAGGTACCCGCCGTCGGGCGCCTCCGACCACTCGCTCGCGCCCTCGCCGAAGTTGAACTCGACGCCGAGCTCCGCGGCGCGCTCCCGGACGATCCGCTTCACGTCGTCCTCGTAGGGGTCGAGGATGTCGTCGAGCATCTCGACGACCGTCACGTCGGCCCCGAGCTTGGCGTACGTCGTCGCCAACTCCATCCCGATGTAGCCGCCGCCGACGATCCCGAGCCGGTCCGGGACGGTGTCGGCGTCGAGCGCGTCGGCGGAGCTCCAAACGTGGTCCTCGGCGAACTCGAAGCCGGGGATCTGGATCGGACGCGAGCCGGTCGCGACGACCGCGTGTTCGAACGAGAGCGTCTCAGAGCCCTGCCCGTCGCCGCCGTGCGCGACGCGGACGGTGTCCTCGCCGACGAACGAGGCGGTCCCTTCGATCAGGTTCACGCCGTTCGCCTTACAGAGCTTCTCGACGCCGCCGGTGAGCCGGTCGACGACGCCGTCTTTCCACTCGATCATCTTCCCCATGTCGACGGCGGGGTCCGCGTGGACGCCCATGAACTCCGCGTTGCCGGCCTCGTGGGCGAGCCCGCTCCCCGTGATCAGCGCCTTCGAGGGGATACAGCCGCGGTTGAGACAGGCGCCGCCGTAGGCGTCCTTCTCGACGAGGGTCGTGTCGAGCCCCTCCTGTGCGGCGCGGATGGCGGCGACGTAGCCGCCCGGCCCCGCGCCGATGACCAGTACCTCCGTTCCCGTGGTGACATCTCCGACGACCATTATTCGTTGAGTAACAGCAGGGGGTTTTCCAGGTGTTCCATGACGGTGTTCGCGAACTCGGCCGCGACCGCGCCGTCGACGACGCGGTGGTCGATCGATAAGGACAACGGGAGCGTCGGCGCCGGGACGACCGTCGAGTCGTCCGAGTCGTCGAGGAACTCGGACTCGACGTCCGCGTGGTCGCGGACGACAGGGCGCTCCTCGATGGCCCCGAGCCCGAGGATCGCCGTCTCGGGGTAGTTGATGATCGGCGTGGCGTACTCGCCGCCGATCGCGCCGAAGTTGGTGATAGAGAAGGTCCCGCCCTGCATCTCCGCGGGCTTGAGCTTCCGCTCTCGGGCGCGCGAGGCGAGGTCGTTCACCGCGTCGGCCAGCTCGAAGAGCCCCTTCTCGTCGACGTTCTCGACGACGGGAACCATGAGACCCGCGTCGGTCGCGACCGCGATGCCGAGGTTGTACTCGCTTTTCAACACGATCTCCTCGTCGTCCTCCCGGAGCTCGCTGTTGAGGTACGGGTACTCCTTCAGCCCGGCGACGATGGCCTTCATCACGAACGGCATGTAGGTGAGCTTCACCCCCTCGGCCTCGGCCTTCGGCTTCAGCTCCTCGCGGGCCTCCACGAGCGCGTCGACCTCGGCGGTGTCGTGGTGGGTGACGTGCGGCGCCGTGAACTTCGAGCGCTCCATCTGCTTGCCGATGGTGCGCCTGACGCCGCGGTACGGGACGGTCTCGTCGCCCGACGCGGGAGCGCTCGTCTCGGACGCGTCGCCGGCGGTCACGGCGGGCTCCGTGCCCGGGCCCGTCTCGACCGGTTCCGGCTCGGGCGTCGACGCGGGCGACTCCAGCGCGTCAGCGTACGCGTTCACGGCCTCGGCCGTGACGAACGCCTCGCCGTCCCGGGTCTGGTCGGTCGGCACGTCGTCGATGTCCACGTCGCGGTCGCGCGCGGCCTTCCGCGTGGCGGGCGTCGCGAGCGTCGTCTCCCGGCCCGCGGGGTCGGGCCCGCCGGCGGGCGTCGCCGGGGCGTCGGCGGAGCCGTCGTCGGCGCCGCGCTTGCTGACCGCGGACTTCCGCCCGTCGGAGCCGGTATCGGTCGGCGTCGGCGCGGGACGGGGTTCGGGGCCGTCGTCCGGGCCGCCCGCGTCGGCGGCCCCGGCGTCGCCCTCGGCGTGGGCGCGCACGTCGGCCTCGGTGACGCGGCCGCCGGGGCCGCTCCCGTCGACGGCCGCGACGTCGACGCCGAGCTCGCGGGCGAGCCGGCGGGCCGACGGCGGCGCGAAGGTGCGTCCGGCGGGCGTGTCGGGCTCGGCGTCGGCCGCCTCGGTGGTCGGCTCCGACGCCGACTCGTCGGGCGAGTCGGGCTCCGGCTCCGGTTCGGCCTCCGCGTCGTCGCCGGCGGCCGCCTCGCCGTCCTCGTCGACGCGGAACGAGATGATCACGTCGCCGACGGGGACCATCTCCCCCTCCTCGGCGAACAGCTCCTCGACGACGCCGTCGTAGCTCGACGGCACCTCGACGAGCGCCTTGTCGGTCTCGACCTCGGCGACGGGCTGGTCCTCCTCGACGCGGTCGCCGGGCGCGACCAGCCAGCTGACGAGTTCGCCCTCCGCGACGCCCTCGCCGACGTCGGGCAGTTTGAACTCCTCGACCGTCATTCGTCGCCCCCCTCGGCGGTCGGGCGTCTCCCCTCTGCCGTCGTGCGCCGGTCCTCGGCGTTCATGGGTGTACCTCTGCCGGACATCTTAAAATTCGACCGCCTCCAAGATTCCGTCCTCGATGCGGGCGGCGGACGGGAGGTAGTAGTCCTCCAGCGCGTACAGCGGGTACGGCACGTCGAAGCCGGTGACGCGGCCGATCGGCGCCTCCTGGTACAGCAGCGCCTCCTCCTGAAGGATCGCCGTGATCTCGCCCGCGAGCCCGCCGGTCTTGGGGGCCTCGTGAACGACGACCGCGCGACCGGTCTTCTCGAACGCCTCGACGACCGCCTCGCGGTCGAGCGGGGAAATCGTGCGGAGGTCGACGACCTCGCACTCGATCCCCTCCTCCCCGAGCGTCTCGGCGGCCTCCAGCGTGGGGCGAGTCATCGCGCCGTAGGTGAAGACGGCCACGTCGTCGCCCTCGCGGCGCGTGGCCGCCTCGCCGATGGGGACCGTGTACGGCTCCTCGGGGACCTCCTCGCGGAACGCCCGGTAGATCAGCTTCGGTTCGAGGAATATCACCGGGTCGGGGTCGCGGATCGACGCCGCGAGCAGCCCCTTCGCCTCGTACGGCGTGGAGGGGATGACGACCTTCAGCCCGGCCTCGTGGGCGTAGAACGCCTCCTTCGACTCGGAGTGGTGTTCGGGCGCGCGGATCCCGCCGCCGTAGGGGGCACGTAGCGTCATGGGGAGCGTGAACCGCCCGCGGCTGCGGGTCCGGAACCGCGCCATGTGCGAGACGATCTGGTCGAAGCCGGGGTACATGAACCCGGAGAACTGGATCTCCGGGACCGGTCGCATCCCCATGGCGGCCATCCCGACCGCGGTGCCGACGATGCCCGACTCGGCCAGCGGCGTGTCGATCACCCGGTCGCCGCCGAACTCGTCGAACAGGCCCTCGGTCGCGCGGAAGACGCCGCCGTTCTTCCCGACGTCTTGCCCCATCACGACGACGTCGTCGTCCTCGCGCAGTTCGGTGTGTAGTCCGTCTCGTATCGCCTGTACCAGCGTGAGGTTCTGTGTCTCGGTCATTTACTCCTCCAGGAACGCCGCGTCGCCGCGCTCGTCGCGCAGGGCGGCGAACTCCTCGTACTGCCGCTCCAGCTCGGGCGGAAGCTCCGCGTACGCGTGTTCGAACAGCTCGCGCGGGTCGGGGCGCGCCATCGATTCAGCCTCGTCTATCGCGTCCGCGACCCGGGCCTCGACCGTCGACTCGATCTCCGCGACGCGCTCGTCGTCGAGGACCCCTTCGTCCCGGAGGTACGACTCCAGCCGGTCGATGGGGTCCTTCCGCTTCCAGCGCTCGACCTCGTCGTCGTCGCGGTAGACGGTCGGGTCGTCGGCGGTCGTGTGCGCGCCGAACCGGTACTGGACCGCCTCGATCAGCGTCGGCCGCGGCCGGTCGGTCTCGGGGTCGCGCGCCTTCTCTAAGGCCGCTTCCGTGACGCTGTACACCGCCAGCGGGTCCATGCCGTCGACCTGAACGCCGTCGATCCCGTACGCCTCCGCCTTCTGCGCCAGGGTCGCGCTCCGGGTCTGGCGCTCTCGCGGAACGGAGATCGCCCACTGGTTGTTGTTACAGAAGAAGACGGTCGGCGTGTCGAACACGCCGGCGAAGTTGATTCCCTCGTGGAAGTCGCCCTCGCTCGTCGCGCCGTCGCCGAAGTAGCAGACGAACGCGTCGTCCTCGCCGCGGAGCTTCGAGGCCCACGCGGCGCCCGTCGCGTGGGGGATCTGCGACGCGATGGGGACGGCGACCGGGAAGACGTTGACGTCCGTCGGCGCGTTGTTGCCGTCCTCGTGACCCATCCAGTAGAGCAGGGTCTGTTTCAGCGGGAGCCCGTGGACGAGGGCGGCGCCGTGTTCGCGGTACGACGGGACCATCCAGTCGTCGTCGTCGAGCGCGAACGCCGAGCCGATCTGGGCCCCCTCCTGGCCGGAGAGCGGGGGGTACGTCCCCATCCGCCCCTGTCGCTGGAGGCTCACCGCGCGGCCGTCGAAGTGACGCGCCAGCCGCATGTGCCTGTACATGTCGACGAGCGATTCGTCGTCGAGGTCCGGCACGTCGCCGACGACCTCGCCGTCCTCGTCGAGGACGCGAACCGTATCGTCGTACGCCCTATCGAACACGTTCACGGTCGAACCCACCTTCGCATGTAGGATCCCTTCACCGCCCGGGTAATATCGTTTTCGTAAATAATTTAGTATACTCAGAAATAGCGGCGTCGCTCTGAGAGACCGTCCATCAGACGGGTCGAGAATCGGACGTTTCTGAACAAACTCGGAGCATCACGGCAATATTTTCGCCAACATGGGCGGTTCAGCGGTTAGTAACGGACGAACAGGAAGGTTTTCGTCCGCGCGTCCGACCGTCATCGAAGTGCGGTCCGAACGTCGCGGACGGTCGGAGCGGACGGCGCCGTAGCTCAACGGTGGACGGGTCTCTCCCGGATCGACGGAGCGGTGGAAATGGAAGGAATCGGCGGCTACCCGAGGCGGAAAGCGGGTTCGTCCGGCTCGCCGTCGAGGTCTTCGAGCTGGATTACGTCGTCGTCCTCGTCCTCGAGCTGCTCCCGGAGGTGATTGACGTACCGCTTGTGCTCTTCGAGCTGCTCCCGGAGGTGTTCGGCCTCGAGTTCCAGCCGCTCGTGCTCGCGGACGAAGCTCTTCGGAACCTCGACTTTCGGGGGAAACGGCTCGCCGTCGTCGCCCGCGTCGGCCAGTTCCGACTCCGGGACGACCCGGACCTGGCCGTCGTGGGCAACGAGCGCGTCCACGTAGTCTCGGAACACCGCCGACAGCGAGATGTCCCGCTCCTCGGCGATGTCGCGAAGGGCCTCGAACGCGTCCTCGTTGACGCGGAACGAGATGGTCTTGTTCTTGTTGCCCATCGCCCGAAACGTGGGCGCGCGGATCACTTAATGGTTTGTCAGACAGTCGCAAGAAACGGCGAAAAGTGAGTCGTTACGGGGTGACGCGCCCGATCGGTTCGTCGAGGCGGTCGGCCGTCGCCGGTCAGGGCTCGGGCGTCCCGGCCGGGTCCGGCTCGTCGCCGGCGTCGCCGGCGAGCTCGTCGCCGCTCTCGTCGAGGTCCTCTAACGCCGACAGCGCGGCGGCCTTGTACGTCTCGGGGTCGAGGTCGTACTCCTCGCGGGCCATTCGCGCGTACTCGTTGCCCTCGTCGTCGAACGCGGCGACGCGCTCGACGGTACGGCGGGCGGTCTCCGCGACCCAGCGGTCGCGGGTGGCGGCGTCGACCTCGGTGATCGACTCGGGGCGGACGGACACTCGGACCGTGCCGTCGTCGGTCTCGTAGGTCCGGGGTTTCCCCACGACTGCGACGTAGGCCGGGGGCTCCAGGTCCCGGAGTTTGGAAGCGGCCTCGGGCTGGTACTGGCCGGCGTACACGAAGAACGTGCCCGTCGGGTCGACGATGCGACCGCGCCAGTACTCGCTGTCCTCGCCGACGTCCTCCTTCTCGGTGAGGGTGCCGACGAAGAACACGCGGTTCGAGGACTCGCCCGTCGGCAGCAGCGCGTAGACGGGGGCCCGCTCGTCGTCGGACTCGGTGAACGTGTAGCCGGCGTCGTTGAACTCGCTCGCGAACACGCGCCGGGCGACCTCTCGGGTGGGGGCTGACTGGCTCATTTCAAATCGACCTCGCTTCGATCAGCGCGCTTTCAACGTCGACGGTGCCGGGGTCCTCCATCTCGTCGACCAGGACGTACCGCCCGAAGGTCGGGCCGGTGACGCGGTAGTAGCGCCCGAGCACGTCCTCGCCCATCTCCTCGGCGACGACGGTAGTGTCGAGCGCGTCCATCGCCATGTCCTTGGCCTCCTCGAGGGTCATGCCGGTGAGATCCTCGGTGGCCTCGCGGTCGAAGATGACCTCGGTGACGGTCTCGCCGTCGTCGAGGACGCCCTTGATCCGCAGGTCGAACTCGCCCTCGACCTGACCGTGCTCGGAGCAGCGCCCGTTCTGGAGGACGCGCGTACAGTCCTCCTCGGGGCAGCGCTTGATCAGCCCGGAGCCGGACTGGATGTCGACCAGCGCGCCCTCGACGGTGTCGGCGTTGTCGCCGACCTCGATCGCTTCGTCGATCTCGGTGATACCGGTCGTCCGGTTGAGCTTCACCGAGTAGCTCCCCTCGTACTCGTCGGTGACGACGTTCGAGAGCTCGTACGCCTGTCCCTCCGTCAGCTCGGGGAGGTCGGAGGTCTCGAAGGCGACGAACTTGATCGTGCCCGACTCGTCGCCGAGGAGCCCGACCTGCGAGATGGAGTCGCTGCGGGGCTCCCACAGGTCGACCAGCTCGACGCGCAGGTCCACCCACTGCTCGTCCTCGTCGATGTCGTTGACGAGGACCTCCTCGCTGCCGCCGCGGCCGAGCTCGTCGCGCTCCATCCCGGCGTCTTCGAGGTAGCTGTTAGTGACGCTCCGGCTCGCCTCGTCGAGCGGCACGCGGTACTCGTCGACGAGCGTCGTCAGGCGCTCCTCGACGTCGTCGGGGTCGACGTCCGTGTGGTCCGAGAACTGTTCCGCTATCGCTTCCGCTTCCTGTCGCAGTTCGCTCATGGGGTGTCTCCGCCTCCGGTCTTGTTTCACTGGGAGGCGTACGGCCGTTGGTTCCTCACCGTATTAAAACGCCCGTGACCGCGGTGAAAGTGAACGTATCCGTCGAGAGCGCGCTTCTCTCCGGAGTTCTCCGGATCGGCGCCGGACCGACCGCGGATCAGATGCTCGGAAGACACCGGAGCGGCGGCGGCCGCGTCAGACGCGCGTCAGCCGTGCGCGGGCGCCGTTTCGAGTGGAACCGTCCCACGGGTTGCGGTAGCACGGAGGGGGACGAGCCGAACGGAGGAACGGGTGTTCGGGACCCTCACTCGTCGGCGTCGGGGAACGGCACCTCGATCAGGTCGCCGTCGTCGGGGAGCAGGCACTCGCCGTCGAACGCCTCGCGGGCGTCGCGGCGGATCGGGCGCGGGTCGGCGGCGTAGCGCGAGGAGATGTGGACCAAGGCGAGCCGCTTCGCGTCCGCGCGGTCGGCGATCGACCCCGCCTCGCCGCCGGTCGAGTGGGCCGTGTCGCGGGCGCGGTCGGCCATGTCGTCGGCGAAGGTGGCGTCGTGGATGAGCAGGTCGGCGTCCGCGGCCGCTTCGACCGTCGACTCGCGCGGGCGCGTGTCCGCGGTGTAGACAAGCTTCCGGCCCGGACGCGGCGGGCCGACGACCTGCTCCGGCTCAACGACCGTGCCGTCCTCGGCCTCGACCGGCTCGCCCCCGTGGAGGCGGCCGAACTTCGGCCCGACGGGGACGCCGAGCTCCTCCGCCTTCGGGCGGTCGAACCGGCCGGGGCGGTCGTCCTCCGCTAGGACGTACCCCTGCGAGACGGTGCGGTGTTCCGTCTCGAACGCGCGGATCTCGTACTCGTCGGTCTCGTGGGCGACCTCGCCGGGAGCGACCGGCTCGATCCGGATCGGGAAGGCGGGGTCGTGGCCGGCCGCGTGGACCAGGTCGCGGAGGTGCCCGCCGGTCCCCGGCGGGCAGTGGATCGTCAGCGGGTCGGTGCGGTCGTTGAACCCGAGCGTCTGGACGAGGCCGGGGATGCCGAGGACGTGGTCGCCGTGGAGGTGCGAGACGAACACGCGGTCGACGGCGAACCCGGTGCCGCTGCGCATCATCTCGCGCTGCGTGCCCTCGCCGCAGTCGAAGAGGAAGCGGTCGCCCTCGCGGTTGACGAAGACGGCGCTGGCCGCGCGCTCGACGGTGGGAACGGCGCCGCCCGTCCCGAGGAACGTGACGCGAAGAGACATGGCGACTCATCGGGTCGGCGGTTGTAAACCGGTGTCGATGCGGGGGAGGAGGGCGCCGGATCGGGCGGGCGGCCGATCGGTCGACACCCACATGAGTCCGGCCGCCCGAGAGCGACCATGCGAGAGCCGATCGCCGCCTTGGTCAGACAGGAGGGGTGGCGCGCGGAGGGCGCGGCCGCCCGCGTCCACTACGAGGGGGGCCGGGACCGGTACGCGGTGGAGTTTTACGCCGAGACGGGCCACGTCCTCTACTGGTCCGTCCCGACCGACGAAGACGAGGAGGGAACGGCGACGCCGGTCCCGCGGGACGGGGTGCCGGACCCGCTCCGGCGACGTGTGCGCGACGACCTCGACGAGGCCGGGATCGACACCGCCGTCGAGCGGCGCGAGCTCTGAGCCCGGCGCGCGGTCGGCGTGACCGAGGTCGCCGCGCGCGCCGGACTGACCGTCGGGTCGACCGCTGCGCCGACGCCGGTGACCGCGGTGGTTCCGGGAGAGATCACCCGATCGAACGGGTGTTACCGGCGTTTTCTGCCGACGTATTTCGGTTCGAAGGAAACCTATTTGCCCGCCTACCTGATACGAACTCGTGATGAGTGGCGTCGAATGGGAGGACGACGATCCCTTCGAGGAGCAGCGGGACAAGATAGAGAATCCGATGAAGCGGCTGTTCGTCGAGTACGGCCGCGACTACGTCCCGCAGGTGACCGTTGGGGTGTTCGCGAGCGTCTTCGCGCGGCTGCTCGACCTGCTCCCGCCGCTGATGCTCGGGATCGCCATCGACGCCGTGTTCTACGAGGACGCCCTGTTCAGCGAGCAGATCCCGCTCGTCGTCCTCCCCGACGCGTGGCTGCCGACGGGACAGACCGCGCAGTTCTGGTTCACCATCGCCGTCATCGGGGGCGCGTTCGGGATCGGGGCCGGGTTCCACTGGATCCGGAACTGGGGGTTCAACGCCTTCGCCCAGAACATCCAGCACGACGTCCGGACGGACACCTACGACAAGATGCAGCGGCTCAACATGGAGTTCTTCTCCGACAAGCAGACCGGGGAGATGATGTCGATCCTCTCGAACGACGTGAACCGGCTCGAACGGTTCCTCAACGACGGGATGAACTCCCTGTTCCGCCTGTCGGTGATGGTCGTCGGCATCGGCGTCCTCCTCTTCTGGATCAACTGGCAGCTCGCCTTAGTCGCGCTGCTGCCGGTGCCGATCATCGGCGGGTTCACCTACCTGTTCATCAGGATCATCCAGCCGAAGTACGCCGAGGTCCGCTCGTCGGTCGGGAAGATGAACTCCCGGCTGGAGAACAACCTCGGCGGCATCCAGGTGATCAAGTCGTCGAACACGGAGCCGTACGAGTCCGACCGCGTCGACGACGTGTCGATGGACTACTTCGACGCCAACTGGGACGCGATCACGACCCGGATCAAGTTCTTCCCGGGGCTCCGCGTGCTCGCCGGGGTCGGCTTCGTGGTGACGTTCATCATCGGCGGCCTCTGGGTGTTCCAGGAGACGCCGCCGGGACCGTTCACCGGCGAGCTCTCGGTGGGGATGTTCGTCGTCTTCATCCTCTACACCCAGCGGTTCATCTGGCCGATGGCGCAGTTCGGGCAGATCATCAACATGTACCAGCGCGCCCGCGCCTCCTCCGCGCGGATCTTCGGGCTGATGGACGAGCCGTCGCGGCTCGCCGAGGACCCGGGCGCGGAGGACCTGACGGTCGGCGACGGCGACGTGGTGTACGGCGACGTCTCCTTCGGCTACGACGACGAGACGATCGTCGAGGACGTCGACTTCGCCGTCGAGGGCGGCGAGACGCTCGCGCTGGTCGGCCCGACCGGCGCGGGGAAGTCGACCGTGCTCAAGCTGCTCCTCCGGATGTACGACGTCGACGAGGGGTCGATCGAGATCGACGGACAGGACGTCCGCGACGTGACGCTCAAGTCGCTCCGTCGCTCGATCGGCTACGTCGGGCAGTCCTCGTACCTGTTCTACGGGACGGTCCGCGAGAACATCACCTACGGTACCTTCGACGCCACCGACGAGGAGGTCCGCGAGGCCGCCGAGGCCGCCGAGGCGCACGAGTTCATCCAGAACCTCCCCGACGGCTACGACACCATGGTCGGCGAGCGCGGCGTGAAGCTCTCCGGCGGGCAGCGCCAGCGCGTCACCATCGCGCGGGCGGTGCTCAAGGACCCGGACATCCTCATCCTCGACGAGGCGACCTCGGACGTCGACACGGAGACGGAGATGCTGATCCAGCGCTCGCTCGACCGGCTCACCGAGGAGCGGACGACGTTCGCGATCGCCCACCGGCTCTCGACGATCAAGGACGCAGACACGATCCTCGTGTTGGAGGGCGGGCAGATCGCCGAGCGGGGGACGCACGACGAGCTGCTCGACAACGACGGGCTGTACGCGCACCTCTGGGGCGTTCAGGCGGGCGAGATCGACGAGCTCCCGCAGGAGTTCATCGACCGCGCGCAGGAGCGCACGGCGCGGATAGTCGAAGAGGCCGATACCGACGACGACTGATCGGGGCCGCGCGCCGAGCGGAACGGGGCGGGGCTCGACCGAAGAGTCACCGCGGAAGCCGCGTCCACTCGTCGGCGGCCGCCTCCGGGGACGCGTCGGCGTGCCCGAGCGCATCGAGAACGGCCTCGCGGACCTCCGACGGATCCCGAAACTGCGTCTCCTCGCGCCCTTCGAGCAGCCCGTCGAGCCGCGCCGTCCTCGCCGGCGTCTCCAACGTCGCGGCGCCGCACTGCTCTATCAGCTCCGCCGCGGTCACCGGATAGCGGTGTTCGCGGAGCGCCCGCTTCAGCGGGCCGAACGTCACGGCCGGAGCCGAGTCGTGTGCCCCCGTATTGTGATCCGCGTTGTCACCGCTCATGGAGCCGCGATCCGCGGGAAGCGTCATAATACCCCGGGAGCGGCCGCGGGGCGAGCGCCCATGTCTCGCGAGCGGTCGACCGCCCCTGCGCCGCGGCGACCACCAGACGCCGGCGGTGGCCACTCGGCATCGGCGATGACCGCCGGCTATACGACGCCGGCCACCGAGGCGTCGGTATGCGCCTCAGCGAGGTCACGTGGACCGACGTTCGCGACGCCGACGTCGACGTCGCGTTCCTCCCGGTCGGCAGCACGGAACAGCATGGGCCGCACGCCCCGCTCGGCACCGACGCGCTGAACGCCGTCGCGGTCGCGGAGGCGAGCGCGGACGCCTACGAGGAGACGGGAACGGACGACGAGGGGTCGGGCGGCGAGCCGGGAGCGGACCGCGGGGAGGTCGCGGTCGCGCCGCCGATCCCGGTCGGCGTCGCGGAGGAGCACCGCGCCTTCGACGGGACGATGTGGGTTTCCCCGGAGACGTTCCGGGCGTACGTCCGGGAGTCCGCGGAGTCGCTGGTCTCGCACGGGGTCGACCGCGTCGTGTTCGTCAACGGGCACGGGGGGAACGTCGAGGCGCTGGCGGAGGTCGCCCGCCGCTTCTCGCGCGACGACGCCCACGCGGGGTACGGGGTGGCGTTCACGTGGTTCGAGTCGGTCGGCGACCACGCGAGCGACATGGGTCACGCTGGCCCGCTGGAGACGGCGCTGCTGCGCGCGACGAATCCGGACTTGGTCCGCGAGGAGCGGGTCGACGATGCGAGCGCGGGCGCCGCCGACCGGTGGGGCGAGTGGGTGTCTGGGGTGAACCTCGCGCACGACTCTGCCGAGTTCACCGACAACGGCGTCGTCGGCGACCCGCGGGAGGGCGACGCCGAGCGGGGCGCGGTCCTGCTCGACCGCGCGAGCGCGGCGCTCGCGGCGCTGGCGGAAGCGGTCGCTGACCGGAAGTCGACGTAGGGCGCGGCCGGAGCGGAGGGTTACTCCTCGTCCGCCGCGTCCTGAAGCGCCCCGCGGATCGCGGGGACGGTGCCGGTGAGGGAGGCGACCTCGTCGGCGGCGCTCTCGATGTCGCCGACGAGCGATTCGAGCTCCTCGATCTCCGCTTTCAGGTCGGCGGCGTCCTCGAAGGCGTCGGCGCGCTCGCCGAGGACGTACGCCTTCTTCGCCGAGCGGACGCTGTCGACGGCGTCGCCGGCGTCGAGCGCGGATTTCAGTCCGTTGAGCGCGCCGAGGACGTTGTCCGCGTCCGTCTCCCACACCGCGTCCGGGTCCGGGAGTTCCTCGCGCGCCGCGGCGAGGTGCTCTTCGACCTCCGCGCGGGTCTCCGCGGCCGCCTCGCCGAACAGGTCGTCGTCATCGAACGTGGACTGGCCCATACCGGACCTGTCTCGCCCGCGCCTTTTAAAAACGCGCCCGAAAGCGGAAGTGAAACCGACGGAGAGGACGGGTCGAGTGCCGGATCGGGCGGGTCTCGCGTTCAGTTTCGGTCGGCCGGCGGGCTCAGATGCGAACGAGCAGCTCGACGGCGATCAGCGTCACGAGGAGGACGAGAAGGCCAGCGAGGACCGCGAGCGTCCGGAGCTGATCGAGCACCGCGTCCGTCCCGGGCGTCGCCGCGAGGAGGGCGGGACGGTCGCGGAGACCGGACTCGCCGTCCGCGTCCGAGTCGCCGCTCGGGGAGCCGCCGGCGGGAGGGCCGGCGTCGGTCCGCGAGTTCGGGTCCGGCACGGGCGGGGGTTCGATCCGAATCCTCGTTAAACCGACTATGAGGCCACAATACCGGTATTGAGCGTTACGGAGATCGGTCTCGGTTCCACGACGCCTCCTCGAAGTCGACGATCCGCTCGCGGCGGTCGAGCGCGTTGATCCGGGCGAGTTCCTCGTCCGTCAGGTCGATCTCGCGGGCCGCCCAGTTGTCCTCGACGTGGCCGAAGTCGGCCGCCTTCGGGATCGGCGCGACGCGCTCCTTCGAGAGCAGCCACGCGAGGCTCACCTGGGCCGGGGTCGCGTCGTGGGCCGCGGCTATCTCTCGGAGGGCGTCGACCTCGGCGACGCGGTTGCGCGCGATCGGCGAGTAGGCGACGAGCCAGTGGTCGTGTTCGACGGCGTACTCGCGGAGCCGCTCCTGTTGAAGCAGGGGGTGACACTCCACCTGGTGGGCGAACACGTCGTGGTCGAGGCGGTCGAGCGCCTCGTCGAGTTCGTCGGGCTCGAAGTTCGAGAGCCCGATCCGATCTATCACCCCGTCGTCGACGAGGTCGTCGAGCGCGGGCAGCGTCTCCGCGGGCTCGTAGGTGTTGATCGGCCAGTGGACGTACAGCAGGTCGATCGAGTCGACACCGAGCCGGTCGCGGCTGGCGCGGGCGGTCTCGACCGCGTCGTCGTACGAGAGGTTGTCCGTCGAGAGCTTCGTCGCGACGAACAGGTCCTCGCGGTCGCGGTCGCTCCGGTCGATCCCGTCGCCGACCGAGGCCTCGTTGTCGTACCCCTGGGCGGTGTCGACGTGGCGGTAGCCGGTCTCGATCGCGTGGGCGACGCCGGCCGCGCACTCCTCGCCGGCGGCCAGCTTGTACGTCCCGTATCCGAGTCTGTCGAAGGCGGTCACCATGCGCGTCCGTGCGGGCGGCGACGCCCTCAACGTACCGGTCCCGGCGGATCGGGGTGTCAGGCCCGGCGGCCTCGCGCACGTGCTCGCTTTCTGCTCGCCGAGCCGCCGGTACCGCCCGAGTCGACCGCGAGCAGAGTATCACTGGTAATATTCGGGGAGGAGTTATTATGACGATAGGATCTCTGCCGTTCGGTATACATGCAAGAGGGATCGGCCTCGGGCGTCCGATCGAGCTACGGTGCGAAGCTCGCTCTGTCGCTGATCGGGGTCATGGCGGTCTCAGTTTCGTACGGAGTCATCGTCTATCTACGCGCGGAGGGGACCGGCGCCGCGGGCGCCGAAGTGCGCTCCGGACTGGTCGGGATGACGCTGTTGACGGTGATCGGGCTCGCGCTCATCGGCGTCACCGTCGGCTCGAACACGGTCATCTCCCTGCGGCAACTGACTGACAAGGCCGAGCGGATGGCCGAGGGAGAGCTCGACGTGCGGCTCGACACCGGGCGAACCGACGAGATCGGGCGGCTGTTCCACGCGTTCGACGAGATGCGCGGTTCGCTGCGCTCGGAGATCTCCGACGCCGAAGCGGCCCGCGAGGAGGCGGAACGAGCGCGACGGGAGGCCGACACGCGCGCCGAGACGGTCGAACACAAGGCGACCGAGTACGAGTCCGCCATGCGCGCGCTCGCCGACGGCGACCTGACGCGCCGGGTCGACCCCGAGAGCGACAACGAGGCGATGGCGCGGGTGGGCGCCGCGTTCAACGAGATGGCCGACGAGCTGGAGGGGACGGTCGCGTCCGTCGCGACCGTCGCCGAGGACACCGCCGACGTGGCCGGGACCGTCGACGACCGCACGGAGGACCTGCGGGCGACGACAGGGACCGTGAGCGAGGCGGTCGAGGAGATCGCCGAGGGCGCGCGCACCCAGCGCGACGACCTGCGGGCGGCGACCGACGAGGCCGAGAACCTCGCGTCCTCGGCCGAGGAGGTCGCCTCCACCGTCACCGACGTGGCGGAGACCGCGGAACACGCGGCGGAGGTCGGCGACGAGGGTCGCGAGGCCGCCGAGGAGGCGCTCGCGGAGATGGACGCGGTCGAGGAGACGACCGCGGAGACGACCGCGGAGGTCGAGGCGCTCGCCGCGGAGGTCGAGGAGATCGGCGAGGTGGTCGACACCATCTCGGAGATCGCCGAGCAGACGAACCTGCTCGCGCTGAACGCCTCCATCGAGGCGGCCCGCTCCGGGGCCGACGGCGCCGGCTTCGCGGTCGTCGCCGAGGAGGTGAAGGCGCTGGCCGAGGAGACCCAGGAGTCGGCGAGCGAGATCGAGGCCCGGATCCGCTCCGTCCAGGAGCGCGCGGAGACGGGCGCCGACGCGATGGCGCGCACGGAACAGCGGATCTCGGCCGGCGTCGACACGGTCGAGACCTCGATCGACGCCCTCGAACGCCTCGCGGAGGCCTCCGAGCGCACCGACGCGAGCATGACCGAGATCACCCGGACGACGGAGACGCAGGCCGACTCCGTCGACGCGGTGGTCGGCCACGTCGAGGACGTCTCCGCGATCAGCGCGCAGACGGCCAGCGCGGCCGGCGACGTCACCGGTGCGGTCGACGAGCAGGAGCGGACCCTCGGGGCGGTCGAGACCGCGGCCGGGTCGCTATCCGACCGGGCGCTCGCGCTGCGCGACGCGGTCGACGACTTCGAGTTCGCGGCCGGCGACGGTCTCGGCGCCGCGGGCGACGGGACGAGCCGCGGCGCGGCGGCCGACGGCGCCACCGCCGTCCCCGACGGGGGAGGCGACGGCGACGGGAGCGAGTTTGACTTCTCGCGCGGCGGGGGCGACGACGCGCCCGCCGGGGAGGGGGTGAACTGAGATGCTCGTCGACACCACCGTCTGGGCGTGGATCGGCGCGCTCGCGATGGGCGCCGGAACGGTTCCCCCGCTGTGGGCGTGGCTCTCCGGATCGTCGGCGACCGACGAGTCGCACGGCGTCTACTACGGGACCCTCGCCGGCGTCACCGGCGTCGCGGCGCTCGCGTACCTCGCGATGGCGCTCGGCGTCGGCACGCTGTCGACGGCGGCCGGCGAGCTGGAGGTCGTCCGGTACGTCGACTGGCTCGTGACCACGCCGCTCATACTCCTCTACCTCGGGCTG
Organism: Halorubrum sp. GN12_10-3_MGM; assembly: GCF_005435235.1. Taxonomy (NCBI): domain Archaea; kingdom Methanobacteriati; phylum Methanobacteriota; class Halobacteria; order Halobacteriales; family Haloferacaceae; genus Halorubrum; species Halorubrum sp. GN12_10-3_MGM. The sequence continues at coordinate 179,397 of NZ_SGUB01000002.1, forward strand.
CTCGCCCGCCCGTCCCGACGGGTGCTCACCGGGCTGATCGGCGTCGACGTGGTGGTCATCGCCGGCGGGGTCACCGCCGCCGCCACCGGCGGAGCGGTGTCGTGGGCCGCCTTCGCCGTCGGCGGAGCCGCGTACCTCGCGCTCGTCTACGGGCTGCTCGTCGCGCTCCCGCGGTCGGCATCGGCGGAGGGCGACCGGGTCCGCGCCGTCTTCGGCACGCTGCGGAACATCACCGTGGTGCTGTGGACGCTGTACCCGGTCGTGTGGCTGCTCGCGCCCACCGGCTTCGGCCTGCTGACATCCGCGACGGAGATGCTCGTGTTCGTCTACCTCGACATCGTCTCGAAGGTCGGCTTCGTCGTCATCGCGGTCGCGGGCGCGGACGCGCTCGACCGCCTCGGCGCCGATGAGTTCGCCGCCGCCGACTCGGCGGCAGAGGAGCGGACGGCCGCCCTCGGCGACGACTGAGCCGCGGAGATTTTTTCCTGCGTTACGCGTCGTCCGCGACGAGGTCCTCGTAGCGCGCGCCGGTCTGTTTCAGCGTCTCGGTCGAGTAGAGTCGCTCGTGGTCGAACGGGAGGTGGTCGGTCGCCAGCTCGTCGATCTTCGCGTCGACCGCCTCCGCCTCCCGACCGTGGATCATCGTGAACAGGTTGTACTCCCACTCCTGGTCGGGGCGACGCGGGCGGTGGTAACAGAGCGTGACGTACGGGAGGCTGCCGACCGCCTCGCCGCGCTCGTCGAGTTCCTCGTCCGGCACGTCCCAGACCACCATACAGTTGTTCGTGAAGCCGGTGACGACGTGGTTGACGACGCAACCGATCCGCTTGATACAGCCGTCAGCGAGGAGGCGCTCGACCGCCGCGAGCACGTCGTCGACGGGCGCGTCGATCTCGTTCGCCACGTCGGCGTAGGGGGTCACGGACAGCGGGAAGCCGTCCTGGATCGCCAAGAGGAGGTCCGCTTCGAGCGGGCTCAGGTCGCCGCGCGCGTCCTCGGAGATGCGGGTGGCGGAGACGTCGGTGTGGTCGAGCGACTCCCGCGCGAACCGGTCGGCGTTGACTACGGGGAACTCAAGGTCGATGTAGTAGTCCGTGAGCATCGGGAGCGCCAGCACCTCGCAGCCGGTTCGCTCCTCGATCTCCGCGAGGATCTCGTCGCGCTTCTCGCGGGAGCCCGCGGTGACGACGAACCACTGGTTCCACTCGTGGTCGCGGCGGTAGTTGTGGTTCACCTGCCGGTACCCGTTGATCACCTCGGCGACCTCGTCGAACCGGTCGTCCGGCGCGCGCACCGCCGCGAGCGTCGACGAGCCGATGACCGGCGGGTTGAGGACCGCGCCGAACCGGCGGAACACGCCGCGCTCGCGGAGGTCGCGGACGCGGTCGAGGAGGTCGTCGGCGTCGACCGCGACGCCCGTCTCGGCCGCGATCTCGCGGGCGACCCGCTCGAACGGACGGCGTTCGACGGGGAAGCCGCTCTGGTACTCGTCGATGAGGGCCGCGTCGACCGCGTCGAGGTCGGCCCGCCAGTCGGCGTCCAAACTCATTGGAAACGCTTGGGGCGGAGTGTACGTACGGGTTTCGGAGGGCGCCGATCGTCAGGGCGACACCACGTTCGGGGCGGAGCGTCGGTCGGGGTGGAGCGTCGGTCGTCGGCGGGGGGCCTCGCCGGGCGTCGCGACGGTGATTCAGTCGTCGGCGGGGGCCTCGCCGGGCGTCGGCGCGAACGCCCGGGCGCTCTTCTCCAACTGCGCCGTCGAGCAGCCGCCGACGGTCGCGGCCTGTTCGAGCGTCAGCGTGCGGGACCGATACAGCGTGAGCGCGGTGGCGACGGATTTGGACGTCATCGGGTACGATCGCTAACTATCTGGACAAGCATATAACTCTAACGCTATTTTGACTCTGATACGGCACACTTACAGAGCAAGTTTAGCGTTTATTCACATATATCCTTACAGAACAAGACATTCGTTCATTTGTACTGTGTGGGTGAGTACCACAGATCGGGCGAGAGCGGTCGCGCCGTCCCGGCTCATCGCTCGCGCGCGGTGTTGCCGCGTCGAGTCGGAGGGCGGAGGCGGTCCCTCTCGTTCCCGCGGTGCGGGAGTCGAACGGGGGACTTTTCGTGCGAGAAGCCTAACGGAGCGTATGGCTCAGGCGACTCAGGAGTTCGGCGACTGGCCCCTCAAGCGGCTGATGACCGAGGTCTGCGGCTCCGGCCACAAGTCGGCCGACGACCTGACGCGCGCGCAGGCGACCGAGGCGTTCGAGCGCATCCTCGCAGGCGAGCCCGACCCGACGACGCTCGGGGCGTTCTGGCTCTCGAACCGCTGGAAGCGGAACACGGCCGAGGAGCTCGGCGCGTACGTCGACGTGATGTGCGACCGCGTCGAGTACGCCGAACCCGACGCCGACCCCGTCGACTGCGGCGCGAACTACGACGGGAAGGGACGGACGGCGATCCTCGGCGTCGCGGCGGGCGCGGTCGCGGCCGCCGCGGGCACTCCCGTCGTCGTCCACTCGGGCGACCGCGTGCCCACGCAGAAGCAGGACGCGTACAAACACGTCCTCGACGAGCTCGGCGTCCACACGGAGCTGACCCCCGCCGACTCAGCCGACATGGTCGACGAGACCGGCTTCGGCTTCTACTACCAGCCCGCGTTCAACCCCGCCATCGACGACCTGTTCGACCGGCGCGACCAGATGGGCGTCCGGTCGTTCGTCAACACCGTCGAGACGCTGGCGAACCCCGCCGGCGCGTCCGTCCACCTCGGCTCCTTCTACCACCTCGCGTTCGCGAAGAAGGTGGTCGACACGTTCGTCGAAAGCGAGTTCCACGACCTCGACCGCGTCCTGATGTTCCAGGGCATGGAGGGGTACGACGACATACGCCCCGGCTACACCAAGGTCGCCGAGTGGGACGCGTCGGGCGACGACGGCGAGGGCAGCGAGGGCGCGTCCTTCGACGACTTCGAGATCGAGACCGCGGAGTACGGGATGGACCTCGAGGAAGACGACCTCGCGGTCGACGACGTCGCGACCGACTCCGCCGCGATCACCGAGGAGGTGCTGGCGGGCGAGCGAGACGGCGCCTTCGCGGACGCGGTCGCGGTCAACGCCGCGCTTCGGATCTACGCCGGCGGCGACGCCGACTCCATCGAGGAGGGCCTCGACGCCGCCCGCGAGGCCATCGACGACGGCTCCGCGCACGACGTGCTCGAAGCGGTGCGGGAGTTCTGAGGGGCGCGACGCGGGCGTTACAGTTCGCGGGCGGGCGCCGGGGGCATCGCCCGCTTGTGGGCGCTGCGCTCGTGGAGGTCGACCACGCGGTCGACGGCCTCTTCGGGCACGTCGAGTTCGCTGACCGTCGCCGACCGCGAGAGTCCGCCGTCGACGTGGACCGCGAGGATGGCGTCGACGGTGTCGTAGTCGAGCCCCATCTCCTCGGCGTCGGTCTGGCCCTCCCACATCCCCGCGGTCGGCTCCTGCATCACGAGGTCGCGGGGGACGCCGACGTGGGCGGCCAGCTGGCGCACCTGCTGTTTGTAGAGGTTGCCGATGGGATTACAGTCGACCGCCTGGTCGCCGTACTTCGTGTAGTAGCCGGTCATCGCCTCGGCGCGGTTCCCGGTGCCGAGGACGACCCGGTTCTCGGCGTTAGCGACGAAGTAGTTCAACACGGCGCGGGTGCGGACGTAGACGTTCCCGGCCGCCATCTGGTCCGTCGCGGCCTCCGGGACCGCGTCGAAGAAGGCCTCCGCGATCGGCTGGATCTCGATCACGTCGTACTCGACGCCGAGGTCGTGGGCGACGCGCTCCGCGTCGCTCATCACGTCCGCGTCGTTCACCGCCGAGGGCATCGTGAGGCCGTGGAGGCCGTCCTCGCCGAGCGCCTCGACCGCGAGGTGGGCGGTGAGCGTCGAGTCGATACCGCCCGAGAGGCCGAGGACCGCCCCCTCGGCGCCCGCGTCGTCGACGACGTCGCGGATGAACGAGACGATGCGCTCGCGGGTCGCCGCAAGTTCGTCGTCCGAGAGGCGGAGGTCGAGCGGGGGGTCGTCCGACAGCAACACCGACTGCTCCGATGCGTGGCTCATACGTCTATTGAGGGGCCGCAGCGATTAATACCTCCGCGTTGGCCCCGTGAACTGGACGCGTGTCGGGTTCTGTCCGGTCGCCGGCGGACGCCCGGAGGGGTCGCCTACAACAGCCCCTCGCGCTCGGCGAGCAGGAGCCCTTCGAGCGTCGCGTCGTTCGTCGGGGGCTCCCGGGCGATGTCCAGCGCCTCGTCGACCGGGACCGCTCGCGGCGCGAGGAACTCGTTGCTGTCGTGGTCGACGTCGACCGGCTCCAACCCCTCGGCGAACACGTAGCCGCGCTTGTGGCGCAACACGCCCGTCGAACACCACACCTCCTGGAGCAGCGACGTCGAGGACGGCGCAAAGCCGGTCTCCTCGGCGAGTTCGCGCGCACCGGCCTCGGTGTAGGACTCGCCGGACTCGACGATTCCGGCCGGGAGCTCCAGCTGCGTGTTCCGCACGGTGGGCCGGTACTGCTCGACGAACAGCACCCGGTCGTCGGCGACCGCGACGATCACCGTCGCGGGCGACAGCTCCGCCCAGTAGTACTTCTTCTCCGTGCCGTCGGGCTGCTCGACGCGGTCGTAACCGCCGACGAACCACCCCTCGTCGTACTCGACGACGACCTCCTCCACCGGCCACTCGGGCTCGCCCGGCAGCGAGTGGTTGCGCCCGTCGGAGAACGCGGGGAGCTCGCGGAGGTCGGCGGCCGGCGCGTCGGCGCCGGCGGGTCCCTCGTCCGCGCCGGGCGCCCCGTCTTCGTCCGTCACGGGCGGACCACCTCGGCGTGGTACACCTCGCCGCCGCGGCGCACCCGCACGCCGGTCTCGGTCGAGGCGTTCGGCACCTGTTGGGTGAGCGCGTCGACCTCGTCGAACGGGGTGTGGGTGAACCACTCCTTCATCCCGTACGGCCCGGCCTGGTAGCCGTCGGAGCGCCCGTCAGGGCTCTCTATCGCACCGATCAGGTACGGGTACCGGCGGTCGGAGACGTTGTTCACGTCGGCGGCGGTGCCGTTCGTCTCGATCGGTTCGACGGTGAGGTAGTAGGGGTCGCCGCTCCCGAGGTAGCTCGGGAGCGCGCCGAGCGCGAGCAGCGCAACGACGACGAGAACGATGGCGATGAGGAGGTTCCGGGTGACCCGGCGCATGGTCGCCGTAGGGTCCCGCGGGGAATACCGGTTTCGGACGACCGGACCGCGGTCGGCGGGACGCGACCGCGTGGGTGACGACTCGCGGTGACGCGACCGCGACAGCGGCGGCTCACGGCGAGAGGGCGGCGACGCGTTTTAGCCCGAGGCCGCCCTGTTCGCGGTATGGAGTACCGGTTCGAGCTGGCGTTGTGCGCCGCGCTCGAATCGCCTGACCGGGTCGTCGCCCGCCAGCTCGGGGCGGGCGTCGAGACGCCCGGCGCGCGCATCGTCGATGTCTGTCTGCTGTCGCCGGGACCCGGCTTCGACGACCGCGCCGCGATCAGCGCCGAGCGGATCCCCGGTCCGGCCGTCGAGGCCGCGGTCGGCCCGGGCGAGGCCGTCCCCGTCGCCGACGCCTTCGACCTCCCGCCGGACCGGGCCGCAGCCGTCGTCGACCGCGCGGTCGAGGTCGGCTACCTCGAACGCGAGCGGCGGAACGGCCGGGAGGTCGTCCGCGCGACCGCGCGCTACCCGGACGACTGGGTGGGCGAGCTCGTCGCCGTCGAGAACAAGCCCGACCTCGGGACGCCGGGCGACCTGGAGGCGCAGCTCCGGTACGACGCCGCGCTCGGACTCTTCGACGAGGTGGTCCTCGCCACCGCCTCGTACGTCACCCGCGCGCACCTCAACCGGATCCCGGACGCGGTCGGCGTCTGGCGGTTCGACCCGGAGACGGGCGAGCGCGAGGTCGTCCGCGAGCCGACGCCGCTCGACCCGGCGGCGCCGGGCGTCGAGATCCGCGACGAGCGGCCCTCCCGCACGGACGTGGCGCTCGTCGGCCCCGAGGCGAAGGCCCGCAAGCGGCGGCGGGTCGCCGAGCGCGCCTACGGGAAGGGGTGGCGCCCCGAGCCGCCGGCGTGCGCGCACGGCGAGGCGACCGCCGACGGGCGACCGCGCTGCGCGCACTTCGACCGCGTCGTCGACCCCGGCCGCGAGTGCGGAGGCGGGTGTCCCGCGTTCGAGGCGGCCGACCCGCCGGCGGCCGAGCGCGACGGCCTCCGCGACGAGCGGACGGCGTGGGTCGCGGCTCCCGAGGGGGACGGCCCGCGCCGTCAGTCCGGGCTCTCACGGTATCTGTGAGAACGCTTATACGGCGAGGGCGGGTCTCTCGGGTATGGACGAGATCGAAGACGTCTTCGTCGCGCGACTGATGTCGACGGACCTCCACACGGTGACGCCGGACACGTTGGTCGAGGACGCGGCCGCGGTGCTGCTCGAAAACGACATCAGCTCCGTGCTGGTCGTCGACGACGACGGCGACCTCGTCGGGATCCTCACCTCGACGGACTTCGTCGACATCGTCGCCAAGAGCCAACCGAAAGCCGAGACGACCGTCGAGCGGTACATGACGCGCGACCCGATCACCACCGGCGCGCAAGACGACGTGTCGGCGGTCGCCGCGACGATGCTGGAACGCGGGTTCCACCACGTCCCGGTCGTCGACGGGAGGACCCCCATCGGCATCATCACCACCTCCGACTTCGCCGCGTACGTCTCCTCGCCGGAGTCGGTCTCCGCGTAGGGCCCGCGGGTCGGCGTCCGGTCGGCGGTCGCTCCGCGCGTCTCCGTCGCGAGGCGTCCGCGACCGCGACAAGTGACGCCACTTCCTGTGGCCGTATTACCCCGGAACGCGTACGGTGGTCCGTGTCCGATCACCTACACCTCAACCTCTTCACCATGACCTCGGTGGAGCACGTCTCGCCCGGGTCGTGGCGGTACCCCGGCGACCGGTCGGCGGACTACGCCGACCGCGAGTACTGGACCGAGGTCGCGCGCACCGCCGAGCGCGGCGGCTTCGACGCGGTGTTCTTCGCCGACGTGCGCGGAATCTACGACGTGTACGGCGACGACCGCGAGACGGCCGTCGAGCGGGCGGTCCAGACGCCAGCGAACGACCCGCAGCTGGTCGTGCCCGCGATGGCGGAGGTCACGGACGACCTCGGCTTCGCGGTGACGCGCTCGACGACGTACACCCACCCCTACCAGCTGGCGCGGGAGTTCTCGACGCTCGATCACCTCACCGACGGCCGGGTGGCGATCAACGTCGTCACCTCGTACCTGGAGTCGGCCGCGGCGAACCTCGGCCTCGACGATCGGATGGACAAGGAGACGCGCTACGACCGCGCCGACGAGTTCCTCGACGTCTGCTACGAGCTGTGGGAGGAGTCGTGGGAAGACGACGCGGTCGAGGCCGACCGCGAGGCCGGGCGGTACAGCGACCCGGAGAAGGTCCACGCGATCGGTTACGAGGGCGATCACTTCTCTGTGCCGGGGCCGCACGGCTGCGAGCCGTCGCCTCAGCGCACCCCCGTCGTCTACCAGGCCGGCTCCTCCGACTACGGCCGGTCGTTCGCCGGGCGCAACGCCGAGGCCGTCTTCGCCAGCCAGCCGACCGAGGAGGGCGTCGTCGAGTACATGTCGGACGTGAAATCGCGCGCGGCCGACGCCGGGCGCGACCCCGAGAGCCTCCGCTTTTTCATCGGCGTGGTGCCGATCGTCGGCGAGACGCAGGCGCTCGCGGAGGCGAAGCACGCGGAGTACAAGCGGCACGTCGACGTCGAGGCGACGCTCGCGCTGCTGTCCGGCTTCCTCGACATGGACCTATCCGAACTCGACCCCGACCAGAAGGTCGAACACATCGAGACGGACGCGATCCAAGGGACGATGAACGCGTTCACGAAGGCGCAGCCGGACCGCGAGTGGACGGTCCGCGAAGTTGCGGAGTTCTGCGGGCTCGGCACCACCTCGCCGAAGATCGTCGGCACCCCGGAGGTGATCGCCGACGAGCTCCAGCGCTGGCACGAAGAGGTCGGCGTCCACGGGTTCAACGTCAAGGAGGTCGTCCGCCCGGACTCGCTCGTCGACTTCGTCGACCTCGTCGTCCCGGAGCTCCGCGAGCGCGGGCTCGTCCCCCCGGCCGACGCCGAGCCGCCGGGTGAGACGCTCCGCGAGCGACTCCTCGGCGAAGGACAGACGCGGCTCCGCGCCGACCACCCCGCCCGCCAGTAGCGGGAGAGAGTCCGCCGCCGAGTCGACGGGACCGGACCGCAGTCGGGCTGTTTCGGTTCCTGTTGGTCACGTGTTGTGAACATCTTGCCGCTAGCTAATACGATAACGCTGCCGCCCCCGGCACGCTTAAGTATCTACCTCCGCTTGTTTCAGGTGACGCTTCGCTTGGAGGGCCGAAGCGTCAGCGGGGACCTACTGAACGACACGCTCGTGCCACCTTTTCCCGGCACGGGCGTGCCGTTCGTTCCTTTGACTCCCGAGCTACGGGTGTTCCGTCCGTTTGCGACAACGGCGTGGTAGTGATGGAAGCGCTCGTCACCGACCGGTGCGCCCAGCGGCGTCGCACTCGCGCGCGGCGGTGGATGTGGCCGACGGGCGCCAACCGATCGTTTCAGAGGTTCTCTTGCTGGTACGCGCCGTCGTACGTCCCGTCGTGGTCGGCCTCTGCGAGCACCAGCTGCGCGATCCGCGCGCCCGGCTCGATCTCGATCGGGTGTCCCACGTCGAGGCGCCCCTCGCCGACCCCCTCGTAGCCCGCGTCCCACACCGCGGTGTCGAGGGTACAGGCGTTCCGCAGCAGCGTCGAGCGCGGGAGGACGAAGCCGATCCGCTCGTCCGGGATCCGCACCGGCTCGCCGTACCGGACGACGTAGCTCCCGCGTTCGAGCCGGTAACAGTCGCCCCGCGGCTCCAGCTCCCGGCGCTCGCCCACGCGCTTCCAGTCGCGCCCGAGCCGGCCCGGTTCCGCCTGTTCGAACAGCGCGTCGACGGTGAGGTCGACGCCGTTCGGCTGTCGCTGCGCGTCGTCGAGGTCGGCGCCGGCCGCGGAGAGCGCCGCCGCGACCGCGGCTCCCGAATCGAACATGCGCGTCCGGAACCGCGGCCGAGCCTAAACGGTGTCGACCGCGCCGCGGGTCGCTCGCGCGGAAAGCGGCAGCTCTCGCCGGAGGCGCGGAGACGGTGGTTTTCGGCCGTTTCAGGCGTTTAATGACCTAAAATACTCGGCACGGCTACGTATTTCACGGTGTATGGTACCACTGTGAGTTCACAGCGAACGTTGCCGCATCGGACGATCTAACACGGTCGATCTTCGGGAAACTCGCGGGTTTTATATCCACGGGAGAGCCAACTGCGGATGATATGGGACAAACGATTACAGAGAAGATCCTCGATGAGCATCTCGTCGAGGGCGAGCTGACGCCCGGCGAGGAGATCGGCATCGAGATAGACCAAGTGCTGACGCAGGACACCACGGGGACGATGGTGTGGCTCCAGTTCGAGGCCCTCGAAATGGACGAGGTCCAGACGGAGCTGGCCGCGCAGTACTGTGACCACCAGACGTACCAGTTCGACTTCAAGAACACTGACGACCACCGCTTCCTCCGCTCCGCGGCCGGCACGTACGGCGCGTACTTCTCGCGGCCCGGCAACGGTATCTGCCACCAAGTCCACAAGGAGAACTTCGCGGCGCCCGGCAAGACGCTGCTCGGCTCCGACTCGCACACGCCGACCCCCGGCGGGCTCGGCCAGCTCGCGATCGGCGCCGGCGGGCTCGACATCGCCGTCGCGATGGGCGGCGGCCCCTACTACGTCGAGATGCCGGAGGTCGTCAACGTCCACCTCGAGGGCGAGCTCCCCGAGTGGGCGACCGCGAAGGACATCGCGCTCCACCTGCTCGGCGAGCTGACCGTCAAGGGCGGCGTCGGCAAGATCTTCGAGTACACCGGCCCCGGCGCCGAGAAGCTCACGATCCCCGAGCGCACCACGATCACGAACCTCGGCACCGAGCTCGGCGCCACCTCCTCGATCTTCGCGACCGACGAGAAGACGAAGGACTGGCTCGCGCGCCAGGACCGCGAGGACGAGTTCGTCGACCTCCAGCCCGACGAGGACGCGGAGTACGCGGAGACGATCGAGGTCGACCTGACCGAGCTCGAGCCGCTCGTGGCCGCCCCCTCGATGCCCGACAACGTCGCCCCCGTCAGCGAGTACGAGGGCACCGACGTCGAGCAGGTCATCGTCGGCTCCTGTACCAACGGCGCCTACGAGGACATCCTCCCCAGCGCGAAGATGCTGGAGGACCGCGAGGTCGCCAAGCAGACCGAGATGATCGTCGCGCCCGGCTCGAAGCAGGCCTCCGAGATGCTGGCACGCGAGGGCTGGACCGCGGAGATGATGGCGGCCGGCGTCAACTTCTCCGAGGCGACCTGCGGCGCGTGTATCGGCATCGGTCACGTGCCCGCCTCCGACTCCGTCTCGCTGCGCACCTTCAACCGCAACTTCGAGGGCCGCTCGGGCATCGAGGACGACTCCGTCTTCCTCTGCTCGCCCGAGGTCGCCACCGCGGCGGCCATCACCGGCGAGATCGTCGACCCGCGTGACCTCGCGGACGAGCTCGGCGACCTCGAAGCGCCCGGTCTCGAAATGGGTACGAAGTACGGCCCCGGCATGGGAGAGGACGACTCCGACATCATCTCGCCCGACGAGGCGATCGACGACGGGCTCGTCAAGGGTCCGAACATCGGCGACGTGCCGCTGAAGGACGACATCGACGTGGACGGCGGCGAGGCCCTCCTCAAGATGGAGGACAACATCACCACCGACCACATCATCCCGGCGACGGCGGACATCCTGAAGTTCCGCTCGAACATCGAGAAGCTCTCCGAGTTCACGCTCTCGCGCGTCGACGACACGTTCGCCGACCGCGCGCTCGACGCCGACGGCGGCGTCCTCGTGGCCGGCGAGAACTACGGCCAGGGCTCCTCGCGCGAACACGCCGCGCTCTGTCCGATGTACCTCGGCATCGAGGCCGTCTTCGCGCAGAGCTTCGCCCGCATCCACAAGGCGAACCTGTTCAACTTCGGGATCGTCCCGCTGGCGATCGACGAGGAGACGTACGAGGAGATCGACCAGGGCGACGACCTCGAAATCGTCGACGACGTGCCCGCGGGCGTCCGCTCCGGGCAGGAGGAGTTCACCGTGAGCGTCAACGGCGAGTGGGAGTTCACCGCCGACCTCGACGCCTCCGAGCGCGAGCGCGACATCCTCGCGGCCGGCGGCAAGCTCTCGTGGGTCAAACAGCAGCACGCCGACGGCGGCTCCGGCGCGACGCCGGCCGACGACTGACGCCGCGACCGCGCGGCCGAACCCGACTTTCTTTTTTCGCTCCTCACCAGCGGCGGCGACGCGCCCGACGCGGCGAGATCGAGGCGGACCCGTCGGTGGGCGGTCGGAAAGAGATGTAGAAAACGCCGGCGGCGTCAGCGGGCCGCGGCGGCGACGCGTTCGCGCTCCTCCTTCTGCGAGATGGAGTAGGAGCCCTCGACGTCGTAGTCGGCGGCGGCGACGAGTTCGTTCGCGAGCGCCTCGGCGGCGGCGGTCGTCGACTTGTACGTCGCGCTCGCGACGGCGTCGGAGATGAAGAGCAACGCCTGATCGACGCGGCGCTGGGGCGCGACGTCGACCGCCTTCGGGACAGAGATGCCGCCGTACTTCAGGCGGACGGTCTCCTCGCGGGGCGCGGCGTTCTCGACGGCGCTCACGAGGATCTGGACCGGGTTCTCCTCGGTCCGGTCGTGAACGATGTCGAAGGCGTCGCGGACGATCCGCGTCGCCTGCTGTTTCTTCCCGGTGTTCTCCTCGGTCTGCATCAGGCGGTTGATCAGCCGCTCGACCAGGGAGATCTCCGACTTCTTGAACTGCTTCGACGCGTGGCGGCCCATCGTGTGTGCGATGGGCGTCACCGTCATGTACCGCTTCGTCGAGGGATCCTCGTAGGCGATCTCGGTGACGTCCCAGACGCCGAACAGCTTGGCGTTCTCGTTGGCGGCCTCGCTCGACGCGGGCGCGTCCGGGTCCGGCTCCTCGGCGGCGACGTCCTCCTCGGACGGCGCCTCGGTTTCCTCGCCGCTCATCTGACCGGCTTCTCCGCGTTGCCGCGAACCAGTTCGATCATCGACACGCCGTTGACCTTCTCGACTTTGTAGTTGACGCCGGAGAGGTCGCCCATCGCGCGACCCTTCGCGCCGCCGATCCCGGCGATCGTGACCTCGTCGTGCTCGTCGATGAACGAGATCGCGCCGTCACCGGGGCAGAACGCGGTGACCTGCTTCCCGTTTTTGATGAGCTGAACCCGGACGCACTTTCGGATCGCCGAGTTCGGCTGCTTTGCCTCGATGCCGACCTTTTCGAGGACGATGCCGCGCGCCTGCGGGGCACCCTCCAGGGGGTCGGACTTCGTCTTGAGCCCGCGCTCGCGCCGAGCGTACTCGGAGTCGGACCAGCGTCGCTTCTGCCGGTCCTTTTTGAGCTTACGGGCCGCGTACTTGCCGTTCGCCATCGTACGTCTACTTCCGAACGGAGCTACTTAAGCGTCGTCTTTCGCCGCCGCGAAACGCCCTCAGATCCGTCGAGAGGTACCGCTCGGGGAATCTGAGGGCGTTTCGCGGCGGAACGACGGGCGCAAAACAACGTTGAGGCGATAAGCCGCCAAGAGACGCGTTCGTTCTCCGGTCGAAGCCGGCGGAAGAGTGCGCGGGTTCGGGCGCCTTCGGCGCGCGAACCGGGGGACCCCGGACGACCGGCGGAGCGTCGCTCCCCTCAGGTCAGCTGTACGTCGTCGACATCGTAGTGACGCTCGGCGAGCCGGCGGGCGGTCTCGATGTTCGCACCCTCCGCGCCGATGGCGACGCCGCGGTCCGCCTCCGGAACCTCGACGTACGCCACGCGGTCGTTCTGCTCCGAGATGGTGACCGCGTTGACGGCCGCCGGCGCGAGCGTGCTCGCGACGAACGCCTCGGCGGTGTCGGCGTCCTCGACTAGTTCGATCGACTTGTCGAGCCGCCGCTCCGCCTCCGTGACGGTCTCGCCGGCCTGCCCGATCGCGGCCGCCATCTCGCCCGCGGGTACCACGAACACGAGCCGGTCGCCCTCCACGAGGCAGTCGGTCGGCGTGACGCCGGTCAGCTCGTCGAACCGACCGATGTAGCGCCGCGCCTCGTCGGAGAGCTCGACGCGCATTAGTCGTCGCTCACGACGCGCGACCCCATCCGGAGGTCGACGTCGCCGGTCCCCATCGAGATGGGCTTGCCGGCGATGACGTTCTCGATGACCCCGTCGAGGTCGTCGTACTCGCCGTGGATCGCGGCGTCGAGCAGGTGGTTCACCGTCACCTCGAACGCCGCGCGCGCGAGCACCGAGTCCTTGTTGCCGGAGATGCCGTGCCGGCCGATGGACTCGATCTCGCCGTTGTTCGTCATGATGTCGGCGACGAGCATGAGGTGGCGGACGTTCACGTCGTCGAGCCCCTGCTCTTCGAGCGTGTTCTTCGTCTCGTCGATGATCGTCTCGCGGGCCGCCTCGACGCCGAGGTTGCGGTAGATCTCGTGGATGTTGTTACACGTCGTCCGCGAGGCGTCGACGCCCTCGATGTCGAGGGTGTCGCCGAACGCCGACCCCTCGGTGTAGAGGACGAACTCCTCGTCGCCGTCGATCTCCTCTTTCCGGATGACGACGCGTTCGATCTCCTCGATTCCCTTGAACACGATCTCCCGGAGCCGCTCGACGAGCTGGAGCAGCTCGCGGTAGCTCGGCTCGTTGGGGCCGAACTCGATCACGGTGCCGGCCTGCCGGGCGTCGACGCCTAACGCGTCCTCGATCGTCTCGGCGATGATCCCCGCGATCTCCGTCGGGTCGGAGTGGGTGGGCCACCGCTCCAAGAGGGTGTCGTCGTTTAAGTCGATCCGGACCAGCATGTCCGCGACGTTGGTCGATACGTCGCCGAGCGCGAGGATGCGCGTCGCCTCGATCGACCAGACGACCTCGTGGGCCTTCTCGCGGTCCGTCGCGTACTCCCCGTCGAGGTGGACCGTCATCATCGGCGTGTCCGGCGTCTTCCGGGCGTCCACCAGCTCGATGAGTCGGGGGAGCCCCTGCGTGACGTCGATTTCTGCGACGCCAGCGTAGTGAAAAGTATTCATTGTCATCTGAGTACCGGGTTCACCAATCGATTGGGCAGAAACAGTGCCCACAGGGTCCAAGGGATCAACCCGCGTCTGCTCGTAGCGGTTCTCGACGCCCTCGGCGATGTCGGTCGCCTGCTCGATGGTGACCTCGCCGGCCTCCTCGGCCTTCCGGTCGATCGCCTCGTACACCTTCGTCCTGAGTCGGCGCGGGAGCTCGGTCGCCTCCACGACCGCCTCCATGTCGTCGGTGACGTTGTCGTACTCAGTCATCGGACTCCACCCCCGGCCCGCCGGCCTTGTTGAGCCCCGGCCCGGCGTGCTCCGAGAGGTTCGTCGGCGGCTCGCGCTCGCCGAGGAACCGCTCCTTCTCCTCGTCGGAGGCGAACTCCGCGTCGACCACGCGGTCGACGATCCCGTCGACGTCGATGCCGTCCTCCTCGCCGGAGGAGACCTTCACGGGCGAGGTGCCGTCCTCGCCGAACTCGAACTGGACGATCCGGCCCGAGGTGTCCCGGACCGTGCCGTCGTACTGCGCCTCCAGCTCGGAGAGCGCGTTGATGAGCCGACGCTGGAGGTAACCGGACTTGGAGGTCCGGACCGCCGTGTCGACGAGCCCCTCGCGGCCGCCCATCGCGTGGAAGAAGAACTCCTGCGGGGTGAGCCCGCCGCGGTAGGAGTTTTCCACGAAGCCGTGCGCCTCAGAGGAGAGGTCGTTCGGTCGGTAGTGCGAGAGCGTCCGGTCCTCGTAGCCGCGGTTGATCCGCTCGCCGCGGACCGCCTGCTGGCCGACCGACCCGGCCATCTGCGTCAGGTTCAGCATCGAACCGCGGGCGCCCGAGCGCGCCATCACGACCGCCGGGTTGTCGTCGCCGAAGTGCTGGTCGGCGATCTCCCCGGCCGAGTCGCGGGCCTTCCCGAGCGTCTGCATGATCTTCATCTCGAGCGTCTCGTCGACGCCGCGGCCCGGCAGCGACTCCAGCTCGTCGGCCTCGTACGTCGCGATGAGCTCCTGAACGCGGTCGTAGGCGCTCTCGATCGCTTCGTCGACCTGCTCTTCGGCCTCCGGCGGGATCGACTCGTCGTCGATCCCGATCGAGAACCCGAAGTTCATGATCGCGCGCATCGCCAGCGACGCGATCTCGTTGATGAACACGCGGGCGCGGGTCTCGCCGTACTCCTTCGTGAGCGTGTCGACGACCTCGCCGCCGAACGCGCCGACCGCGTCCTCGTCGATGGTCCCCTCTATCAGCTGTCCGTCCTCGATGACGACGCTGTCGCCGGCCGAGGAGGTAAAGGAGAGGTCGAGGTCGTCCGGGAGCAGCTCCGAGAACAGCGTCCGGCCGGTCCAGAACTCGCGGCCGTCGTCGTCGACGCCGTCCGCCTCGGGCAGTTCGTCCACGCGCGTGGCGCGGAGCAGGTCCAGCGCCTGCGTCTCCGTGAACTCGGGGTTCGAGTGGGTGAGCAGGTAGGTGCCGGAGATGTGGTCCTGGATCGCGCCGATGATGTTCCCGCCGAACCGGGGCGAGAGGATCTGCTCTTGGACGCGCATGAGGACGCGGGCCTCGGCGCGGGCCTCCTCGTTTTGGAGCGCGTGCATGTTCATCTCGTCGCCGTCGAAGTCGGCGTTGTACGGCGGGCAGACGACAGTGTTGAGCCGGAACGTCTTGTACGGCATCACCACGACCTCGTGGGCCATGATGGACATCCGGTGGAGCGACGGCTGTCGGTTGAAGATCACGATGTCGCCGTCCACGAGGTGGCGGTTCACCTCCCAGTCGGCCTCGACCTTCTCGGCGAGCTCCTCGCAGTTCTTCTCGGTCACCTTCAGCCGGCGGCCGTCGGGACGGCGCACGTAGTTCGCGCCGGGGTGGGCCTCGGGCCCGTTGCGTACGTACTGCCGCGCCTCCTCGACGTTGCGCTCGGTGACATTGAGCGTCTGGGTCATCTCCTTGGCGACCCGGTCCGGAACGCCGACCTCGTTCAGCGAGAGGGTCGGGTCCGGCGAGATGACGGTCCGGGCGGAGAAGTTGACGCGCTTTCCGGAGAGCGAGCCGCGGAAGCGGCCCTCCTTCCCCTTCAGCCGCTGACTGAGGGTCTTGAGGGGACGGCCGGAGCGGTGTCGCGCCGGCGGCGTCCCGCTGATCTCGTTGTCGACGAAGGTGGTGACGTGGTACTGGAGCAGCTCCCAGAGGTCCTCGATGATCAGCTGCGGAGCGCCGGCCTCGCGGTTCTCCATGAACCGCTGGTTGATCCGGATGATGTCGACCAGCTTGTGGGTGAGGTCGTCCTCGGAGCGCTGGCCGTTGTCGAGCGTGATCGAGGGACGAGTGGTCACCGGCGGGACCGGGAGCACTGTCAGGATCATCCACTCGGGGCGGGAGTGCTCGGAGTCGATGCCGAGGACCTCGAGGTCCTCGTCCGGAATGTCCTCGAACCAGTCGCGGATGTCCGAGGGCATCAGCTTGTTCATGTCCTCCTCAGTGAGGTCGACGTCCAGCGCCTTCTCGATGGCGCGGCGGTCCTCCTTGCGCGGGCGGAACTCGCCGGCCATGATCTCGTTGATCCGGTCGACGGCGATGTCCGTCTTCTCGGCGAGCTCCTGCGGCGAGGTGCCCGGGTCGTCCTCCTCCTCATCGGGCTGCATCGCGGCCGCGATTCGCTCGGAGTAGTCTCCGGAGAGCACGTCCTGAACCTCGTAGTAGGTGGTCGGCTTCTCGTGTTTGATGTCCGCCTGCGGCTCGCCGCAGAACGGGCACGTCGACGCCTTGCGGGCCTGCCGGACGGCGGCCTTCAGCACGTCGTGTTCGTCGTCGCCGAGCTCCTTCGCCCGCTCGTAGCGGTCGCGGAACTCGTCGCGCTGGGCGTCGTCCAGGGCGAGCCGACCGCACTCGCGGCACGTCGAGCGCAGCAGCCGCCGGATGAGCTTCGTGAAGCCCACGTGGATGACCGGCGCGGCCAGCTCGATGTGGCCGAAGTGGCCGTTACAGGAGCCGGAGTGCGAGCCGCAGGTCCGGCACTCCAGGCCGGGGTCGATGACCCCCAGTCGCGGGTCCATCAGCCCCATGTCGATCGGATAGCCGTCGTCGTCGTACGTGTCGGCCGTGATAACCTTCGTCGCGGACATGTCCCGGTACGTCTCCGGGTCCATGAGGCCGAAGTCGATCCCGCCGAGCACTTTCGGTGTTTGCATTGACATCTAAATCGCGTCCTCCAGTTCGAGTTTCGGTCGGATGCCGAGGGCGATCATCTCGTCGAGCAGCAGCTTGAACGCGTAGCTGACCTCCAGCTCGTGGATGTCGTCCTCGTCGCCCGTGACCGGGTCGTACACGCGGCGCTGCTCGCGGTCCTCGACGGCGACGAGCCCGGTCTCCGCTGAGACGTGGACCGTCTCGGCGTCAGAGGACTCCAGCAGCCGCTCGTTGAGCACCATCGACGCGCCGTGGCCGATGATCGTGTCGCGCTCCATCTCCCCGACGCGCAGCCCGCCCTCGCGGGCGCGCCCCTCGGTCGGCTGGCGCGTGAGCACCTGGACCGGCCCGCGCGAGCGGGCGTGGAGCTTGTTCGACACCATGTGGTACAGCTTGTGGTAGAAGATCGTCCCGACGAAGATCTCGGCGTCGATCTTCTCGCCGGTGACGCCGGAGTACATGACCTCCTTGCCGGAGGACTCGAAGCCGTACTCCTCCAGCTGACCGCGGAGCTCCTCCTCGTCTTCCCCCTGGAACGGCGTCCCGTCGACGCGCGAGCCGCGGAGCGAGCCGACCTTCCCGCCGAGCATCTCCAGCACGTGGCCGACCGTCATCCGCGACGGCAGCGCGTGCGGATTCATCACGAGGTCCGGGACGACCCCCTCCTCGGTGAACGGCATGTCCTCCTGGGGCGCGAGGTGGCCGACGACGCCCTTCTGTCCGTGTCGGGACGCGAACTTGTCGCCCAGTTCGGGGACGCGCTGGTCGCGCACCTTCACCTTCGAGAGCTTGGAGCCGTCCTCGCCTTCCATCAGCGTCACCGTGTCGACGACGCCCGATTCGCCCGAGCGCATCGTCACGGAGGTCTCGCGGCGCTTCTGCGGTGAGAGCCCGCCCATGTCGTCCGGCTCTTCGAGGAAGCGCGGCGGACTGGTCTTCCCGAGCAGGACGGACGACTCGTCGACCTTCGTCTCGGGGTTGACGAGGCCGTCCTCGTCGAGGTGGGTGTACGCGTCCTCGCCGCGCGCGCCGCGAACGTCCTGGTCCGGAATCTCGAAGCGGTCCTCCTGGCCGCCGGGGTACCGGCGCTCCTCGCCCTCGTAGGTCCGGAAGAAGTGCGAGCGGGTGAGCGCGCGGTCGACGGAGCCCTGGTTCATCACCAGCGCGTCCTCGATGTTGAAGCCCTCGTAGGACATCACGGCGACGACGAAGTTCTGCGCCGCCGGCCGCTTGTCGAAGCTGATCTGGTCGGACGTCTGCGTCTTCACCATCGCCAGCTGCGGGTAGTGCAGGAGGTGCTGACGCGTGTCCGGCCGGATGCGGTAGTTGGCCGAGGGGAGCCCGAGCGACTGCTTCATCATCCCCGCGCCCATGGTGATCCGCGGGCTCGCGTTGTGCTCGGGGTACGGAATCATCCCCGCGCCGATGCCGAAGACGAGCTGCGGGTCGATCTCGAGGTGCGTGTGGTCCTCGGTCACGTCCTCCTCGTCGACCGCGACGAGGATGTCCTCCTCCTCCTCCGCGTCGATGAACTCGACGTAGCCGCGCTCGACGAGGTCCTCGAACTCGACGTCGCCGCGTTCGAGGGCCTCGATCTCCTCGTCGCCGAGGAGCGGCTCGCCGTTCTCGACGACGATGAGCGGGCGTCGCGCCCGCCCCGCGTCGGCGTTGACGATGACCTCGCGGGTCCGGTCTTTCACCGAGACGTTCACCATCTCCGAGACGTCGCCGCGGCGGCGCGCCTCGCGTATCTGTTCGGCGAGCTCGTCCGGGTTCTCGTGGGTGCCGACGAGGCTCCCGTTGACGTACACCTTCGCTTCGCGTTCTGCTTGTGCCATGATCAGTCGTCCGCCGTCTGTCGTTCGACGCCCTCGATGCCGGGGATCCCCTCGACACCCATCGACGCCAGTTCTCGTTTCAGCCCCTGTTCGTCCTCAACCGTCTGCGAGAGCTCCATCGCCTGCGCGAAGTTCTTCACGAGCCCGCAGTTCGGCCCCTCCGGCGTCTCGGAGGGACAGATGCGACCCCACTGGGTCGCGTGGAGGTCCCGCGCCTCGAAGTGCGGCTGCGACCGCGACAGCGGCGAGCGCAGGCGCCGCAGGTGCGAGAGCACGCCCATGTAGTCGGTCCGGTCGACGAGCTGGGAGACGCCCGAGCGGCCGCCGACCCAGTTCCCCGTCGCGATCGGGTGTTCGAGGCGCTCGGTCAGCACGTCGGAGCGGACCACCGTGTTGACGGTGAGCTGCCGGTTCCGCATGTTCGCGCGCTCCAGCTGGTACTTCACGTCGCGCGCCAGCTTGTTGAGAGCGGTCCGGAACAGGTCGCGCATCAGGTCGCCGGAGACCTTCAGGCGCTTGTTCGCGTAGTGGTCCTTGTCGTCGGCCTCGCGGCGGTCGAGAGCGAGCTCGAAGCACGCCTCGGCCATCCGGCAGAGGTAGTACGCCTTGTTGATCCGCACGTCCTCCTCGTCGACGCCCTCCTCGTGGAGGTGCGGGAGGAGGTAGCGGTCGATGACGTAGTTCGCCCGCTTGAGCTGGTAGTTCTTCCCCTGACCGCTCGCGACGCGCTCGCCGAGGGTCTCGATTGCCTCCTCGGTCGTCTGGACCGAGGCCTCCTCTAAGTTCTCCAGCATGAACTTCACGATCTCGGGGTCGTCCGAGACGCGGTGGACGATCTCCTCGTCGGATTCGAGCCCGAGCGCGCGGACGAGCGTCACGAAGTCGATGGAGCCGGAGACGGAGGGGAACGACACTTCGAGCAGCCCCTCGCGGTTGCGTTCACAGAGCACTAAGGCGCGGTAGCCCCGGCGCTGGGAGAACGTCTTCGCGACCTGGATCTCGTCGCCGTACTTCGAGTCGTACTCGGCGAGGATCTTGTTCGGCGCCAGGTCCTCCGAGGTCATCAGCACGCGCTCGGAGCCGTTGACGATGAAGTAGCCGCCGGGGTCGACGGGGTCCTCGCCGATGTCGATGAGCTCCTCGTCGGAGAAGCCCGCCATGTTACACTTGTCCGAGCCGACCATGATCGGCATCCGACCGACCTTCGTCTCGGTCGTGTCGACGACCTGCTCCGGTTCGTCCTCGCCGCCGCGGACGATGGACATCTCCATGAACACGGGCGCCGAGTAGGTGATGTTGCGGAGGCGCGCCTCTTGGGGATAGAGCAGCTCCTCGGAGCCGTCGGCCTCGCGGACGCGCGGGGTGACCATCCGCACGTCGCCGAGCTCGACGTAGACGGGCTCCTGGCCCTCCTTGTCGCCGATGTCCGTCTCGATCGTCTCCTTCTCGTCGACGACTTCCTGCATGCCGCGGTCCAGGAAGTTGTTGAACGAGCGGAAGTGGTGTTCGGCGAGCCGTTCGTCGGAGAAGTATTCGCGTGAAACCACGCGTCGGTCTTGCCTGTTCATGAGACGACCAGTCGATACACGACCGCCTCGTCGGTCGTGCGGGAGTCGCGGACGATCTTCACCACGTCCCCGACCTCGGCCTCGTCGGGGAGCGCGGGATCCGTGCGTTTGATCTTCGGTAAGTTCGTTTTCTTCACGTCGTACTCCGCCAGGACCTCTTCGACCTCCTCGGGGTCGTCGAGGAGGACGTGGTCCGGGACGAGTTCGTGTTGGCTTACGTCTACCATGGGTGCTGGTGGTGGGGAGAAGCTATCACGAGATACTACAGGTAGGTATATGCGCCAGCGTCATAAGACTTACCAAGCGCCGCCGCGCGCGGCTCACGGGTCGCGGGGCGTTCGACACTCCCACACACGCGAGGTTGACACAAAAGGATATCGGAGGCAACCCCCCTGTCACCGGACCCCATCCTCGTCGGCGATGACAAGCCTTATTTGCCAGACAGGGATACGAACTGGTACGACAAGCCCGGATGGTGTAGTGGCCCATCATACGACCCTGTCACGGTCGTGACGCGGGTTCAAATCCCGCTCCGGGCGTCCCCGGTTTCGGGGCGCTGTCGCTTGGTTGCCCGGATGGTGTAGTGGCCCATCATACGACCCTGTCACGGTCGTGACGCGGGTTCAAATCCCGCTCCGGGCGTTTCTGCTGTCGCAATTGCGAGCGAGGAGCGGTAGCGACGAGCGAGTACCGCGACAGCAGAAACCGTCGAAGGGATTTGAGTCAGGGAGTGAAGCGAGCGTAGCGAGCGGAACGACCGGGGTTCAAATCCCGCTCCGGGCGTTTCTGTCGACGCCGACTACGAGCGAGGAGCGATAGCGACGAGCGAGTCCGGCGTCGACCCACCTTCCGGGCTACAGGTCCAGTTCCGCCCGCAGGTCGTCGACGAGGGACTCGGTCTTCGCGTCCGGGTCCTCGTCGGTGTCGACCGGGGGGCGCCCGTCGTACGTCTCGTGGACCATCGAGACCCCCTCGGCGAGCGTGTCGAGGCCGTATCCGCCCTCCAGCACGTACGCGTGGGCGGCGCCGGCGTCATCGGCGAGCGTCCGGATCCGGTCGGTCAACAGCGCGTACCCCTCCGAGGAGACGCGCATCCGCGAGATGGGGTCGTGGCGGTGCGCGTCGAACCCCGCCGAGACGATCAGCAGGTCGGGGTCGAACCGATCGATCGCAGGCCCGATCCCCTCGTCGACGGCGTAGAGGTAGTCGGCGTCGCCGGCACCGGCCGCCAGCGGGAGGTTCACGGTCGTCCCGTCGCCGTCTCCCTCGCCGGTCTCGTCGAGGTCTCCCGTGTCCGGGTAGAGGCCGTCCTCGTGGATCGACGCGTAGAGGACGTCGCCGCGGTCGTAGAAGATGTCCTGCGTGCCGTTCCCGTGGTGCACGTCCCAGTCGAAGATCGCGACGCGGTCAGCGAGGTCCTCGTCGAGGGCGGTCTGGGCCGCGACGGCGGCGTTGTTGAAGAAGCAGAACCCCATCGCGTCGTCGGTGACGGCGTGGTGGCCCGGCGGGCGGCCGATCGCGAACGGGGTCTGCCGCCCGGTCGAGCCGTCGAGCGCCGCGCGGGCGGCCCACTGGGCGAGCCCGGCCGAGGTGAGCGCCGCGTCCCACGTCCCGTCGCTGGCAACGGTGTCGGGGTCCCAGCTGCCGCCGCCGTCCGCGACGAACGACTCCAGTTCGTCGACGTAATCGGGGTCGTGAACGGCCGAGACGGCCGCCTTCGCCGCGGGATCGGCCTCGACGTACTCGACGCCGTGCCGCTTCGCGAGACCGCGGCGGATCGCGCGGAGTCGGTCGGGGTTCTCCGGGTGTCGCTCACCGGTGTCGTGGTCGAGACACCGCTCGCTGTAGCCAAACTGCATCTACTCGAACAACGCGAAGTACGTCTCGATGTCCTCGGCCTGTACGGTCCGTCGGTCCGCGTGCCGGGCCAGCGTCGCGGCCGCGCTCGCGACGTTGTCGGCGTAGTCTTCCAAAATGTCGGCCAGCGCGACGCGCGCGTCGACGCCGACCCGATAGCGGTCGTCGATCCGGAGTCGAGCGATCCGGTCGATGGGCGCGACCGGGAGCGTGAGATCCTCCCGGCCGACGACCTGCTCGACGCCGAAGTCCGCGGCCATCAGCGTCTTCCGGCCGTCCGCGGTCGCCTGCTCGGCCGCGTCGACGGCGAGCTCGGCGCCGTGCGATTGGATCCGTCGCGCGAGCTCCTCGGCGGCGTCCGCGCTGACGCGGAGTTCCCCCGCGTTCCGCCGGATGATCCCGTCGACCGGCGCGAACGGTAACTCGACACTCATACACACAGTCGCGTCCGTGTGTCGTATAACGCTTTCCGTTACCCGCTTTGCCGCCGGATCCGGACGGGCCGCCGCGGCGGTCGGGCGCGTCAGAAGACGTCGTCGGCGTCGATGGTCCCGTCGCGCTCCGGGCCGCGGACGGTTATCTCCTCGCCGAGCCGGAGGCTCGCGTCGGTGTCGACCGATTTCGTCTGCTGTCCGTCGTCGAGCACGACCGGGTCTCCGGTCTGGACGACCGTGCCGGTGAACTCGACGGCGCCGTCCGATCGCTCCGCCGCCGCGGTCGCCGCGCCGCCGCTCGCACCGCTCCCTTCCTCGTCGCCGGCCTCACCGGCGACGGCCTCGGCCGCCGCCTTCTTGCCGTCATCGGAGAAGGCACCGAGGCCGGTTTCGTTCGACCCGCGGCCGTCTCCGTCGCCCCCGGTGCTTCCGGCCCCGGACGCGCCGCCCGCGACGCCGGCCGCCGCGTCGCTCCCCTCGTCGAGGACGGAGACGGTCGAGCGCCAGTTCGCGGACGCCTCGAGGTCGTCCTGCCAGCCGTCCTGGATCTCGACGTCGGTGAAGACGACCCGGTCGGCCAGTTCGATCTCGCGGTCGGCCTTGTCGCCCCACAGCGCGACGCGGATCTCGCCGGTCTCGTCTTTGATCCGGACGTTGCGGACCTGTCCCTCGCTGCCGTCGTCGCGGTCGAACGTCCGCTTCGGGTCGGTCTCGATGACGCCGCCCCCGATGTCGACGGTCTGGCCGATCTCGAGGTCGGCGATGTCGGTGGTCTCCGGGACGTACTCGACGTCCTCGTCGACGCGCTCGACCGTGCCGCGGTCGCCGACGTGGAGCTCCAGGTCGCCGTCGCGCTCGCGGACGTAGCCGTCGCCGACCTCGACGACCTCGCCCGCCGCGAACTCCTCGGCGAGGTCGGCCTTCCCGTCCCAGAGCGTGACGCGCACGCGCCCCGTCTCGTCGCCGAGCGTGAGGTTGGCGACGCGTCCCTCGCTGCCGTCGTCGCGGTCGAACGTCCGGATCGAGTCGGTGTCTAACACCTGCCCCACGAGGTCCACGTCGGACGCCCCGAGCGTCAGGTCCTCGACGCGGTAGGTGTCGAGCACTTGGACGTCGACCTCGGCGTCCTCGTCCGGCTCGACCTTGTCCGCGCTCACTTCGAGGCCGCTGTACCCCTCCTTGGGACGGCCCATGACGCGGAGGACCTGCCCGACTTCGAGCTCCTCCTCGGCCGCCGCGGCCATGTCGTCCCACAGTGCGACCCGGACGGAGCCGGAGGCGTCGGCGACATCGACGTTACACACGCGACCCTCCTCCGCGTCCTCGTCGTCGCGCTCGAAGGTCCGGATCTCGCCGATGGCTGTCACCTTGCCGAGGAACTTCACCTCGTTCATCCCCGGTTCGATGTCGGCGATGGTGTCGGCCTCCTCGTCGCGCAGCTCGTGTGCGATGAGCATCGCGGCGGTCTCCTCGTCCGCGAGCCCGCCCATCTGCTCGACCTTGTCCTCGACGGCGGCCTCGAACTCCTCGAACTCGACGTCGGTGTCGAGGTCCTCGTACACCTCCTCTATGGCGCCCATACTCGTCCCTCCGTGGTCGACGGGTTCGCGCATAAGCGTTGCCGTTGGCCGGGGGTCGCGCCGGACACCCCCCGGTCGGCACGGGGACCGGAGCGGGTCGCGGTCGCGGCTCGAAAGCGTCTCATGGGCGTTCATGGGTCCCGTCGATACAAAAGGTGTTCATCCGGCACGGGGAGTATGCGGACCGCAGGCACGCGGCCGCCGGACCGTAACCGTCTTAAGTTCCACCGCGATACGTAGAGATGAGTCCTGGTAGGGTAGTGGACTATCCTCTTGGCTTGCGGAGCCAGGGACCGGAGTTCAAATCTCCGTCAGGACGTTTTCGGACAAACCAAACGGCGAGCGTAGCGAGCCGTGCGTGTGTCCGAAAACTCCGCGAAGATTTGAGCAGGAAAGTCGCAGCGGCCGAGCGAAGCGAGGCCGAACGTCTTTCCGAGTTCAAATCTCCGTCAGGACGCTCACTTTGCGGCTGCCTCACTTCGTTCGGCAGCGACTGCGTTCGGTCCCGACGTGCCCGACGCTTGTTTCACTCGCGTCGGACTCCGTCGAGACGTTTCGGCCACACCAAACGACGGGCGCAGTGGAGAGTATGTCGCCCCCGCGACTGGGGCTCAGAGCCGGTCACCCTCACTCCACGGGCGATCTGACCGAGCTGTTAATCGTGCGGGTGGAACCGCTCCATCGCTCGGCGGACCCCGTCGGTGGCGCCGATGAACGTCACGCTGTCGCCCATTTCGAGGACGCTGTCGGCCGAGGGAACGCGGTTCTCGCCGTCGCGGCTGATCACGGCGACGAAGGTGTCGTCCGGGATCCGCGCGTTGAGGTCGCGGATGCTCTTCCCCGCCAATTCGCGAGAGGTCACCTCAACCTCCTGAACGTCGTGGCTGTCGCCGAGCTCGTTCATCCAGTGGGTGAGCGCGGGGCGTTCTATCTCGTCGTCGATGGCCGCCGCGGTCGCCGTCGTGGCGTCGATGCCGGTGACGCCGATGCTGTCGAAGGCGTCGACGTTGTCCGGGTCGTTCACCCGTGAGTAGACGGACGCAACGTCGAACTTGGTGATGGCGAGCTGGCACGCGAGGAGATTGATGTCGTCGTCGGCCGTCGTCGTGATGAACCGCTTCGCGTCGTCGATGTCGGCGGCGCGAAGCGCCTCCGTGTCGCTTCCGTCCCCCTCGTAGACGGTGAACCCCTCTGCGCGCGCCCGTTCGGCGACGTCCGGGTCCGTCTCGACGACGACGACGTACTCGCCCCTGTTCTCCAGTCGCGTGGCGAGCGCCTGACCGACCCGGCCCCCGCCGATGATTATCGTGCGCATTGGTGACACTCCGAGAAACTCTCCGATCTGCCGCGCGA
Source organism: Halorubrum sp. GN12_10-3_MGM (assembly GCF_005435235.1). Lineage (NCBI taxonomy): Archaea > Methanobacteriati > Methanobacteriota > Halobacteria > Halobacteriales > Haloferacaceae > Halorubrum > Halorubrum sp. GN12_10-3_MGM. The sequence continues at coordinate 205,460 of NZ_SGUB01000002.1, forward strand.
ACCCCGCCTCGACGAGGACCGTCGCGAAGATGACCGCGAACACCGTGCCGACGAGCAGTTCGCCGGCGGCGATGCTGCCAGCGAGCTCCAACTCGATGGCGAACAGCGTCGCCACGCTCGCCGGGATGATCCCCCGCGGCCCGACGGTCGCGATGAACAGGCGCTCCGGGCGGGTGAACCGTTCGACGCCGAACGTCGCGAGGAACGCACCGAGGGGTCGCAAGACGAGCATGATGACGGCGACGATCGCGATCACGCCGACCCCGAGGCCGGCGATCGCCTCGACGTCGATCAGCGCGGCGAGCGAGATGAAGACGAAGGATAAGACGATCGTGGTGGTGTTCTCCGCGAACGTCTCTATCTCCTCGCGGTTGTCGATCCCGAGGTTCCCGAGGAGGATCCCGCTCGTCGCCGCCGCCGCGATGCCCGCCTCCGCGGCGACGGCCTCGGCGGCCGCGAACGAGCCGATCGCGGCCGACAGCACGAGGAACTGCGACGCCTGCACGTCGCGTTCGGGGACGATGTCGCTGTCCAGTAACAGGTAGATGATCCCCGTGGCGAGCAGCCCCGCGGCGACGCCGACGCCGAACCGCTGGAGGAAGGACAGCACCGTCGCGGGGACGCCGAGGTCATCGAGCAGCAGCGTCTCGAAGATGACGACCGCGACGATCGCGGCCGTCACGTCGTTGACGATCCCCTCCGTCTCCAGCGCGGTCGCGACGTGGTCCCGCACCCGGACCACGTTGAGGATCGGCGTGATGACGGTCGGGCCGGTCGCCACCAGCAGCGCGCCGATCAGCAGCGCGATCTCCCACGTGCCGTCCGTGAACGCGCGGACCGCCGCCGCGGTGCCGAGGAACATCACGACCGCGCTGATCGTCACCAGCCGGAGCGACACCGTCGACGCGCGGCGGATCCGGTCGATCCGGAGCGCGAACGCCCCCTCGAAGACGATGATCGCGACACTGAGTCCGACGATGATCTCCAGCCCCTCACCGAACGTCTCCAGCGTGACGAGGCCGAGCAGCTCGGGTCCGAGCACCACGCCGATTGCGAGGTAGAAGATGACGCTCGGCACCCGGAGCCGGTGAGCGAGCAGCTGGACCGCGAGCCCCGAGACGAGAATCACCGCGATCACTGGGAGTAGACTACTGGACACGTCGATCGACAGTACGACCCCCTACGTCGTTAGTGTACTGGTGGATCCGCCGACGCCGAGCGGAGTGGCGGAGACCGGCCACGACATTGGTTTCCACACACGGGAAACTATTAATCCGGTTCCGTCACACGGTGAACGTACGCCCGGTCGATCCCCACCGCCGGGTCGAATCCATGACCGTCCGCGACCCCATTCCGACGTTCGCCCCCCGCTGGAGCGTCCGGAAACGGGTCCGCGGGCCGGTCGCCGCTCTCCTCGGTGCCGTCGCCGCGTGACCCCGACGCGGGGGCGGCCCGCTCGCTGCCGACGCGAGCGACCGCTTCTACCGGACTGCTCTCGACACCGATCCGTCGCCCTCCGACCGCGCGGTGCGGTCTCCGGCGGCCGAACTGACGCCGACCGCGAGGCGCACGCCTCGCACCACCACCCCAATCCGACGATGACAGCAGATCGACCCCCCTCCAGACGCATGGTTCGCCCCGACCTGTACGCGTGCCCGCACCCGACCGAGTCCCTCCCGTCGCTCGGCGCGACGATCGCCTTGGCGGCGCTGCCGGCCGTGGTGGTCGGGGTCCTCGCGTTTCCGATCGCGGCCGCGGTCGCGCTGGCGGCCCTCGCCGGCGCGGTCGTCGGCGCGGCGCTCCACCGACGGTATCCGAGCGCGGTCGGCCGGACGCTCCGCCTCCCGGCCGACGACGCGAGCATCCGAGAGACCTGACCGACCCCGCTGACACACGAACCCTCCGCCTCCCACTGACGCACGAACCCTCCGCCTCCTGCTGACGCTCCGCCCTCCCCCGAGCCGCTCGCGGAACTCGACATTTATCACTCGCCGCCACCGACCGCGACGCGTGAGCGACCGCGACTCGGAGGCACGGAGCGACCGCGGGGACGCCGTCCATCGCGATCGCGTCGTCGCCGGCGCCACGCTGTTCAACGAGGGGCACCCCCTCGCGGCGCGTCACGTCTGGGAAGCGGCGGGGGCGTCGATCGATGACGGCGGCGGGGAAGACGCAGAGCGACCGGAGGACGCCGAGCGACTGCTTCGGGGGCTGACCGCGACCGCGACGGCGACGCACCGCGCGGCCGACGGCGACGAGCTGGGCGCTTCCGAGCGCGCGGCGGACGCCGTCACGGCGCTGACGGCGGACTCCGACTCGCTGGGGGTCGCGATGGCCCCCGTCCGGGAGTGGGCTGAGCGGCTCGCCGAGGCGCCAGAGGCGACGGGGCCGGCGACGCCGCCGCGGATCCGCGTCGACGGCGAGACGCCGACGTTCGGCGATCTGTCGCTCGGGGCGGTGGGTCTCGCGGTGCCGGCGCTCGCGGCGACGGGCGAGCCGGGCGACGCAGCGACGCTCGCGACCGCGGCCGAGTTCGCGTCCGCGGAGCGCGGGACCGGGCGGACCAAGTTCGCCGAACTGCTGCTCGCGTACCTGCGGACGCCGGACGCGCGGCCGCAGGTGGCCGCGCGACTGGGAGACCACGTGGAGCGAGAAGAGCGGAAGCGGCGGGACGTGGAGGACCTGTTCTAGCGGCGCGGTCCGGCGCGAGGGCGGCCGGCGGCGGCCGCTCAGGCGTCGTCGCTCGGCGCGTCCGGGTCAGCCGGGAAGTTGGGCTCAGCGGGCGCGTCGGCGGCGTCCGCGCCGGCGGCGTAGCGGCCGCCGTTCGTCTCGGTGTCGCGGTCCGGCTTGGGTTCGCCCTCGAAGGTGTAGTCGCCCGAGTTGTCCGCGGGGTCGTAGCCCAGCGCCTCGCGGGCTCGCTCGATGGAGTAGTAGCGCCGGTCGTTGTCCGAGATGCCGTACACGACCTCGTAGCCGTACGTCGCCCGGAGACAGCGGTCGAACAGGTGCGCGCAGTCGCGGTGCGAGAGCCACATCGCCTGCCCCCGCTCGTACTCGCGGGGCGGGTGGTCCTTGGTGAGGTTCCCGATGCGGACGCAGACGACGCTCATGTCGAACTCGTCGTGGTAGAAGCGGCCGAGCGACTCGCCGGCCGCCTTCGAGACGCCGTAGAGGTTGCCGGGGCGCGGGAGTTCGCTCCCGTCGAGCCGGTACTCGTCTTCGGGGCGGTACAGGTCGGGCGTCCGCTCGTCGGTCTCGTAGCCGCCGACGGCGTGGTTCGAGGAGGCGAACGCGAACTTCTCGACGCCGGCCTCGGCGGCGGCGCGCATCACGACCTGCGTCCCGTCGATGTTGTTCCGGAGGACGGAGTCCCACGGCGCCGTCTTCCGCGGGTCGCCGGCGAGGTGGATCACCGCGCCGACGTCGGCGATCGCCTCGCGGACGGCGCGCTCGTCGGTGATGTCGGCGACGTACCGGTCGGCGTCGGTGACCCCGTCGGGCACCTTCGCCGCCGGGAGCGGCTCGCGGTCGAGGAGCCGCCAGTCGTAGTCGTCGCCGATACCGCGGAGGATGGCCTGTCCCACCCGTCCGCCGGCGCCCGTCAGCAGTACCGGCTCGTCCATTCGACTCTACGTGGGCGGGAGAACGGCATATATGACACGGTTCGACCGGTACGCCCGAATGCCGGCCGCGAGGCCGGGGTCACGAGAGGAAACGGGGACGAGCGGTCGGGAGGGCGCGCCTATAGCTTCTGCCGCGAGACCTTGACGCCGGTGGGGGTGACGATGATCTGGTCGTCGCCCTTCTGGACGATGTCGCCGTCGACCTCCTGGACGACCTGCCGGAGCTCGTCGTAGACGTGTTCTATCGTCCGGTCCGACGTGGAGTGGCGGGTGATGTCGGCGATGACGAAGTCGCCGTCGTACACCGCGTCCTTGATCGGGATGACGTCGCTCTGGTCGGCGATCTCCGCGAAGTGTACCTGCGTGTCCGTTTCCGCGTGCGCGTCGGCGAAGTCGTCCGCGTCGAGTTCGACGTAGTCGTCGACGGAGCGGCTCCCACCCCCGCCGAGGATCTTGCTCATGATGCCCATACACACCACACGACGAGGTCGGACATTAGTTCTTACGTCAGACGCACCCCCCGGCGAGCGGACGCGGCCTCAGTCGAGTCGCTCCTGCCACTCCTGGACCCGCGAGAGCAGCTCCACCGGGGGCGTCTCCGCGACGTCGACGTCGCTCAGCTCCTCGATCACGGCGCGGGTCTCGGCGTCGAGCCGCTCGGCCGCCTCGGCGTCGGATCCGGTCGCTGCGGTCTTCGCAGCGCCGCCGGAGCCGCCGGATTCGACCGACGTGTCCGCGGAATTGCCTCCGTTCCGACGCGCGTTCGAGGGCTGGGCGTCCGCCCCCGTTTCCCCGTCGGCGTCGGACGCGTCCGAGAACGACCCGGACGAGAGGTCGAACACGACCTGCTGGGTGCCGCCTTCGCCGTCGCCGCCGGCGCCACTGCGGCTCCCGTTTCTCCCGGTCCGCGAGCCGCGGGCCTCGATCGCCTTCTCCTCGCGGAGCCGGTCGAGGACCCCGTCCGAGCGGGAGACGACGGGGTCCGGGACGCCGGCGAGGTCGGCGACGTGGACGCCGTACGAGCGGTTGGTCGGGCCGTCCCGGACGGTGCGGAGGAACGTCACCTCGCCGTCGCGCTCGTCGACGGCGACGTGGACGTTCTCGACGCGCGGAAGGTGGTCGGCGAGCGTCGTCAGCTCGTGGTAGTGGGTGGCGAAAAGGGTGCGCGCGCGGACCTCGTTGTGGAGGTACTCGGTCGCGGCCCACGCGATGGAGATGCCGTCGTAGGTGGCGGTGCCGCGGCCGACCTCGTCGAGGATGACCAGCGAGTCCTCGGTGGCCGAGTGGAGGATGTTCGACAGCTCCTGCATCTCCACCATGAACGTCGATCGACCCTGCGCCAGCTCGTCGAGCGCGCCGACACGCGTGTAGATGCCGTCGACGAGCCCCACCTCGGCGGCTCGCGCGGGGACGAACGAGCCCGCCTGCGCGAGCAGCTGGATCAGCGCAGCCTGCCGCATGTACGTCGACTTGCCGCTCATGTTCGGGCCGGTAACGATGAGGAAGCCGCGGTCGGCGTCGAGCCGCAGGTCGTTCGGGACGAAGTCGGTCGTCCCCTCGACGACGGGGTGGCGGCCGGCCTCCACGTCGAGCCGGCGCTCCGTCGTCAGCTCCGGGCGCGTCCAGTCGCGACGCGCGGCGTGGGTCGCGAGCGAGGCGAGCGCGTCGAGTTCGGCGATCGCGCGCCCGGCGTCCTGAAGCAGTTCCGCGCGCTCGGCGACGCGCTCGCGCAGTTCCTCGAACAGCTCGTACTCCAGCTCGCCGCGGGCCTCCTCGAGGCGGAGGACCTCCCGTTCCTTCTCCGCGAGCTCGTCGGTGACGAACCGCTTCGAGTTCTTCAGCGTCTTGATCTCGCGGTAGTGCTCGGGCACCTGATCGGCGACCGACTTGCCGACCTGAATGTAGTAGCCGTCCGTCTTGTTGCGGTCGACGGTGACGTGGCTGAGCCCGTGCTCTCGCTTCTCGCGCTCCGCGAGCCCGTCGAGCCACGAGTTCACGCCCTCGTGGCGGTCGATCAGGTCGTCGAGTTCGTCGTCGTAGCCGCGCTTCAGGAGTCCGCCGCTCGTCTTCGCCTTGGGCGGATCCTCGGCGAGGGCGTCGGCGAGCTCTTCCCGGAGCGCGGCCGCGCGGTCGCGGTCGACCCTACCGAGCACGGCGGCCGCGGGTGAGTCGGCGAGGGCGGTGTCGTCGAGCGCGTCCGCGAGGGCGGGCAGCAGCGCGAGCGTGTCGCGGATCGAGAGCAGTTCGCGCGCGCCCGCGCTCCCGCTCGTCGTGCGCGCCGCGAGCCGTTCGAGGTCGTACGCGTCGCCGAGCACCTCGCGGAGCCGGTCGCGCGCGAGCGCCGCGGACGCCAGCGCCTCGACCGCGTCGAGCCGGTCGTCGAGCGTCCGGCGATCGCGGCGCGGCCGGGTGAGCCACTCGCGGAGTAACCGCCCGCCGGCGGCCGTGAGTGTGTGGTCCACCGTGTCGAACAGCGAGCCGTCGGCGTCGCCCCGCATCGTCTCCGTGATCTCGAGGTTGCGCTGCGTGGTCGCGTCCACGTCGACGCGGTCGTCCGCGCCGTACGCCGTCAGGCGGGTCATCGAGGCCAACACGCCCGCCCCCGTCTCCTCGACGTACGAGAGGACCGCGCCCGCGGCGCGGACGGCGAGCGTCGAGTCGAGCCCGACGCTGTCGGTCGTCTCGCGGCCGAACTGCTCCCGTACCGCGTGCTCTGCGCGCCCGGTCGCGAACGCCTCCGCGTCGAAGGCGGTGACGCGTCCCGAGAGGTCCTCGCGGACCGCCCCGAGCAGGCCGTCGTCGTTCCGGACCTGCGGACCGGGCAGCACCTCGGCCGGGTCGAACCGGTACAGCTCCGCGCGCAGGTCGCCCCCGTCGTCGACGGTCGTGGCGAGGAACCGCCCCGTGGTCACGTCGGCGAACGCGAGGCCGTACGGCCCGTCGTCGGCGGGTCCGTCCGCCGCGCCGCGCCCGTCCTCCTCGCGGACGACCGCCGCGAGGTAGCGCGCGTCGTCGTCGCTCGTCTCCAACACCGTGCCCGGCGTGACGACGCGGACGATCTCGCGGGCGTGGTCGCCGCCCTCGGTCTCGTACTGGTCCGCGACCGCGACCCGGTAGCCGCGCTCGACCAAGGCGTTCACGTACGGCGTCAGCTCCGAGAGGGGCACGCCCGCCATCGGGTACGACGAGCCGTGGGAGGACTTCTGCGAGATCGACAGATCGAGCTCGTCGGCGACCAACTCCGCGTCGTCCGCAAAGAACTCGTAGAAGTCGCCGCACTGCATCGCGAGGACGTCCGCGTCCGTCTCCGCCTTGAGATCGAGGAACTCCCCGACGATCCCCGTTGCCATATGTCTCTACTCCCGCCGTGCGCGGCTAAAACCCTGCGGGTGTCCGTCCGGTCGGCCCGAGCCCCGCCGCGCGCCGGCGCGCCGTCATCCCAGCCGGTTCCGCTTCGTCGACGCCCGGTGAGCGATCCCGGACGCCCCGAACACGAGCGTGAAGAGCGCCGCGTACGCGTACCCGGAGACCGCGCCGAACGGGGCGGTCCCGGTCCACCCCGCCGTCGCCAGCAGTCCGCAGACGACCGCGAGCCCCGCGTAGTACTCGGCCCAGAGGATCTCGTTCTCCGAGACGATCTCCAGGTACACCTCCAGCTGTCGGCTCTCCTCGGTAAGCGACACCAGCCCCCGGTCCGACTCGTAGTCGATGAACCCGCTCGCCGCCAGCTTCGGCAGGTGCGACTGGTGGAGCGCGGTGTACACGCGCTTGCGCTGCTTGTACGTCACCGCCGGAATCTCGACGTCGTTCTCCCACGCGGCCAGCTGCTCGGCGATATCCCTGACGCGCGCCTCGGTGCCGTTGGTCTTCAGGTACTTGATCACGTTGCGACGCCGCCGATTGCTCAGCGCGGTGAACACCTCGTCGCGCGAGGGGCCCTCACCGTCGGTGTCCGACGACGCCGCTTGCTTGGCGAGTTGTGGTGTCATAGCTCATACATGCCGAATGAGAGTACGGTTATCATGGGAGGATATATCACTTCGCATTGTACCCACTAGAGCCGGTCCCCGGAAGATTCGCCCGAACAGAAGCGTACACACTCGCCGTACTTCGGGCGTTCTTGACGTCTCCGACACAGTTCATCACATCGATACAAGTGGATTTGTCCGGCGCTGTAACGATGTTGTGGGCCGGAGAGCCCGCGTCGGACGCGGTAGGCGGCGCATACATAGGTCGGTGCGTCGCGTTCGGACCAGCATGAACGTGTCACGAGACTCGGTCGTCGGTCGCCTCCGGCAGCCCGCGCGCGCCGTCGTCGGTCGCCTCCGGCAGCCGGAGTACACCGGTGCGAACCGGTGTCTCCCCTGTACGGCCGTCAACGTCGGCATCGCGGCGGCCGGGGCGGGAGCGGTGGCCGCGGTGGGCGCGCCGCTACTCGGGGCGGTCGGGTTCGGCGGCGCGCTCGGAGCCATCTGGCTCCGCGGGTACCTCGTTCCCGGGACGCCGGAACTCACGAAGCGCTACCTCCCGGAGCGGGCGCTCGCGCTGTTCGGCAAGGCGCCCGGCAACGCCGAGCCCCGCGGGCTGGGCGTCGGTGAGGTAGACCCCGAAACGTACCTCCTCGACGCGGGCGTCCTCGTCGAGACGCCCGCAGGCGACGACTTCGCGTTCGCCCCCGACTTCGCCGCGTCGTGGCGGGCGGCGGCCGAGGACGGGGCGGGAGCGACGCCCGACGAGGGGAGACGGACCGACCGCGACGACCTCGCGGCGCTCGCGGCGCTCACCGGACTCGACCGGCACGAACTCTCAATCGACTGGCGGGGCGGCGCGGGGTTCGCGTACGCCGGCGAGGAGCGGATCGGTCACTGGGAGTCGCGGCCGGCGTTCCGGGCCGACGTCGCGGCCGACCGCGTGCTGACGGGGCTCGACGGCGACTGGGCGGATCGCCCGCTCGCCGAGCGGAGCGCGGTCCTCGGCGCCCTCCGGCTGTTCGTCGCGGAGTGTCCGTCGTGCGCCGGGGACGTGGCGCTCGAAGAGCGCGTCGTCGAGTCCTGCTGTTCCAGCTACGACGTGGTCGCCGGTCGCTGTGCGGGCTGTGACGCGCGGGTGTTCGAACTGCGACTGCCGGCGTCGCTCGCGGCCGCGAGCGAGTAGGAAGCCGAGGGAGGTCGGACGAGTCGAGAGGAATGGACGGTCAGTTTTCGGGGAGTGGGTTTCCGGGAAGTCGCGTCGGAGAGGCCTCAGCGTAGCCGTAGCTGTCGCAATACCGAGAAGCGGTTGACCCACAACTGGGCGGCGCTGGCGGCGGCGAAGGCGCCGAGCGCGAGGCTGGTCCACAGCATGGGGTCGACCGCCGACACGAGCGGGACGTCAAGGAGCGCGGCGAGCACGACGAGCAGCGATCCCACCGCCAGCGCGCGGTACAGCTCCGACCACGTCGCGCCGCCGGGCGCGAGAATCTCCGTGTACAGGCGCACGTCGCGTGCGCGTCGAGAGAGTTCGAGCGTCTGCGACTCGCGGTCGTACGTTATCACGCCCGCCTCGGCCAGCTTCGGGAGGTGCGTCTGGACCAGCGACGTGTACACGCTCTCGCGACAGCGCTTCGGGGGCGGGGTCTCCCCCGTCTCGCGGCGCGCGACGAGCGTCGACAGCTCGTTGACCGAGACCGTCCCGCCGACGGAGCTGAGCTGTTCGATCGCGCGCCGTCGGCGCTCGTTCGCGAGGATGGCGTACACCTGTTCGGCCGGAAGCACGTCGTTTCGGAGTTTCATGGAGATGGGGGCCGGGCGGCCGCGCCCGGCGGCGCCCGAGTTCTGCTACTTCCTGCGTCTGACGGGGGTATATGTATGGGCTGGCTACCCGGGGGGACCGCCGATCGGGTGCGGGAGGTACGGGTCGCCTGCCGGGTTCGACCCGCCGAGTACGGTGTCCGTGCGGCGATCTGGGGTGTGGGTATGAATCTCATGCGGTCGCGATCCGCCACGGTAGGGGCGCCGGACCGCCCGTCGAACGCGACGTTTGACCGGTGGCGTGAAGGCTTCTACCGGCTGGAATCGGTCGTTCGACGGTGACGTGGGAGCGCGTAACTAGGTGGGTGTCCCTCGGAGGGGAAAGTAACCGATTCGGTCAGCCCAGCGCGGACAGGGGGCGAGTCGGAGGAGACACCATGAGCAAAGACACAAACGACAAAATCGGACTCTCGCGGCGCAAGGTGCTCGCGGGCCTCGGCGCGGTCGGCGTCGCGTCCGCGGGCGCGGGACTCGGTACCACGGCGTACTTCAACGACACCGAGTCGTTCGACGGGAACACCCTCACCGCGGGCGAGCTGGACCTGAAGCTGGACTACAAGTCGACGTACTTCGGCGGCCCCGGCCGTCTCGACGACATTCGGGCGATGGGGTACGCCGGCGGCGACGAAGAGTTCCTAGCGCAGGACCTCGGCGACGGACAGTACCTGATCGGGCAAGCGCCCAGCCCCGCAGCACTACAAGAGTGGGAGGATTTCGTTCAAGGCGAAGAGTTCCCGTTCTGTTCGCCTGAAGCAGATATTCACCTCGTCAACGGCGACGGGATCCCGGTGTTCACGCTCGACGACGTGAAGCCCGGCGACTCCGGCGAGGTCACGATCAGCATTCACATCTGTGACAACCCCGCGTACCTCTACCTCGCGGGCGAGCTAACCGAGAACTTAGAGAACGGCCAGTCCGAGCCCGAACTGGACGCTGAGGGAGAAGACACCGACGGCATCGGCGAGCTTGCCGACTTCATCGATGTCTGCGTCTGGTACGACGAGGACTGCGACAACGTGTACGAACCCACGGGCACAGGCCAGCAGCAGGAGCTGGAAGTCGCCTTAGTCAGCGACGTCTCCGGTTCGATGGGCGGCGCACCGCTCTCGGCGCTGAAGACGGCCGCGACCAGCTTCGTCGGCAACCTCTCGTCGCCCGACGAGGCCGCAGCGATCTCGTTCAATTCCGGCGCGTCGACCGACCAGGAGCTGACGACCAACTACCAAGCCGTTCAGAACGCGATCAACAACTACACCGCGGGCGGGGGCACCTCGATCGCCGCCGGTATCATCGAGGGCGAAGACGAGCTCCTCAACGGCACCATCGCCACGCCGGGCGCGTCGAAGGTGATGATCCTGCTGAGCGACGGGCAGTCTAATGAAACCGCCGCGACCGACGCCGCGACCGACGCCAAGAACAACGGGATCCGCATCTTCACTATCGCGCTCGGGAACGCCGACACCGGTCTGTTGGAGAGCGTCGCCAGCTCTTCCGACGACGCCTTCGTCGCACCCGACCCGGCCGACCTCGACACCGTCTACGCTGAGATCGCGCAGATCGTCCTCGCGGGTGAACAGAAGATCCTCTCGGGCACGATGAGCGAGGTCTTCGACGCGCTCGCCGACGGCGAGGCGCTCGACGGCAACCGCCAGGAGGAGGGTCGGCAGCCGTACCCCGGCGCGACCACCCAGTGCATCGGCTTCGAGTGGACGCTCCCGGCGGATGTCGGCAACGAGATCCAGACCGACTCCGTGAGCTTCGATCTCGCCGTCTACGCCGAGCAGTCGCGGCACAACGACGACCCGCAGGTGGCGTTCAACGGGACCGACGTGAACAGCACCAGCCCCGGTCCCGCCCCCAACGGCACCGATAACGTGAGCAATCCGAACTAGCTCCTCGGAGCGACGCGGCCCCGGACGACGAGACACGTCCGGTTCCCGGCTCGGCGCCTTCGGGCGGCCGACGCGGCGGTTCACGACCGCCGCCGGGAGTTCCCTTCGGGGATGATACACAATGAACGACGACAAAATCGGACTATCGCGGCGCAAGATGCTGGTCGGACTCGGTGCGGTCGGCGTGGCCTCCGCGGGCGCAGGCCTCGGCACCACGGCGTACTTCAACGACACCGAGACGTTCGAAGACAACACGCTGACGGCCGGCTCGCTCGACCTGCGCGTGCTGTACGAGGCCTCCTACGACAGCGACGGTGCGGTCGAGAACATGGCGGACAGCGCCATGGGTACGCAGGACGGCGACCCCGCCGGGATGTTCTACGACCTCGACGACGTGAAGCCCGGCGACTCCGGCGAAGTGAAGTTCTGCTTCGAGATCGTCGACAACCCCTCGTACATGTGGGCGTGCGGTGACCTCTCGCAGGCGGAGAACGGCATCAACGAACCCGAATCGGCCGTCGACAGCACGCCCGATCTCGGCGAACTCGGCGACTCGATTATGGCGAGTCTCGCCTACTGTGACGAGGACGGTGAACCCCTCGCGGACGGAGAGATCGTCTCCGGCTCGCTCGTCGATGTCATCGCGGCAATCTCCAACGGCGCGGCCCTCGACGGCGACGGGATGGCCGGCCTCGTTCCCGGCGAGCAGGCGGAGTACGCCGACGTGGTCGAGCCCGAGGAGGGCGAGGCGTTCATCACCGGCCCGTGCGTATGCCTCTCGTGGGAAATCCCGACGAGTGTCGGCAACGAGGTTCAGTCGGACTCGCTGACGATGGAGTTCGAGTTCCACGCGGTCCAGTCGCGCCACAACGACGGCACGGCGAACCCGTGTGAACCCTCTATCACGACTACGACCGGCGAGGGCTTCGCCAAGCAGCAGGAGTTCGCCACCGAACAGGAGACCTCGTTCGCTCGCGGCCGCTTCGGTGGTCAGAACACGTGGGAAGTCGCGGTCGGCCCCGACGTCGGGAGCGCCAGCACGGCCGACTACAGCTGGTCGTCCGGTAGCACGGTCCCGTTCAGCTACACCTACGACGGCAGCGCCAACGCCTCGTTCACCCTTGACGGCGTGAACGTGGCCAGCACGATTCCCGCCCCCAGCGGGAAGCTCGGCATCACGACGAAGGCCGACGAGGCAACCGTCGCCGTGACAGACCTCGGACTGGACCTAGACGGCACCCCGGTGTCGCTCAGCGGTCCCGACGCGATCTCCGCGTCGAACGACGACGACGGTTCCGACCGCGATGTCACCTACCTCGTGTTCGACACCGACGCCGCGGACGTCGCGAACGCATTCACCATCAGCGGTAACGTGACGGTCACGCTGCAGGGCGACTACGATCTGACAGCCGAGGAGGGAGTCGCCTTCGACATCAGCGTCGAATAAGACCGAAACGAGCGCGCGACTTCCGTCTGAAACGGGCGGGCGGAGCGTAGCGCACCCGACCGCGGCGGTCGCGGTCCTCCCACGTGGCGTACGACGGTTCGACTCCGTCGGTGGGACTCCCTTTGGGGATTCACAATCATGGCAGACAACGACAACATCGACTCCATCGGACTGTCGCGGCGGACCGTGCTGGCCGGCCTCGGCGCGGTCGGCGTGGCCTCGGCTGGCGCGGGTCTCGGTACCACGGCGTACTTCAACGACACCGAGTCGTTCGACGGGAACACCCTCACCGCGGGCCAGCTGGACCTGCTCGTCGACTGGCAACAGACCTACGACTTCGGCGAGGGCAACCAGTTCGTCAGCGCGCACCCGGACCACGACGGCGACGGCGAGCAGTCAATCGAGATCGACGGCGAGGTGTTCACGTACAGCGACTTCCCGGACGAGGACGACGAGGACAGCAACGGCGCGAACCTCCCGATCCTGGACTGCGAGACCATCCCGCCGCTGTCGGAGGCGGACTTCGGCACGGACCCCGTCACGGGCGAGGTGATGAAGACGCTGGTCCGGCTCACCGACGTGAAGCCCGGCGACTCCGGCGAGATCACCTTCTCGCTCCACCTCTGTGACAACCCCGGCTACATCTGGATGCAGGCGGACAACGTCGACGACGACGGCGGCACCGAAACCGAACCGGAACTGATCGTCGACCCGGATAACCTCGGCGACCTCGGCGACGCCATTGAGGCGAAGCTCTGGTACGACGAGGACTGCGACAACGTGTACGACGGCGCGGAGCCGGTCGACATCATGCTCACGCTGGACTTCTCGGGGTCGATGCTGTACGATCAGTTCGACGGCGTGGTGAGCGAGGACAACATCACGGTGGGCGGGACCACCTACGACGAGACCACGAAGATCGACCTCGTCGAGCTCGGCACCCGCCAGTTCGTCGACTACCTCGAGTCGCAGGGGTCGGACGTCCAAGTCGGCGTCACGTACTTCGACGGCGAGGGGAGCGGCGACACCGAGCCTAGGACCGGGCTCCTCCAGCCGCTGACGGCCGACCTCGACGATGTCGACGACGCGCTCGACGGGCTCCGGAAGAAGCTCGCGAACGTCGTCAGCGGGACGAACAACGACCCCGACATCGACGACAGCGACGCGGACCCGTTCTCGAACGCGAGCGGCATCGCGACGGGGACGTACATCGGCGAGGGCGTCAACGACGCGCAGGCCGAACTCGACGCGAACGGCCGCGGCGGCGTCGAGTTCCGGAACATCGTCCTCTCCGACGGGGAGTCGTTCAACGGGACCGGCAGCACCCAGTTCGCCGACCCCGTGGACGCAGCCGACGACGCCCGCGCGGCGTCGCCGAACCCCGCGACGAACGTGTACACCATCTCCGTCGGCAGCGCGAACGACGCGGTGCTGTCGTCGATGGCCGGCCCCGCGGGGGGGCCGGGCGGCGATCCGTCATTCTTCAACGACGTCGACGACCCGCTCGTCATTCCCTCGGTGTTCGGGAACCTCGCGGCACAGACTGGACAGGAGAAGATCATCATCGAGGGCTCGCTCGCGGACGTGCTCGACGAGCTCGAGAGCGGCGACGGAATCCCGCTCGATGGGAACCGCGCGACGCCGTACGGCGAGCTGGCCGACCCGGCCGACGACGAGAACCGCGACCCGTTCGCGGGCGACGGCGTGATGCACTGCGTCGCGCTCGAATGGGAGCTGCCGATCGGCGTGGGCAACGAGGTTCAGGGCGACGCGCTCGGCTTCGACCTCGGCTTCTACACCGAGCAGGCGCGCCACAACGACGGCGCGGGGGTTCAGTCGGCCTGAGAGCGCGTCTCGGACCGCGTCGCGGCGTCGGCGGGCGGGAACGAAGGTCTGTTGCCGATCGGCCGACCGCGGGCGGGTACGGCGTCCGTACCGCCCGGAACGGTCACCGGTCCGGGCGGGTAGGGCGCGCATACATACGAGCGTCGTGAGAGTAGGAAGGGTATCGACGATACGGCCGTTCGGAGCCGCGACGACACACAATGACACAGAAAGAATCGGGACTCACGCGGCGGGAGGCACTCGCGGGCGCCGGAGCCGTCGGCTTCGCGGCCCTCGGGGCCGCCTCCGGACGACCGACGGGAACGGACAACTGGGACGAGTACACGAACTACACGTACGCTCAGACGGACACGCCGTTCAATCTGCTCGTCGGGTGGCGGCGCACGGAGAACGGGACGCTCGTTGATTCGAGCGCGGTCGGCGCGGTCGACGACGTCGGAGCGGTCGGCGTCCGGCTCGTCGACGTGGGCAACGCGCTGCCGCACGATTACGGCACCGCGAGCGTCGGGCTCCGGCTCGAAGATCCGGAGGACACCGCCCGCGTGTGGCTGCGGATCGACCCGCACCTCGACGGCGCCGACGCCGCGAGCGCCGCGCTCGCGGAGCGCGTCACGCTCACGGTCCGGCAGGACACCGGGATATTCGGCATCGGTAGCTGCGGCGGCGCCGAAGGCGAGTTCGCGAGCGCCGGGGAGCTGATCGCCGACGAGACGTTCGCGGACATCGACGGCTCCGCGCTCGCGGACGGGATCGAACTGCGCCCCGGGCTCCTCGGCGACGGCTGCCTCGCCCCGGGCGAACAGCGCTGCCTGACCTTCGCGTGGGAGTTCGACAGCGAGGGCGGCAACGCCGGACAGGGCGGCGCGGTCGACTTCCTCGTGGAGTTCGCCGCCGACGAGTGCGGCGCCGAGGGGAACCCCTTCGACGGGAACGTAGCGGCCGGAGGCGGCGGCGGCGCCGGAGGCGACGCATGAGCCCCGACGACGGCGGGCGGCGCCCGAGCGGGCTGAGCCGACGACGGCTGCTCGCCGGGATCGGCGGCGTCGGCGCGGTCGGCATGGCGAGCGGCATGGGCACGGGCGCGTACCTCGCCGATCGGGAGACGTTCCCGGGCAATGTCTTCGGCGCCGGCGAGGTCGGACTGACGGTCGATGGGGACCCCACCGACGGGACCGTCTCGCTCGGCCCGCTGACCGTCGATCGGACGACGTTCGACGAGCGTTCCGGACCCGAGACGTTTGACGTGGGGGCGTCGGCGAACCCGGTACGGGTGTGGCTCGCGACCCCCTGTCCGGACGGCGATCGCCTCGGGAACGCCCTAGAGGTCGATGTCGTCGTCGACGGCGAATCCGTGACCGGCGGGTACCGCCCCCTCGCCGAGGTCGAGCGCGACCTCGCGACCGGGGTGCGGATCGACGCCCGGTGTCTCGGGCCCGACGACGACCCGGTCGCCGTCGAGGTGTTCCCGTACCTCCCGGCGGACTCGCCCGACGTGGGCGGCGCGGCGACCGACCTGACGTTCCGGGTGTACGCGGAGCAGTGCCGCCACGTCGCCGAGGCAGACGCGGCGAGGTCGAACCCCTTCGTAGAGACCGAGTGCGCGTCCGCGTGCGTCCCCTGCGAGGACGAGAACGGCGTCGCGGTCGGCTCGCTCACGCTCCGGTACCTCGGCGACGACCCGGCGACCGTGGTCGTCGTCGCCACCGGCGGCGGCGCGGGCGGTCGAGGCACCGCCGGGACGACCGTGTTCGACGGCGAGGTGACTCCGGACGGGACCTTCGTGGTCGACGGGACCGCCGCGCCGACCAACGGCGACCCGGGCTGGATCGGCCCCAACATCTACCTCGACGACGGCGGGACGGGCACCGACCCCGAGACCGACGCCGACGGTACTGGCGGAAACGGCGGCGGCAGCAGAAGAAGCGGAAATGGCGGCAACGGCGGCGGCCACGCGGGCGTCAACATCCACACGAGCTGTTCGGTTCCGCTCCGGGTCGGCGACGTCTACGGCGGGCTGTACGAGATCGCCGCGGCCGCGACCACGGGCGGTGAGCCGCTGTGCGGCACGGAGGAGAACTGATGACCAAACTACTCACATCACCACGGACGAAGCGCGCGGCGAACGTACTCGGGATCGTCCTGCTGATCGCCCTCGTCGCACCGTTCGCGGTGTACGCGGCGCCGGAGGTCGTCGGCGCGGACGAGAGCTTCGTCGTGCTCACGGCGAGCATGACGCCCGCCATCGCGCCGGGCGACGTGGTGATCGTCGCCGAGCGCGACCCGACTGCGATCGCCGAGGGCGACGTGATCACGTTCGTCCGCGGCACGAGCGACGTGCCGGTGACGCACCGCGTGATCGACGTGGTCGACGAGGCCGGCACGCTCGCGTTCGAGACGATGGGCGACGCCAACGAGGGGCCGGATCCGGGGCTCGTCCCCGCCGGGAGCCTCGTCGGCGCCGTGACGCTGACGATCCCGTACGTCGGGTACGTGATCCAGTTCGCGGGGACGCGAGTGGGGTTCGTCGCGCTGGTCCTGTTCCCGTTCGGGCTGCTCGCCGCGACGGAGATCTGGTCTATCGTCCGGGGCCGCGACGGATCTGAATCGCAACCCTCGATGACCGTCGATCCGGTCGACCCCGTCGACGAACCCGGCGACGGAGACGGGGCGACGGCCGGACTCGATCCGGTAGTCGGGCCCGACCCGGCGGCTGGACCCGGTCCCGCGGCCGAAATCGTGACGGCGCAGGCGACGGAGGAGGCGAGCGGTTCCGGGGGCGTCTCGGTCGACGCCGTCGGCGGCGCGGCGGCGGTGCTCGCCGCGTTCGCCCCGTACGCGGGGTACGTCGCGTTCGAGCTCCGGACCGCCGTCGCGATATCGGTCGCGATCGGCGTGTCGACGCTGCTGCTCGGGGCGCTCGCCGCGTGGGTGCCCGCCAGCGGTGTCTTGGACCGCAGCGGTGGAACGCCGGATCCGGCTGTCGAGACGGACGCAAGCGGACCGACGACAGACGCGATGCGTAACGGAGACTCCCCCGAGTCCGACGGGGGCGCGTCCGAGCCGAACGACACCGTCGACTCGGCGGCGGTCGCCGCCGGGGCGGAGACGACGGCGGCCGAGGACGGGGCCGAGCCGGCGTCGACGCCCGGGTCGACACCGGTCTCACGTCCCGAGGCCGCCGGGGAGGGCGACTGATGGCCGCGAACCGTGGGCTCGTCGCGCTCGTCGCGCTGGCGGTCCTCGTGTGGGGCGTCGCGTTCGCCGGAGGGGTCACGGTCGCCGTCCTCTCGGCGAGCGTCGACGTGACCGCGACGTTCGAAGCCCCGGACGAACTGAACCAGATCAACGAGACCTCGACCAACGGCAGCCAGACCAACGAGACCGCCGATGTCGATCTCACCGCGGTGGCCGTCGAGAACAGGACGAGCGACCCTGACGGAGACGGCGCCGGACTGGATCAGAATGTCTCGGCGCCCGTTGGGAGCAACGTCTCGGCGCCCGCTGGGAGTAACGTCTCGGCGCCCGCTGGGAGTAACGTCTCGGCGCCCGCTGGGAGTAACGTCTCGGCGCCCGCTGGGAGTAACGTCTCGGCGCCCGCTGGGAGTAACATCTCGGCGCCCACTGGCGGCAACGTCTCGGCGCCTACCGAAGAGAACGTCTCGGAACCCACCGCGGACACCAACGCCTCGGTCCCGGTAACCGACTCGGCGACAGCCGAAGCGGATCAGTCGGGGAACGAAACGGCAACCATGGAAAACGAGGATCGTCCGTCTGAAACGCCGGACTCCACGGATTCCGATACGTCTGACGCTGCGAACGAGAGCGCGTCGAGCCCGGCCGTGACATCATCAGACACGGACAGCAACGAGTCCGACCCGGCCGTGACATCCGCAGACACGGACAGCAACGAGTCCGACCCGGCCGTGACATCCTCGGGCACCGACGACACGTCGAACACCGACGACAGCACGTCTGACGCACAGAGTTCGGAGACCAACGCGAAGACTCTGACAGACGATGACGACACGTCGAACACCGACGACACGTCGAACACCGACGACACGTCGAACACCGACGACAGCACGTCTGACGCGCAGAGGTCGGAGACCGACGCGACGAGCCAGACGGACGATGACGACGCGTCGGAGCCGTCCGAACCGTCGCCGGAGCCGCCGGAGAACACGACCGAGCCGACGGCGAACGGATCGGCCAGCGCGGGGGACGCGACCGGCGCCGCCGCTTCGCCGAGCACGGTCGATGCCGTCGCGGCGGAGACCGACCGGTGACTTCGATTCGACCGCGGGGCGGATCGTGAACGTGGACGTACCGATTCGACCGCGACGGAGCGGAGTTCGAGGCGGCGGTCCGTCTTGTGCGCTCGGCACCAAGCTCGCAGTACTCCTGCTCCTCGTCGCGCTGTTTCTGTTGGTGCTTATTTCCGGTCTCGCTCGCGGCCTGGGGTGAACTCGGCTTCGCCTCGGAGGGGTAGGTAGTTCCCAGCGCGTGGGGGCGTCCCTCGGAGTTATGACCCGGAGCGGCGTACCGTCGCGTACGAATGGTCGCACTCGACGCCTACGCGTTCGTGTTCGTCGCCGGGTTGATCACGGCGCTGGCGACCGGAATCGGCGCGCTGCCGTTCTTCTTCTTCGAGACGATCAGCGACCGCGGGAACGTGGCGCTGTGGGGGTTCGCGTCGGGGATCATGCTCTCCGCGTCGCTGTTCGGACTGATCCAAGAGGGGCTCGCGGAGGGGACAGCGGTTGAGATCGGCGTCGGGATGCTCGCGGGCGTCGTCCTCGTCGTCATCGCGCACGAGGTCCTGGCGGACGCCGAGATTGATCCGCGGGAGTACGAGGAGGCCGACTTCAAGAAGCTGATCCTGATCCTCGGCGTGCTGACGGTCCACAGCTTTCCGGAGGGGATCGCGGTCGGCGTCTCCTTCGCCGACCTCGGGCTGGAGGGCGGGACCGCGCTGTTCGGCTTCACCGTCCCGCTGCTCGCCGTGTTCATGACCGTCGCCATCTCGATCCACAACGTCCCCGAGGGGACCGCCATCTCGATCCCGCTGCGGGCGATGGGCGTCTCGAAGTGGAAGATGGTGTGGTGGTCAGTGTTCTCAAGTCTCCCGCAGCCGATCGGCGCCGTGATCGCGTTCGCGTTCGTCCGGTACGCCCGCGAGTTTCTCCCGTACGGCTTCGGCTTCGCGGCGGGCGCGATGATCTACCTCGTCCTCTCGGAGTTCGTCCCCGAGGCGCTCGAAACGGGCGCCGACCTCCCGCGCGGCGGCAAACCGGTCCTCGTCGGCGGCGTCGCGCTCGGCGTCGCGCTTATGATCCCGCTCGCGTACCTGTGAGTTCCGGCGGCGGGGTCCGTCACTCCTCGCCCAACGCCGTGGGATTGACCGCGCCCGGGCCCTCTCCCACGTCGTAACCGCGTCGGACCGCTTCGGTCATCCCGGCGACCGCGGCGTCGACCGCGTCGCGGAGCGGCTCCCCTCTCGCCAGTCGCGCGGCGATCGCGCTCGACAGCGCGCAGCCGGAACCGTGCGTCGCCTCGGTGTCGATCCGCGGCGTCTCGAAGCGGTCGACGGTCGGCGCGACGCGTTCCGGGGCACTACCACCCGCGTCGTCGGCCCGGACGAGGGTGTCGACGACAGCGTCCCTCTCGGCGGATTCGCCGTCGAGGTGCCCGCCCTTCACCAGCGCCGCGTCGGCGCCGAGCGCGACGAGCTCGCGGCCCGCGCGCTCGGCATCGGCGGGGGTGTCGACCGGCGCGTCGGTCAGCACCGCGGCCTCGTCGGCGTTCGGCGTGACGAGCGTCGCGTCCGCGATCAGCCCCTCGTAGGCGTCCTCCGCGGCGGGCGAGAGCAGGCGATCCCCGGTCGCCGCGACCATCACGGGGTCGACGACGAGCGGGGCGTCCGTCTCCGCGACCAGTTCAGTCACTTGCTCGACGGTCTCGGCGGTCGCCAGCATCCCCGTCTTGATCGCCCCGACGGCGAAGTCGTCGGCGACCGCCGCGTACTGGCTCGCGACGTGATCGGCGGGGAGGGGGTGAACGTCCTCGACGCCGCGGGTGTTCTGCGCGGTCGTCGCCGTCACGACTGATGTGCCGAGGACGCCGTGCGCGCGCATCGCGGTCAGGTCCGCTTGGATCCCCGCCCCGCCGCCGCTGTCGCTGCCGGCGATCGTCAGCGCGACCGGCGGCTCGACCGGCTCGTACTCGGGCATAGTCGTGATACAACCTAGTGGTATTAATTAGTGGTGTTCTTCCCGCTCGGCCGAGCTACCGGGTTCCTCGGACGGCGAACGGTCGGTGCCTCACCGCGACGACGAACGGATTCAGGTCCCCTCGACGAGGCGTTCGAGCTGCTCGGGCGGGACGGCGCCGCGCGCCGCGTACCCGTCGTATGCGAAGGTCGGCACGCCGGTAATCCCCTCCCGCTGCGCCTCGGTGAACCGCTCGCGGACGGTCTCGCGGAGCGTCTCGTCGTCGAGGGCCGACCGCACCTCGTCGGCCTCGGCGCCCGCGTCGGCGGCGAGTTCGGCTAGGAGGTCGGCGTCGCCGATGTCCTCACCGTCCTCCCAGAGCGCGGCGAAGACCGCCTCGTCGAAGGCGAGCCACGTCTCGTAGTCGTGGTGTTCACGGAGGTAGTACGAGACGATCTGGGCGGGGAGCGAGTCGACATCCTCGGCGATGTCGAGGTCCATCTCCACGCCGTAGTCGTCGGCGAGCCGGCGGACGTTCTGTTTCGCCTGTTCGAAGTACTCGTCGTCTTTCCCGTCGTCGACGGAGTGGTCGATCGTCCCGTCCGGGCGGCGCTTCTGGCTCCGCAGGTCGAACGGGCGCCAGTCGATCGCGAGCTCCTCGTCGCGGTTCTCTTGATACTGTGAGAGGGACTGACGACCCAGATAACAGAACGGGCAGACGTAGTCCGAGTACACCGTGATGGTCTGTCGGTCGGCGCTCATGGACGGGCGTAACGCCCGGCGATACAAAACGGTGTGTTCGGCGGCGGTCGAGGGGGTCAGTCGCTCGCGTTCGGCTCCGACGGCGGCTGGTCGTCCTCCGGGCCGTCGCGCGGGACTCCGGGGTCGGACCGCGGTTCGACCAGCCGGTACGCGAGCGCCACCGAGCCGAACGCGAGCGCGAACCCGGCGACGACGTCGGTGAGCCAGTGGATGCCGAGGTACATCGTCGCGACCACGACCGACAGCGAGAGCGGGACCGCGACCGGCGTCCACCGGGGGTACTCCTCGTGGGTCAGCACCGCGAACGTCCCGACGGTGACCGACAGCGAGGTGTGAAGCGACGGGAAGACGTTCGAGTTCACGTTCACCTCGCTCGTCAGCGCCATCACGTCGGGCTGCGTGGTGAACAGCAGCGGCGTCACCATGTCGGGCATCACGTTCCGCGGGCCGTGGGCGAACACCGCCGTGTACAGCACCAGCCCGATCCCGTAGTTGAGCGCGTACGCGACGAGGACGCGGCTGAACGTCGTTTTCCGGGGGAGCGCGAGGTACGCGACCGGCGGGAACGCGAGCAGGAACGCGTAGCCGTACACGTACACCCACGAGAAGTAGGCGGTCAGCGCGGGGGTCGCGAACGTCGCCTGAACCCACGCGACGAAGCCGCCCTCCAGCCCGTAAATGAACGCCGTCGCCTGAAGGCCGAACAGCCTGGAGACGTCCAGTAGCGGGGGGCGCCCGACGGCGCTGGCGATCAGCACCGCGCAGACGACAGCGACGGCCCGACGCGCGTCCCAGAGCCGGTCGCGGAGCCCGCTCCACGTCTCGCGGAGCCGGGCGGGGCCGATCACCGCGACGCTCGCGACGACCAGCATCGCCACGACCCACGCCACGACCGACGTGAGGACCGAGAGGAACGGCGTCATCGCCCCCGCGAGAGCAGCCGCCCCTCGCCGTCGAACCGGTACCCGATTTCCCGGAGCGCCTCGCGGGCGGCCGCGACATCCAGCGACCCACCGTCGTCGAAGAACGGGTGGACTGGGTCGCTCCCGTCGGCCCACGCCACCGACTCCGGAACATCAGCCGAGGACGCCGCGAGCGGCGAGGTCGCCGCCCGCGCGTAGCCGTCGAAGGCGCCGTCGACGATCGCGGTCTTATCGATCAGCCGAGCGATCACCGCCCGGAACCGGGGGTTCGACAGCGGGCTCCGGCGCACGTTGTACCCGACGTGGTAGAACGCCGCCGACCGCCCGCTCACGAGCCGGGCGTCAGCCGAGCGACCGATCCGCGGGACCGACTCGGGCCCGAGGTTCGAGACGGTGGCGTCCGCGAGTCCCTCGGCGACCGACTCCACGGCCGAGATGTCCGACGGCAGGACCTCGATGCGGAGCCGGTCGAAGGCGGGCTTCCCGTGGTATCGGGACGGGACCCCCGCTCGCGGGTCAGCGGTCTCCCCGGACGCGTCCGCGTCGTCCTCGGGCGTCGACCGGACGAGGAAGTGGTCGGGGTTCCGCTCGAAGGCGACCGACTCCCCGGCGGTCGCCTCGACGAACCGGAGCGGCCCGCTCCCGACGGGGTCGGGGTTGTTCGAGACGATCGCCTCCGTGGTCTCGAAGTCGAACTCGAAGCCGGCGATCGTCGCCGCGCCGGTCCGCTCTGACCAAACGTGTTCCGGGAGGATCGGCACCCGGAGCGCCCTGGCGGCGACCGTCTCGTTCACGTCGGCCACGGTGAGTCGGACTGTCGACTCGTCGCGGGCGCGCGCCCCCTCGACGACGGAACTTCGGCCGCGGAACCGAGGGGTCGGAACCGGGGTCTCGACGTTCCCGAGGGAGGTGTCGCGGAGGAACGCGTAGGTGAACGCCACGTCGCTCGCCGTCACGGGCTCGCCGTCGTGCCACCGGGCCTCTCGGAGCGTGACGTCGAGCGTGGTCTCGTCGACCCGTTCCCAGCCGGTCGCCAGCCACGGGAAGAACTCGTCGCCGTCCGCGCGGACGAGGGGGTCGTACAACAGACCCGTGAACGTGCCGTGGTTCCGGTATTCGGCGGCGATCGGGTTCCAGTTCTCCGTGATCCGGTCGTCGGTCGTCACGAGCCGGAGGGCGTCCCCCGTCGCGTCGGCGGCGGCCGCGTCGGTCGTCGTCTCGACGCCGCCCGCCGACGCGTTCGTCGCGGAACCGCCGCCTCCCGAGCCGTCGGCGGCGACGTCGTCGAGTTCGAGGAGCCCGGTGACGGAGAGCGGCTGTCGGTCCTCCGTCCAGCCGTCGAACCGGCTCTCTTGGACGGCGGTGAGCGCATCGGGGAACGCGACGACGGAGAAGGGCTGAAGCTCACACACCGTCTCTTGGAGGGCGTCGACGGCGTCGTCGCGGTCGCGGCCGGCCGCCCGGCACTGCCGTTCGAGCAGGTCGTCGACGGCCATCTCCGTGAGGCCGAAGGGGTTCTGCCACCCCGACTCCGCGACGAACCGCGAATGGGTCAGCCCGTACAGCGCGTCGGGGTCGAACGGCTCCGTCTCCACGAACTGCCCGACGTAGAGGTCGAAGTTCTGGTTGATGAGCACCTTCCGCCAGAGGTCGGTCTGTCCGACGGTGTTGAGCCGGACATCGATGCCGACGGCGGTCAGGTGCTCTTCGAGCTGTCTGGCGATGCGGATCCCGTTGGGGTCGGCGTCCGCCGGCGTGGCGTTGATCTCGAGGGTTAGCTGCTCGGGGGGATCGCGGCCGGCGATGTTCTCCGTGCGACCGAGACAGCCGGCGCTGGCGGCCGCGAGGCCGAGCCCTGCGAGCGCCGCTCGTCGACTGATCGATCGCGTCATTCGGACGTTTCCACCTGTTTTCAGCCGCTCGGTATATCTCTTCTGTGCCGTCGTCGCGCCGAGAGCGGTCGCACCGACGCCGTCGGGCCGCCCGAGCGCCGAGGCGAGTCGCCTCAGATGGCGTTCGGCAGCGGGAGCGCCAGATCGGCGAGGAGCCCCGCGCGTGGGGGATAAGGGCGGGCGGAACCGCAACCCGAGCGCCGTGAAGTCAACGAGGAATCCGGTACCAAATCCGGCAACTGCGGCGAGGAGTCCGGCGACGGCGGCGGTCCGGTTCATGCGCCGCACCTGTACGTCTGAAAACAAACCGGGGCGTGTCGGACCGCGGCGCTATCGGTGGGAGCCTAGCGCCGGTCCCCCGTCACCACGTCTCGACGACGCCGTCGCGGACGTCCTCGGCGCACCCCTCGCAGTCGGGGTGACCCGACTCGAAGCAGGCCGGACGGCCCTCGGCGTCGACCGGGACGGTCCGTCGCTCCGCGTGGCGGCGGCAGACGATGCGCGCCGCGCCGGACTCGTCGGTCGGGAGGTCGAACCGCGCCGCGGCCGCCGCGTCGCCCTCGGGGTCGTCGCGCCCCTCGGCGTAGGCGCGTTTGGCCTCCTCGAACTGTTTGCCCGCCTTGCGGAGCTGCTGGCGGATCACGCGTTCGAGCCGGTCGTCCATACCCGCCGTTTCGGCGCGGCGGATATAGGTCCGTTGGCGGCGCGGGACGCGGGCGCCGCGACGGCGCAAATCTTGAGGGACAGCCGCCCCGGGAAACCTTGATGAGACGGCCGAGCGATCGCTCGGGTATGTCCGACGACTGTATCTTCTGTTCGATCGTCGCCGGCGACATCCCGGCGCGCACCGTCTACGAGACCGATTCCGTGCTGGCGTTCCTCGACGCGAACCCGCTGGCGCGCGGACATACGCTCGTGATCCCCAAGTCGCACGCGCACCACGTCGGCGACCTCGACGCCGACCTCGCGAGCGACCTGTTCGGCGCGGCCGCGTCGCTCACGCCGGAGATTCAAGCGGCCGTCGGCGCCGACGGGGCCAACGTCGGCGTCAACGACGGCGAGGCGGCCGGGCAGGAGGTCCCGCACGTCCACGTTCACGTCGTCCCGCGCTTCGAGGGCGACGGCGGCGCGGCGATCCACGCGGTCGCCGGCGGGCGGCCGGACCTCTCCGACGACGAACTCGACGCGGTCGCCGACGAGGTCGCGGCCGCGATAGACGGGTAACGACGGCGAGGGAAGTAGCGCCGGCGCGACCCGCCGCCCGAGTTCGCGATTCTTAAGAACACCCTCCGGCGAGGCCGGCGTATGAACGCGACGACGCTCGCGCTGGTCGGGGCGACCGGCGGCGCGGGGACAACGCGGACCGCTGTCGAGCTGGCGGCGATGGGTGCGCGCGACGGCGCCGACGTGGCCATCGTCGACGCCGCGTTCACGACGCAGGGACTCTCCGAGTACGTGAGCGGGCGCATCGACCCCGACCTCACGGCGCTCCTCACGGACGACTCGGACGCGGCGCTGTCGGCGGCGGCGTATCCGGTCATCGGGACCGGCGGGGACAGCGGGCGGACCGCGGACGGCGAGCGGGACGCGCCGGACCTCCCGGGACGGGTCGACGCGATACCCGCGCGAGCGCCGTTCGAGCGCGTCGCGCGTGCGAAGACGGCGGAGGCCGCCCGGAAGTTGGAGCGGCGGATCGGCGAGGCGGCGACGACGTACGACGCGGTGGTCGTCGACGCCGCGCCGGTCGGGTCGAACGAGGCCGTCGCGGCCGCGACGGCGGTCGACCGCGCGGTCGCGGTCAGGCCGGCGACGGTCCACGGGCGCGACGCGGCCCAGCGGCTCCGCGGCCGGATCGCCGACGTCGGCGGGAGCCTCGACGCGACGCTCGCGGTCGAGCGACCGGGGAGCGGTGACGGCGAGGAGGGCGACGGAGTCGTCCGCGTGCCGGCGACCGATCCCGAGGTGGCGGCCGCGCCGACCGCGGCTAGAGGGGATGACGCGTACGCGCGGGCGATCGCGACCGCGCACGAGGCGGCGTTCGACGCGACGCTCGACGTGGAGTTTCCGGAGCCGAGCCTCGTCGAGCGGTTCGCGCCCTGACGCGGAGCGGAAAGACGGGATCGGCGCTCAGCGGAGGCCGTCGGTGGAGCCGAGCGCGTCGCCGAGGGGGTCGTCGGCGCCGAGTCCGTCTCCCAGCGGCGCGGAGCCGGCGACCTGCGCGTCGACCGCCTCCGCGACGGGCTCGACCGGGTCGTGCGTCTCGACGTACGTCGCCAGCGCGAAGTCCGCCTCGTCGCCGCCGGTGAGCGCGACGGCCTCGCTGCGGGGGGTCCGGCCGGCGAGCCAGTCGCGGACGATGTCACGTGCGGTGGGTGAGAGCGGACAGACGCCCGCGACGCCGCAGCGGTGGAGCGCCTTCGCGGCCGTCATCGGGCTGACGCCCGCCTCACGCGCCGCGTCGCCGACGCTCCGGCCGGCGGTGTAGGCGTCGACGAGCGTGGCGGTCGCCTCTGGCGTACACGGGAGCGACTCGGCGTGGTCCGACAGGCGGTCGACGAGCGGCGTCTCCGTGTCGTCGGCGAGGGCGACTCCGCGATCGCGCTGGCGCGAGGTCACCTCGACCCCCGCCGCGATCTCCGACAGCGTCATGCGGATTCGTGTCTCGCACGAAATCTTAAAACCACCGTACCGCGGCGCGGTCGCCGCCGCGATCACCGACCGATAACCGGTCGGTTCGGCGGCGCCGATCCGGCCGATCGACCGCCGATTCGCCCGGGTTTAAGTAAGGCTTCGGGCCGGAGTTCGACGTGTGATGAGTGACGCACGCTCGACCCGCGTTCGTTCGCCCCGTACAGAGACCGACGACGTCGCGACGACGGACCGCTCGGCGACCGCCGACGGTGCCGCGACCGCGGACCGCACAGCGGCCGCCGAGGGGTCCGAGACCGCGTCCGCCGCCGAGACCGGAAACCGCGAGACGTGTCCGGAGTGCGGCGGCCGCACGCGCGTCGACGGCCCGGAGCGCGTCTGCGCCGACTGCGGGCTGGTCGTCGACGCCGACCGGATCGACCACGGCCCCGAGTGGCGGTCGTTCGACGACGAGGACACGGATCCGAAACGCACCGGCGCGCCCCTGACGCGGTCCCGCCACGACCGCGGGCTCTCGACGGAGATCGGCCGGTCGACCAAGGTGAAGGGGCGCAAGCGCCGCCGGCTCGCCCGGATGCGGACCCAGCACAACCGCGCGCAGATCTCGACGAAGCGCGACCGCAACAAGGTGTACGCGTACACCGAGATCCGGCGGCTCACCGGCGTCATGGGCCTGCCCGATAGCGTCCGCGACGCCGCCTGTGCGCTGTTCGACTCCGCGCAGGAGGAGAGCCTGCTCCGCGGGCGCTCGCTGGAGGGCTTCGCGGCCGCCTGCGTCTACGTCGCCTGCCGGACGGCCGACGTGTCCCGCACGGTCGGCGAGGTGTGCGCCGAGGCGAAGGCGACGGAGGACGAGCACCAGGCCGCCTTCGACGCGATGAACCGCGAACTCGGCCTGCCGATCGCGCCCAGCGGTCCCGCGGAGTACCTCCCGCGGTTCGCGAGCGACCTCGGCTGCGATCCCGCCGTCGAGCGTCGGGCGGGCGAGCTGGCCGAGCGCGCCGTCGAGGAAGGGATCGCCAACGGCCGAAACCCGGTCGGCGTCGCGGCCGCCTGTCTGTACACCGCGGCCCGGGAGCTCGACGCGGAGTGTACGCAGCAGGCGGCCGCGGACGTGGCCGGCGTGACGCCGGTGACCGTCCGGCGGACCTACGTCGACCTGACGGAGGAGTAAGTCGGAGAAGCGCCAACGGGGGACCCGTCGGCCGTGACGATCCGCCGGGCGGGCGCGGCGGCGTCAGCGGGGACCGGCCGCCCCGAGAGGGAGCTGGCGACCGGCGGCTGATAGCGGACAGGCGGTGTGGAGGGCAGGGAGGGCACCCCGACCGTCCGGCGGGCGTCACGCATCTGGATCGACGTGCGGGGGATAGTTCTACGTTAGCTATTGATAGTACGGATAGACCGAACAACGCGGTTGGGTCGGACGACTCGCGGTTTGCGTGTCGACCGTTTCGTCTGGGCCGCCCTGCTACCGCCCGTCGAGCTTGTGCTTGAACGCGAAGAAGACCCGGCGACCGGTCTCGGTGAGTCGGACCGTGTCGGAGCGCCCGATGTCCTCGAGATCGACGTAGCCGCGCTCCCGCAGCGGCGAGAGGACGTGCGTCTCTAAGGCGCGGTACTTCGCCGTCCGGCTCTCCCCCGCCTCGCGGAGGAACGACAGCTCGCGCTCGCGCGCCCACTCGATCAGGTTCCACTTGTCGGTGGTCAGGTTCCCCTCGGCGCGGTCGTGGAGCCGACCGAGCACCGCGACCTGGTCGGTCGTTGGGGCGTCCATGGGGTAGATCGGGAGGTCGACCGTGCGCTCGATGCCCGTCGTGAGCGGTTCCTCGCGCCGGTCGTGGCGGTGGCGCTCCGGCTCGACGCTGTAGGGCCGCGCGCCGACAATCATACAGGCGAGCGCGACGCCGACCGCGGCGATCCGCGGTCCGGTCGAGACGTTCCCGAAGAGCCGGTCGCCGTCCTCGGCGCTCGCCCGGTGGCGGGCGGCGACGGTCGTCGTCACGCCGAGCACGTCGTACACGTCCGCGTGGGCGACGGGGATCGCGCGGACCTCGGCGAACTCGGCGACCGCCGCCCACGCGTCGCGCTGGTAGGCCGTGAGCCCGTCGGGATCGATGCGGATGTCACCGGGGTCGACCGCCTGCGCGGCGTCGAAGTCAACGTCGCCGCGGGCGGCGTCGCGGTCCGGGGCGTCGACGAGGAGGTACGCGACGTCGGCGCCGTGGCGGCGGAGCGGTTCGACGATCCGGTCGCGCTCGTACCCGAGCGGGACCACGTGGACCCGGCGTTCGGAGACGCTGGGGACCGAGGTGTCCATACATCGGCTCCCGCCGGCGACCGCTTAAAGGGTGCGTCGGGGGTCGGCGGGCAAGCGTACGGTGGCGGCTCCCGGGCGCTCCCGACGCCTCGGTACCGATCACGTGACGTGAGGACTCATAGCACGAAAACCGTTAAGCCCGGCTGTCGCCTACAAGTCGGCATGAGCGCTGACCGGTCCGCCCTCCGGCGGGCCATCGAGCGCGGCGAGCGAGACGGCGGCGCGATCGAGTTCAAGGAGCGCCTGACGCGCGAGGTCCACCTCGCCGACGGGCGCATGGAGTCGCTCGTGGCTCAGCTCCGCCACCGTGTCCTCTCCGGCGACGGCGAGGCTACCTACGTACTCGGCGTGACCGACGACGGCGGGTTGGCCGGCGTCTCCCCCGACGCCTTCTCCGAGACCATGGACGTGCTCTCGCTTTTGGCCGACGAGGCCGACGCCCACATCGCCGACGCCGAGACGTGGAGCGCCGGCTCCGGCGGCGACGGCGACGAGGCGGGCCTCGTGGGGCTCGCCACGCTCCGCGACGGCGGCGTGTTCGAGGCCGACGAGGACCACCTCGTCGTCGGCACGGCGGGCCACGTCGACCACGGCAAGTCGACGCTGGTCGGGACGCTGGTCACCGGGCGCGCCGACGACGGGCAGGGCGGCACGCGGGGCTTCCTCGACGTCCAGCCCCACGAGGTCGAGCGCGGCCTCTCGGCCGACCTCTCGTACGCGGCGTACGGCTTCGCCGACGGCGCCGACGAGCCGGTCAGGATGGACAACCCCCACCGCAAGTCCGACCGTG
Source organism: Halorubrum sp. GN12_10-3_MGM (assembly GCF_005435235.1). Lineage (NCBI taxonomy): Archaea > Methanobacteriati > Methanobacteriota > Halobacteria > Halobacteriales > Haloferacaceae > Halorubrum > Halorubrum sp. GN12_10-3_MGM. Next base: position 235,598 of record NZ_SGUB01000002.1, read on the forward strand.
CGGGAGTCGTCGAGGCCGCCGACCGGCTCGTCTCCTTCGTCGACACCGTCGGCCACGAGCCGTGGTTGCGGACGACGATCCGCGGGATCGTCGGCCAGAAACTGGACTACGGGCTCCTCGTGGTCGCCGCCGACGACGGCCCGACGAAGACCACCCGCGAACACCTCGGCATCCTCCTAGCGACCGAACTCCCGACGATCGTCGCGATCACGAAGGCGGACGCCGTGGGCGACGACCGGCTCGCCGCGGTCGAGCGCGAGGTCGAGTCGATGCTCCGGGACGCGGGCCAGACCCCGCTGCTGGTCGACCGGCACGGCGTCGACACCGCGGTCGCGGAGGTCGGCGACGGAGTCGTCCCCCTGCTGCGGACCAGCGCGGTGACGAAAGACGGGGTCGAGACGCTCGACCGGCTGTTCGAGCGCCTCCCGAAGCGCGCGACGCCGGACCGGGAGGCCTTCCGGATGTACGTCGACCGCAGCTACAAGGTGACGGGCGTGGGCGCCGTCGCGTCCGGCACGGTGAATTCGGGGACCGTCGAGACGGGCGACGAGCTCCTCCTCGGGCCCATGCCCGACGGCTCGTTCCGCGAGGTGGAGGTGCGGTCGATCGAGATGCACTACCACCGGGTCGACAAGGCGACGGCCGGGCGGATCGTCGGCATCGCGCTGAAGGGCGTCGACGAGGCGGAGATCGAACGCGGGATGGCGCTGGTCCCCCGAGACAGCGAGCCGGAACCGGTCCGCGAGTTCGACGCCGAGGTGATGGTGCTCAACCACCCGACGCGGATTCAGGAGGGGTACGAGCCGGTCGTCCACCTCGAAACCGTCTCCGAGGCGGCCGCGTTCTTCCCGGACGAGGGGCGACTGCTCCCGGGCGACACCGGCGAGGCGCGCGTCCGGTTCAAGTTCCGGCCGTACCTGATCGAGGAGGGACAGCGCTTCGTCTTCCGCGAGGGGTCGAGCAAAGGGGTCGGAACGGTGACTGGCACCGGAGACGCCGCGGAGGACGCGGCGCCGAGCGAGCGCTGACTCGCCGGTCGGGTGCCGCACTCAAACTGACTCGCCGGTCGCGTGCCGCACGCAAAATATCAGTATTTTGTCCGATTTTTATCCACTGATATATCAATAAATTTCGCATCATGGCAGCCGTTTCTCCCTGATTCGGACGGAGTTCGACGGAGTACGTATGGACAAAAGGACAACAAAGCGAACAGAGATGACCATACGACCACGCCAACCCAAAGTACTTATTAAATAGAAACAAGTGGACGACTGTATGCGTCGACAACACACACAACGCATTTCGCGACGGAAGGTCCTCGCCGGCGGAGCAGCCGGCACCTCCCTCCTGCTCGCCGGGTGTGCCGGTGGGGGGGACGGCGGCGACGGTTCGGACGGCTCAGACGGCGACGGCTCTGACGGCAGTGACGGTTCGGACGGCTCCGACGGCGGCAGCGCCCCGACCCTGTACTTCGCGCAGGCGAAAGGCCCGCTCGACATGGACCCCGTCGTCATGAACGACGTGCCGTCCGCGCAGATTGCCGGGCGGATTTTCGACGGGCTCTACGAGTACAGCGACGGCGTCAGTCTGGAGCCGAAGATCGCCGCGGACATGCCGACGGTCGAGCGCGACGGCACGCGCTTCATCGTCCCGATCCGCGAGGACGCCCAGTTCAAGAACGGCGATCCCGTCACCGCGGAAGATGTCGTTCACACGATGCTGGCGCCCGTCGAGGAACAGACCGAGAACGCATCAGAAGTCGACATGATCGATACCGGGGAGGTGATCGATGAGAAAACCGCACAGTTCGACCTCTCGTACCCGTACGGCGCGTTCACGATCGCCATGGCCCGGAACGTCGTCAACGCCTCCGTCCGACAGGAAGACACGGACGCGTACAACATGGGCCCGGTCACCTCCGGGCCGTTCCGGCTCGCCGAGTGGGAGCCGGAGAGCTACGCGACGCTGGAGCGGTGGGACGACTACTGGGACAGCGATAATCTCCCGGAGATCAGCACAGTCGAGTTCGAGCCGATAGTCGAACAGACGACGCGGGTCACCGAGCTGGAGACTGGGAACGTCGACATCGTCGAATCGATTCCGCCGCAGCTGTACGAGACGGTCGAAGGGAACCAGAACGCCACGCTGACAGAAGAGCCGGGGATTGGGTACTTCTATCTCGCGTTCAACTGCGGCGAGGGACCGACGAGCGACCCGCTCGTCCGCGAGGCGGTCGACTACTGCGTCTCGATGGACCAAGCAGTCGAGAACTTCGTCGAGCCGGCCGGCGTCCGCCAACATAGCCCCTACCCGGCCTCAATCTCTGAGGAGTGGGACTTCCCGACCGACGAGTGGTCGGACATTCAACACGATCAGGACCTGGAAGAGGCGCAGGCGCTGTTCGAGGAGGCTGGGGTCTCGATGGACTACAACTGGCGGATCATCGTGCCGCCGGACAACAAGCGCGAGCAGATCGGCATCTCCATCGGCGACGGGCTCCAGAATGCTGGCTTCCAGAATGTCGAAGTCCAGCGTCTCGACTGGGGGACGTTCCTCGACGCGTACGTCACTGGTAGCGAGGACGACTACAACATGTACACCCTTGGCTGGTCGGGCTCGCCGGACCCAGACACGTTCGCGTACAACCTGCTGAGCCAAGAAACGGAAGGCACGAACAACGGGACGTTCCACGACTACGACGAGGCCTCGCAGATGCTGACGCAGGCCCGCGAGTCGTCTGACCGCGAGGAGCGTCGCCAGCTCTACATCGACGCGACGACGACGCTGCTCGAAGGGCGCGTCCACATGCCGGCGTACAACCTGAACAACTCTTACGGCGTGCGCAACGTGGTGGAGGGCTTCAGCTCGCACCCGATCTCGTCGGAGGTCCAGCTGGACGGCGTCACTGTGAACCGATAACCGGCCCCGGAGGTTTGGGGATCGGACCCACGGAGCGGACCCGGGCGGTGCGCGCTCGGAGCGGGTTGGGCCGTAAGTGTGCCCTCTTGGGCGGTTGGCGGCGGGGTCGGCTGCCCGCTTGCGGCTCCAAATTGGCACGTCGGCGGGAGCGAAACAGATAAGCGACAGCAAAAACCGAGTCGAAGCAACAAGAGATCCACGACAGTGAGTTTACTTCGGTACACACTCCGGCGGTTCGCACAGGCGATACCCGTACTGATAGGTATCGTGACGATAACCTTCTTCCTAGCCAACCAGATTCCCGGCGATCCGGTCGAGATCATGTTGGGGCCAACGCCGGCACAGGAGCAGGTCGAGGCGATCCGGGCCCAGTACGGCCTCGACCGACCGATACACGTTCGGTACTTCACGTACCTCAGCGGCGTCGCAACGGGAGATCTAGGGCTTAGTATCTACTACGACCGCCCTGTCTTGGAGATGATCCTGCTCCGGCTCCCAGTGACGCTGCTGCTCATGCTATCAGCGTTCGCGTTCGCGATCGTCACCGCGATCCCGCTCGGCGTGATCTCGGCGAAGCGGCGCAATGAGCCGGCGGACCACGTCTCGCGGATCGTCTCGCTCATCGGCGTCTCGACGCCGTCGTTCTGGATCGGGCTGGTGTTGATCATCGTCTTCGCGTTCTACCTCGGATGGTTCCCCGCGCGAGGGCTCGTCCTCCCGTGGGCCGACCCGGCGGACGTGCGGGGGGCAGCGACGCGGATTGGGGTGTTACGCCAGACGGCGCATCACCTCTTCTTACCCATGATCGGGCTCGGAACGCTCCAGATGGCGCAGATCACCCGGATCGAGCGCTCGTCGATGGTCGATTCGCTCCAGGGCGAGTACGTGAAGCTCGCTCGGGCGTACGGCGTGCCCGAGTCGACGATCGTGCGCAAGCACGCGTTCCAAGTCGCGCAGCTCCCGGTGATCACCATCATTGGCCTGGGGCTCTCAACCGCGCTCGGCGGCGCCGTCCTCACGGAGACCGTCTTCGAGATTCAGGGGATGGGCCGGTTGATCATTACTGCGATCAACAATCAGGACTACCAGCTGATCATGGGCACGACGCTCGTGTTTGGGTTCGTCTACGTGATCGGCGTGATCGTCACGGACATCACGTACAGCTACCTCGACCCGCGGGTCACATACGGTGACGAGTAATGTCTGTCAACAGCGCAACTTCGGACGACGACACGCCGGACAACAGCGACGAGAGCGGTGGGCCAGACGAGGTCGAGGCCCGCGTCGGGCTCCGGTACACGCTGAAGCAGGTCAGACAGGACACGACGGCGCGGATCGGGACCTACATCGTCGGGTTCATGACGTTCGTCGCGATCTTTGCCGCGTTCGACTACTACGTTCTCGATTACGCCATCGCTGAGGCGGTGCTGTATAATCCGGAGACCGACCCACAGAACGTGCGGCGGCTGCTCCCGCCGGTCGGCATGGAGAACCAGTTTGGACAGGGCGTACTCGAACACCCGCTCGGCACCGACCACCGGGGCCGCGACCTGCTCTCCCGGACAATCTACGGGACGCGGATCGCCATGACGGTCGGGTTCCTCGCGACCGCCATCGGCCTCGGCGGCGGTACCGTCATCGGCGCGGTCTCCGGCTACTACGGCGGCTGGATCGACGACGTGCTCCAGCGCGTCACCGAGACTATCTACGCCATCCCGTTCCTCGTCTTAGTCATCGCGTTCATGACGGCGTTCGGCCGGGACCTCACGTTCGCGATGGTGGGCGTCGGGATCACCGCGATCCCCGTTTTCAACCGTCTCATCCGGTCCCGCGTGGTGTCCATCCGTGAGGAGGACTACGTCGAGGCCGCGCGGGCGGCCGGGGTGAAAGACCGGAACATCATCTTCCGGCACATCATCCCCAACAGCTTCGCCCCGGTGCTCGTCCAGGCGACACTTCAGGTCGGGGTAAGCATCCTCATCGTGGCCGGACTCTCGTTCCTCGGCTTCGGCGCGCAGCCGCCGACGCCATCGTGGGGGCAGATGCTGTCCGCCTCGCGGGGGTACATGCTCCCCGCGCCGACGTTCAGCATCTTCCCCGGTATCGCGATTCTGATCACCGTCATCGGCTTCAACATTCTCGGCGACGGCCTCCAAGACGCCCTCGATCCGCGGATCAACAACTGATATGAGCGAACCACTACTCAGCGTACGCGATCTCAAGACGCAGTTCTTCACCGAGGACGGGACGGTCCGCGCCGTCGACGGCATCTCCTTCGACGTTCACGAGGGGGAGATCGTCGGGCTCGTCGGCGAGTCGGGCGCGGGGAAGTCCGTCGCGACCTCCAGTATCCTCCGGCTGGTCGACAGCCCCGGCGAGATCGTCGGCGGCGAGATCAAGTTCAAAGGCGAGACGATCTTCGGCCTCGAAGAGGACGGCGGCGGCGAGTTGCGCCCGCGCGACGAGATGCTCACCGAAGAGGAGATGCGGAAACGGATCCGCGGCCGCGAGATCGCGATCATCTTCCAGGACCCGATGGAGTCGTTGAACCCCGTCTTCACCGTCGGAGGGCAGCTCCGAGAGTTCATCGAAATTAACCGCGACCTCGGCACCGACGAGGCGAAAGGGGAGGCGATCGACATTCTCCGGGAGGTCGGAATTCCGGCGCCGGAGTCGCGGTACGACGAGTATCCGCACCAGTTCTCTGGCGGGATGCGACAGCGCGTGCTGATCGCGATGGCGCTCGCCTGTCAGCCCGACCTGATCATCGCCGACGAGCCGACGACCGCGCTCGACGTCACGGTCGAAGGCGAGATCCTGGAGATGGTGAAGGACCTCCAAGAGAAGTACGATACTTCGTTCATCTGGGTTACCCACGATATGAGCGTCGTCGCGGAGATCTGCGACCGGGTGAACGTGATGTACCTCGGCGAGGTAATTGAGCAGGCGGAGGTGGACGATCTGTTCTACGACACGAAACACCCATACACGTCGGCGCTGCTCGACTCGATGCCGCGCCCCGACGAAACAGTCGACGAGCTCAGGCCGATCAAGGGAGTGATGCCAGAGGCGATCGACCCGCCCTCCGGCTGTCGGTTCCACTCGCGGTGTCCCGAGGCCCGAGAAGTGTGCCGTGAGGTCCACCCCGAGCCGCGGGAGATGAGCGGGGACGCCGAGGGGACGCACACGGCCGCGTGCGTGAAACACGACGCGTTCGACATCGGGTACGACACGAGTCCCCCGATCGACACGGAGGCGACCGGAGGGTTCTCCGCCGGGTTCACCGAGACCGGGGGTGAGGCGGAATGACCAAAGTCGGCCCGCCAGAGTCGGACCCCGAGGCGCTCCTCCAGGTGCGGAACCTCAAGAAGCACTTCGACAACGAGAGTGGACTCCTCGCGGGCGTCCAGCTCGACGACGAGTTCCCGTACGTCTCCCGGTCGACCTCCGATGTCCGCGCCGTCGACGGCGTGGACTTCGACATCAAGGAAGGGGAGACGCTGGGGCTCGTCGGCGAGTCCGGCTGCGGGAAGTCAACGCTGGCCCGTACCGTCCTCAGGCTGCTTGAACCCACCGAGGGAAGCGTCTACTTCCAGGGCAAGGACCTCGCATCGCTGTCCGGCGAGCCGCTGCGACGGATGCGGAAGAACATGCAGATGATCTTCCAAGACCCGCAGTCCTCTCTCGACCCCCGGATGAAGGTCGGGCCGATCGTCGAGGAGCCGATGAAGGCCCACGGCATGCTCGACGAGGAGGGGCGCGAGGCGCGCGCCAAGGAGCTGTTAGAGAAGGTCGGGCTCGACCCGCAACACTACAATCGGTACCCGCACGCGTTCTCCGGCGGGCAGCGCCAGCGCGTGAACCTCGCGCGGGCGCTGTCGGTGAACCCCGACTTCATCGTCTGCGACGAGCCCGTGTCGGCGCTCGACGTCTCGATCCAGGCGCAGGTGCTCAACACGATGGAGGAGCTACAAGAAGAGTTCGACCTCACGTACCTGTTCATCGCGCACGACCTGAGCGTCATCCGCCACATCTCCGACCGCGTGGCGGTGATGTACCTCGGGAACATCGTCGAGCTCGCCGACAAGGAGGAGCTGTTCGAGAACCCGCAGCACCCGTACACGCAGGCGCTCCTCGACGCGATTCCGGTCCCGGATCCGCGGAGCGGGGGGCGGACCGCCCTCCTGTCCGGCGACGTGCCGTCGCCGATCGACCCGCCCTCGGGCTGCCGGTTCCGGACCCGCTGTCCGAAGGTGATCCAGCCGGAAGAGTACGACATGAGCGACGGCGCCTGGCGGAACCTTGTCGAGTTCCAGCGAGCGGTCGAGCGCCGGGCGTTCGAGGAGACCGATCCGGATGTCCTCCGGTCGCGGTACTTCCAGGACGCGGTCCCGAGCGGCGACGCGGGCACCCTGCTCGACGAGGCGCTGGGCCACATCGAGCGCGACAAGTTCGAGGACGCCGAGCGGATCCTCGTCGAGCGGTTCGCGGACCAGAGCGTCTGCGCGACGGCCCGGCCGGCCTACGAGATCGAGTCGGAGATCGGCGACGGCCGCCACTACTCGGCGTGTCACTTGCGCCGCGACGAGGCGGTCGCGACCGCAGTAGACGAGGCCACGGTAGGCGGCGCGGCGCGGCCCGGAACGGAAGCGCCCGAAGCGGACGACTGACCGCCGACCCTTTTTAAAAATCACCTCGCCGCGCGGCGCCTCGGCGGCCCGCTCGCTGACGTCACCGGCGGCGTCAGCGGATCCGTATCTGCGTGGCGTCCTCGTGGCGCTCGTCGGCGCCGGGGACCGGCACGAACACGGAGATCGTGTGGTCGCCGCGATCGGCCCGGACCGATCGGTCGAGCCCGCCGTCGTCGGCGGTGCGGCGGAAGCGACCGTTCCACGTGGCCGTCGCCCGCTTCGTCTCGCCGGCGCGGAACGACAGCGAAGACTCCTCACCGCGAATGTAGCGTCGCTTGTCGGTGGCTTCCAAGACGCCGTCGACCGCCCACCCCCACGAGCGACGCGTCGTCGTCGGGACCTCGATTGGGACCGGCAGGCGGTTGCGGATGATGACCGTGATCGAGATGGGCTCGTCGGGCGCGTACTCGGCGGCGTCCGTGCTGACGCTCACCTCGAGCGCGCGCCGCGCCACCGCCCGCGGTACGACGCGGCCGAGGGCGGTCGAGAGGTAGTTCTTCGTCTCGTCGAAGCCGGTGCGATCCGTCCGACCGCCGTGGCGTCTGTCGACCATGGGCGTCTCTGAAAGCGGGGAATCGGAAGCGTCGGCCGCGTTCGGATTGCGGTAGGCGGGTCGCGATACTAAGCGTTCGGGTCGACGGCGATCGGGTCCGCGTCGGACAGAGTTGGCCCTGACTCTCCGGACCGCGACGGTCGGACCGGCCGAGTCGGCGCCCCCGGACCGTAACGACTCGCCGTCAGTCGTCGACCACGTCGACCAGTTCCATCAGCGGGTACCCGTCTTCCATCGCCATCCGCGTGTGAACCGTGACGCCCTCGTACGCGATCCGCATCTCCACGTCCATCAGCGAGCCGGTGAGCTCCGTGTAGCCGTTCTCGTGGTCGATCGCGTCGGCGACGCGGTCGTCGTGGATGTCGACGGTCACCGCCTCGCAGTGCGGTTGGTTCTCGATCGCCTCCGCCATCGCGGCCTCCATGCTCCGCGTGCTCGACGGGCTGACCGGCGTGCCGGCGAACTGGTGGTACAGCGAGCCGAACTTGATCCCGGCCTCGAAACACGCCTGCTGGGCGTCGGTTGCCATGCCCGCACTGCGGCGGCGCCGGCCTAAGAGGCTTCGGAGGGGCCCGGCGGAACCGAAGCCGTTTGGTTCGGGGAGCGGGATCGGTCCGTATGAACGCGCTTCGCGTGACGGGCGGCCGCGTCCTCCGCCCCGACGGCTCCGTGACCGAGGCCGACGTGACGATCGACCGCGACGCCGGGCGGATCGTCGAGGTGCGAGACGTGAGCGCGGACGGCGAGGCGCCGCCCGACGCCGACGAGACGCTCGACGCGTCGGGGTCGCTCGTGATTCCGGGGCTCGTCAACGCGCACACGCACGTCGCGATGACGCTGCTCCGCGGGTACGCAGACGACAAACCGCTCGACCCGTGGCTCCGCGAGGACATCTGGCCGGCGGAGGCCGAACTGACGCCGGACGACGTCGAGGCGGGCGCGGAGCTCGGCGCCCTGGAGATGATCCGGTCTGGGACGACCGCGTTCGCGGACATGTACTTCGCGATGGACCGGGTCGCGGACGCCGTCGACCGCGCGGGGCTGCGCGCGCGGCTCGGCCACGGGGTCGTGACGGTCGGCAAGGACGCGGCCGACGCCCGCGCGGACGTCGAGGAGAGCCTCGCGGTCGCCCGCGAACTTGACGGCGCGGCGGACAGCCGAATCCGCACGGCGTTCATGCCGCACTCGCTGACGACGGTCGGCGAGGAGTTCCTCCGCGAGGGGGTCGCGGAGGCGCGGGAGGCGGGCGTTCCGGTCCACCTCCACGCCAACGAGACGGCGGACGAGGTCGACCCGATCGTCGACGAGCGCGGGGAGCGACCGATCGCGTACGCCGAGGACCTCGGCGCGCTCGGCCCGGACGACTTCTTCGCGCACGGCGTTCACGTCGGCGGCGGCGAGATCGACCGGCTCGCCGAGTCGGGAACGGCGGTCGTCCACTGCCCGGCCTCGAACATGAAGCTCGCCAGCGGGATGGCCCCGGTTCAGCGGCTCCGCGAGGCCGGCGTGACCGTCGCGCTCGGCACCGACGGCGCGGCCTCGAACAACGACCTCGACGTGTTCGACGAGATGCGCGACGCCGCCATGCTCGGGAAGCTCGCCGCGGACGACGCGAGCGCGGTCCCTGCGGGGGCGGTCGTTGAGATGGCGACGGCCGGCGGCGCGGACGCCCTCGGACTCCCGGGTGGTCGGATCGAGGCGGGTGCGGCCGCCGACCTCGCCGTCGTCGACCTCGACGCGCCGCACCTGACGCCGGTCCACGACCCCGTCTCGCACCTCGCGTACGCGGCCCGCGGGAGCGACGTGCGCCACACGGTCTGTGACGGCGACATTCTCATGCGCGACCGAGAGGTGCTGACGCTGGACGCCGCGGCCGTACAGGAGCGCGCCGCGGCCGCCGCGAGCGACCTCGTCGACCGCGTGGATTCGGCGTAGCGGACGCACGGCTATTCATGTATAGAACTGCGGTGGCGCGTGCGACTCGCGCCCTGCGGGCGCTCGTCAGCACGCGCGAGGTCGCCGGCGCGTAGCGCCGGCTGCCGGGGAATCTTCGCTTCTCGCTGGAGTCGGCCGACCGGAGGGAGGCCGACGACGCTGGAGAGGCGTGAGGCTGCGGTGCCGGGCGGGGAGGGATTCAAAGGGGCAGCCACGGGGGCTTTGGGCGTGTTCTCTGCGGGAGCGACTCGGAATACGACCGGAGAAACGTGTCGCGCGCGAGCGACGACCGAGCCGAATCGGGGGCGAACTCTGGGGGATCACGACCGAGATACTCGCGTTAACGGCGATCAACCAAAACAGACGCAGCAGCGCCGTTAACCCGGATACAAACCGGATTAAACCGCGTTAAGCGACTTCGCTTTTTATACGGAAAGGGAGACTGGACCCGAGTGGACATGAGCGAACGCACGAGAGCGATCCTACTGGCCGCGGTCGTCGCGCTCGGCGCCGTGACGGGCGTCGCGGCGACGGGCGTCGCGGCCGCCGACGGCGGCCTCGAAGTGGCCGTCGACGACGCGGACGGCGAACCGACGGTCACGGTGACCGAGAACGACACCGCGGTCGAGAACGCGACGGTCGTCGTGAGCGTCGGCGACGATGACGACGAGAACGCGTCGTACGCGGGGACCGGCGAGTACGAGACCGACGCGAACGGCACGGTCGACCTTCCCGCCGCCGAGGAGGACGTCACCGTCGCGGTGACCGCCGCCGCGGGCGACGACACCGCCTCGACGACGGTCGACCTCGAAGCGCCCGACGGCCTCGAACTCGACGTGGAGAACGCCGAGAGCGAGCCCGTCGTCACAGTGACGAACGACGACGACCCGGTCGAGAACGCCTCGGTGAACGTCACGGCCGTCGACGAGAACGCCTCCTACGTCGGCGCGGGCGAGTACGAGACCGACGCGAACGGCACGGTGACGCTGCCGACCGCCGAGGAGGACGTGACGGTGAACGTCACGGCCGAATACGACAACGAGAGCGCCTCGGAGACGGTCGACATCGAGGCGCCCGACGGCCTCGAAGTGGCCGTCGACGACACCGACGGCGAGCCCGTCGTCACGGTCACCGACAACGGCACCGCGGTCGAGAACGCCTCGGTGACCGTCACGACCGTCGACGAGAACGCCACCTACGCCGGCGCGGGCGAGTACGAGACGGACGAAGACGGAACCGTCGGCCTCCCGGCCGCCGAGGAGAACGTCACAGTCGAGGTGACCGCCGCGTACGAGGGCGAGAGCGTCTCGACGACCGTCGACCTCACCGTCGGCGACGAGGACGAGGCCGAGGGGCAGCCGTTCGGCCAGCTCGTCCGGGAGTTCATCGAGGACATCGAGGACCGCGAGGGCGGCATCGGTGGCGCGGTCTCCGACTTCGTGACGGAGAACAACCCCGGTAACGCCCCGGACCACGCGGGCGGCCCCGGCGGTCCGGACGACGCGGACGATGGCGACGACGCCGAGAACGAGACCGACGCGCCCGGTAACGCGCCCGATCACGCCGGTCCCGACGGTGAGGATGACGACGAGCGCGGCCCGCCGTCCGACGCCGACCCTGACCGCGAGGAGGACGACGATGCCGAGGAGACCGAGGGTGACGCTGAAGACGACGACGCCGACGAAGAGGGCGAGGACGCCGACGAGGACGAAGAGGACGAGGAGAGCGCGGAAGACGAAGAGGACGAGGAGAGCGCGGAAGACGAGGCTGAAGACGACGCCGACGAGGAGGAAACGGAAGCCGACGAGGACGCTGACGAAGACGAAGCGGACGAGGAAGCCGACGATGACGACGGCGAGGGCGGACCGCCGGACCACGCGGGCGGCCCGGGCGGAAACTGACGACGCGGTCCGCAGTTCGGTTCGGTAACGCGGGCGACGGTCGCCGAGACCGACTCTCATTTTGCGGACGCACTCCGGTGTCGGCAGGGTTTAGTGCGCCGTGAGCGAACCGAGAGGTATGAGCGAAACCGCGTATCCGCCGGTGTCACAGCACCTCTCCGACGTCGATGCGGCCCGGGAAGAGGGCCGCCGGAAGATGGACTGGGCGCTCCAGCACATGCCGATATTGAACGCGCTGCGCGAGGAGTTCGTCGACGAGCAGCCGCTCGCGGGCGAGACCATCGCGATGGCGATGCACGTCGAGGCGAAGACGGCGAACCTCGTCGAACTGCTCGCCGAGGGCGGCGCCGAGGTCGCGATCACCGGGTGTAACCCCCTCTCGACGCACGACGACGTGTCGGCCACGCTCGACGACCACGAGTCGATCACCTCCTACGCCGTGCGGGGCGTCGACGACGACGAGTACTACGACGCGATGCACGCCTGCATCGCCCACGAGCCGACCGTCACCGTCGACGACGGGATGGACATGGTGAAACTCGTCCACGAGGAGTACCCCGACCTGATCGACTCCATCGTCGGCGGCGCCGAGGAGACGACCACGGGCGTCGACCGCCTGCGCGCGATGGACGCCGACGGCGAGCTCCACTACCCCGTCTTCGCCGTCAACGACACGCCGATGAAGCAGCTGTTCGACAACGTCCACGGCACGGGCGAGTCGTCGCTCGCGACCATCGCGATGACGACGAACCTCTCGTGGGCCGGGAAGAACGTCGTCGTCGGTGGCTACGGCCAGTGCGGGAAGGGCGTCGCCAAGAAGGCGTCCGGGCAGAACGCGAACGTCATCGTCTGCGAGGTCGACCCGCGGAAGGCGCTCGAAGCGCACATGGAGGGGTACGAGGTGCTCCCCATGGAGGAGGCCGCCGCGAAGGGCGACGTGTTCATCACGACGACGGGCAACCGCGACGTGATCACCCGCGAGCACTTCGCGGAGATGAGCGACGGCGTCCTGCTCGCGAACGCCGGCCACTTCGACGTGGAGGTGAACCTCGACGACCTCGACGACCTCGCCGTGGACCGCTACGAGGTCCGCGACGGCGTCGAGGGGTTCGAGATGCCCGACGGCCGCGTCCTCAACGTCATCGCGGAGGGCCGCCTCGTCAACCTCGCCGCGCCCATCGCCTTAGGCCACCCGGTCGAGGTGATGGACCAGAGCTTCGGCGTTCAGGCGGTCGTCGTCCGCGAGCTCGCCGCCAACGGCGACGCGTACGACGCCGGCGTCCACGACGTGCCCGACGAGCTCGATCGCGAGGTGGCGGACATCAAGCTCGCCGCCGAGGGCGTCGAGTACGACGACCTCAGCGACGAGCAGCGCGAGTACATGGGGAGCTGGGAACACGGGACCTGACCCGGCCGGACGGCGACCGCCGAGCCCGCCGGTTCGACCCGCTTTTGTGCCGCGCGACCGTACCGGACGTATGAATCTCACCGCGGTGTTACACTCCGGATTCGGTGTCTCGGTGTTGGCCGGAATCCTCGTCTCCGACACGACGCTTCGCGTCGCCGCGTTCGCGCTCGGCGCGGTCCTCTTCGTCGCCGGCATCGTCGTGTCGCGGCGCGGCGACTGAGACGAGCCGAACGGCGCGTCGCCTCGCCGAACGGTGACGACCGGCCCCGGCTCGCGTCCTTTTTCCCCCGCGACCGCTTACGAGAGCCAGTGACAGTCACGAGCGTCCACGACCCGAGCCACCGCGAGGCCCTCTGGGAGCTGGAGGACGCCTTCGAGCGCGGCGACCTGATCAGCGTCTTCGGCCGCTGTACGGTCAGCTACGAGGGGCGTGCGGCCTCGGACCTGGGCGCCGGCGACCGCCTGCTCGTGTTGAAGCCCGACGGCGCCGCCCTCGTCCACACCGACGAGGGGCGGCAACCCGTCAACTGGCAGCCGCCGGGGTCGGAACACCGCGCCGCGGTGCGCGAGGGACGGCTGCGCGTGCGCTCGACGCGGAGCAACCCCGACGAGACCCTGACCGTCCGCTTCGCGGCCGTCGACCAGCTCTCCGCGATGGCCGTGACCGGCGGCCGCGACCTCACGCTCCACGGGAGCGAGGAGGACCTCCGGACCCGAATCTTGGAGCGCCCCGATCTCGTCGAGCCCGGGTTCGATCCCCGCGAGACCGAACGCCCGTCCAGCGCCGGTCCAATGGACGTCTTCGGCGTCGACGCCGACGGCACGCCGGTCGTCGTCGAGCTGAAGCGCCGCCGGGTCGGTCCGGACGCCGTGGGACAGCTCGCGCGGTACGTCCGGGCGCTCCGCGAGGAGTTGGGGATCGAGGCGAACGACGGCGAGACCGACGACGCGGACTCGCCGGAGGTGCGCGGGATCTTAGTCGCCCCGTCGGTCACCGACCGCGCCGCGGAGCGGCTCGCGGAGCGCGGCTTCGACCACGTCGCGCTCGAACCGACGCCGGAGGAGTGAGCGGGCGGCGTGTCAACGCAGACCGCAATCCGGTGGATCGCCGGCGCTGACTCCCCGAGGAGCCGCGGCGGACGCCTCGCTATCGAAGGGTTTATCGCCGCAGCGCGGGCTACATCGGACAAGTAGCCATGTCTGACAAACCCGCCTCTATGTATCGGACGATCGACAAGCCGTCGTACACCCGCCGCGAGTACATCACGGGTATCCCCGGCTCGAAGATCGCCCAGCACAACATGGGCGACCTCTCCGCGGAGCCGGACGACTACCCCGTCCAGATCAGCCTCCGCGTCGAGGAGGAGCTTCAGGTTCGACACGGGTCGCTTGAGAGCGCGCGCCTCTCGGCGAACCGCCACCTGATCAAGGAGCTCGGCGAGGGCAACTACAAGATGACCCTCCGCAAGTTCCCCCACCAGGTCATCCGAGAGAACAAGCAGGCGACCGGCGCCGGCGCGGACCGCGTCTCCGACGGGATGCGCCAGGCGTTCGGCAAGCCCGTCGGCACCGCCGCGCGGCTTAACAAGGACGACGTCGTGTTCACCGCCTACTGCGACGTCGAGCAGGCCTCCGTCGTGAAGGAGGCGTTCCGCCGCGCGTACAACAAGCTCTCCCCGCCGTGCCGGATCACGGTCGACCGCGGCGAGAAGCTGCTCGTCTCGTAGACCCCTCGACCCCGACCCCGTCCGTGAGGCGGGTTTTTCTCCGCGCGTTCGCGTGACGTAGCCGCGGCGCCGCGTGTCTTCGAACCGGTTCCGATCCCCGAGCCGAACACCTGAAATACCTCGCTCGCGTACCGCACGGCAGTGTCACAGCAGCTGGCCGAGGTCGAGACGCTGTTCCTCCACGAGGCGCGGAGCGACTACACCGTCGTCGCGAACCGCGACGGCAAGCGCGTGCTCCGCGGGCGGCTCGAACTCAAGGAGACCTCCGCGGGCCCACGCCCGGGGAAGTTCCGGGTGATCCGCGACGGGGAGGACCACCCCCGCCAGCCGGACGAGTTCGTCGACCTCGCGCGGGCGGCGGGTCGGATCCGCATCTCCGAGCAGACCTCGCCGGAGAACCGGACGCGGCTGAAGGAGATGCTCGACGGCTACCAGCTGGAGGCGACGGCGGTCCGGACCTGCCGGCGCTGCGCGAGCGACGGGCGCTACGGGCCGATCACGAGCGAGGACGCCATCGACCACAACGGCGAGCTGATCTGTCGGGACTGCGCCCGCCGGGAGTTAGAGCGGGAGCTGTCGTACAAAGGGGAGTTCACGGGCGCGGCCGAGGAACGCCTCGAGGAGCTGCTGTACGAGTCGGGCGACCTCGACCGGATCGTGAGTCTCCTCCAGGGCGGACTCGACCCCGACCTCACGAAGTACGACGAGGTGTCGGCGAACGTCGACGACGTCTCGCCCGTCCGGACCGAAGACTTGGACCTCCATCCGGACCTCTCTTCGCACCTCCAAGGCCGCTTCGAGGATCTACTGCCGGTCCAGAGTCTCTCCGTGCGGAACGGCCTGCTCGACGGCGACGACCAGCTCGTGGTGAGCGCCACGGCGACGGGGAAGACGCTCGTCGGCGAGCTGACCGGGATCGACCGCGCGCTGAAGGGGGACGGGAAGCTGCTCTTCTTGGTCCCGCTCGTCGCGCTCGCCAACCAGAAGCACGAGGACTTCGAGGACCGCTACGGCGACCTGCTCGACGTCTCCATCCGGGTCGGCTCCTCGCGGGTGAACGACGACGGCAACCGCTTCGACCCGAACGCCGACGTGATCGTCGGCACCTACGAGGGGATCGACCACGCGCTCCGGACGGGCAAGGACCTCGGCGACGTGGGGACGGTCGTCATCGACGAGGTCCACACGCTGAAGGAGGGCGAGCGCGGCCACCGGCTCGACGGGCTCATCTCCCGGCTGAAGTACTACAGCGAGGACCGGATGGAGACCCGCGCGGGCTACGACGGGACGCAGTTCGTCTACCTCTCGGCGACCGTCGGGAACCCGGAGTGGCTCGCGGAGAAGCTCCGCGCGACGCTCATCGAGTACGAGGAGCGCCCGGTCCCCATCGAGCGCCACGTCACCTTCGCTGACAGCCGTGAGAAGGCCCAGATCGCCGACAAGCTCGTAAAACGCGAGTTCGACACGAAGTCGTCGAAGGGGTACCGCGGGCAGACGATCATCTTCACCAACTCGCGGCGGCGCTGTCACGAGATCAGCCGCAAGCTCCGGTACGACTCCGCGCCGTACCACGCCGGCCTCGACTACGGGCGCCGGAAGAAGGTCGAGCGCATGTTCGGGAATCAGGACCTCTCGGCGGTCGTCACCACCGCGGCGCTGGCGGCCGGCGTCGACTTCCCCGCCTCACAGGTGATCTTCGACTCGCTGGCGATGGGGATCGAGTGGCTCTCCGTCCAGGAGTTCTCGCAGATGCTCGGGCGCGCCGGACGCCCGGACTACCACGACCGCGGCCGAGTCTACCTCCTCGTCGAGCCGGACGGCGTCTACCACGGGTCGATGGACCGCACGGAGGACGAGGTGGCGTTCACCCTGCTGAAAGGCGAGATGGAGGACGTGGCGACGCACTACGACGAGACCGCGGCCGCCGAGGAGACGCTCGCGAACGTCGTCGTCGCCGGCAAGAAGGCGAAGCGCCTCAACGACCGGATGATCGGCGAGGTCCCCACCAAGCACGCGCTCGGGAAGCTGCTGGAGTGGAACTTCATCGACGGCTTCGAGCCGACGCCGCTCGGCCGCGGGGTGACGCGGCACTTCCTCGCGCCCGACGAGGCGTTCTTCATCCTCGACTCGGTCCGGAAGGGGACCGACCCGTACGACATCGTCGCCGACCTCGAACGGCGCGACGACGAGGAGTGACGACGCGCAACGAAACCCTTTAGCGGCTCTTCGGGGTACGTAGGAGTACGGGACCGTGGGTTAGTGGTATACTCCGAGCCTTGGGTGCTCGTGACCCCGGTTCGAATCCGGGCGGTCCCATTCTGCCGCTGCGAGCAACTCGCGAGCAGCGGCGGTGGAACGGATTCGAAGCAGGGAGTGGAGCGAGCAGCGCGAGCGGAACGACCGAGGTTCGAATCCGGGCGGTCCCATTCTGCTGTTGCGAACAATCCGTGAGCAGTGGCGACTATTTACAAATAAGAGGCGGTGGCGCGTGCCTGCGAGGCCGCCCCGCGGCCGAGCAGCACGCGCGAGGGAGTCAGTCACCGGAGCGAAGCGGAGGCGACTGACGAGGCTGGGGAGGTGTGAGGTGCGGTCGCGGTGCGGGGTGGGACTCAAAAGGGCAGCCGGGAGGCGGGCGCAGGTGACGCAAGCACCGCAGCGAGGGAGCGAACGGAGTGACGAGGAGCGCAGCGAGCGTGCGCCCGCCTCCCGGCTGGGACTTTGGAGGTGTTCACCACTGATCCACCGGCGCCTGTTTATAAATAGACCGCCAGGATTTTGAAATTCCGCACCGCACCACCGATCACTATTTAAAAACGATCTCAGGCCAAGTCAGTCAGCGACTGCTGTTCGTACACGTCGGGGTCGGCGGGGGGCGCGTCCCGGATCTCGGGGTAGTACTCCAGCAGCTGCGTCGCCAGCTCCTCGCCGAGCCGGACCGGGACGGCGTTGCCGATCTGTTTCATCACGTCGGTCTTCGTCCCCTCGAAGACGAACTCGTCGGGGAACGTCTGGAGGCGAGCCATCTCGCGGGGCGTGAGGTACCGGTCCTCACTGGGGTGGATGAAGACGTTCGTGCTCACCGTCAGCGACGGCTCCTCGGGGTCGAGCCGGCGGAGGTACGTCCCGTACCGCTTGACGATCTCCGGCTCGTGCGGGCAGGTGTCGGTGTCCTCGCAGTCGCACTTGTACTTCTTCGTCTTCAGCCGGTCGGGGAGGTCGCGGTAGTAACCGCCCGGGGGAACGTGACGGATGCGTTCGAGCGTCTTCTCGCCGGTGTCGGCGTACGTCATGTTCGGGAGGTCGTCGGTCGCGTCCGCGAGCGCCTCGCCGGCGGTGCGCCAGTGCCCCTCGGGCGTCGTCGGCTCAGGAAAGCGGATCGGCACGTCGCGATTGGTGCCCATGAAGAAGATCCGGCGGCGCTTCTGGGGGACGCCGTACTGTTCGGCCTCCAGCACTCGGTACTCGCACTTGTAGCCGTGCGCCGCGAACTCGTCGACGATGAGGTCTTTCACGTACCGGTCGTCACTGGTCTGGCGGTTGATCAGGTCGCGGACGTTCTCCATCAACACCAACTGTGGTTCGAGGACGGAGACGACCCGGAGGAACTCCTCGAACAGCGTGTTCCGGCGGTCCTTCTCCATCTCGTCGAGCTCGATCTGCTCGTTGTTGAGCCGGCTGAACCCCTGACAGGGCGGCCCGCCGATCACCACGTCGACGCCGTCAGGGTCGTAGCCCGCGCCCGCGGCCGCCTCGCGGATCGCCGGGGCGTCAAGTTCGCGCACGTCCCCTTCGAGGAACTCGGTGTCGGCGAAGTTCCGTCGGTACGTCTCCGCCGCGGGCTCCCACTGGTCGCTCCCGAGGGCCACGTCGAAGCCCGCCCGCTCGAATCCCAAGTCGAGGCCGCCGCAGCCGGAGAAGAAGCCGGCGACCACCGGCGCGTCAGCGTCGGCGTCAGCGCCCACCGGGATCACCTCGGCGATGCGGGGACACGCGTGCTCGATCCATTTCGTGCCTCGATTCGCCGCGGGCGCATAAAAGCGTCACACCTCAGGCCGGGACGGCAGGTTCGCTGGCGGCCGGCGCGTCGTCGTCCGGCGTCAGGCCCGCCGCTCGCTGATCTCCTCGGCGATCCGCTCGTCGGGGCGGCGGAGCTCGCCGGACTCGACCTCGTAGACGTAGCCGGAGACGGTGGTGTCGTCCGGGATGAACGCGGACTCGCGGAGGTACTCGACCTGCGCGGCGCAGGCCGCGTCGATGTCGTCGGTCATCTTCACCCAGTCGAGGAGGTCGGCGTCGCCGATCGTGAGCTCCGGCAGCGACGGGTCGAGGTCCGCGGCGTCGATGTCGCCCGTCTCGGCTTCGAGCCCCTCGCGGATCGCCTCGTCGGGCGCGCTCATCATCCCGCAGTCGGTGTGGTTGATAACGACGATCTCGTCGGTGTCGAAGAAGTTCGTCGTGAGCGCGGCCGACCGGATCACGTCGTCGGTCACCTTCCCGCCGGCGTTGCGGAACACCTGCGCGTCGCCGAGGTCGATGCCGAGCGCCTCCTCGATCGGGATTCGCTCGTCCATACAGGCGACGACGAGGAGGTTCTTATCGGTCGGGATCCCTTTCCGGCGGCGGCGCGCCCAGTCGTCGCGCTCGTCGACCGCGGCGTCGAGATGTTCGTGGTGCGCGTCGTGGTCGGCGTGGTCGTGCGATGGCATCGCTCGATCGGAGGGGTGGGAGAAAGGGGATCGTTGCGAAAACCGAGATCCCCGCCGTCGACGCGGATCGGCGGCGATATCGTCCGATATCGAGGACGCGTGGCAGATCGGTCGATCCGGATTCGACCGACGCGGGCGGGTCGAGGCGTCGACCGAGGCGGTCCGCCCGCGGCCTTTCGAAATCCTTTTGTCCCGAATCGGCATTGATGTGAGTGCGAGCCGCCTTAGCTCAGACTGGGAGAGCACTCGACTGAAGATCGAGCTGTCCCCCGTTCAAATCGGGGAGGCGGCATATTCTGAACCCGCGAGCGACAGCGAGCGGACGACCGCGGGTCACTCGTCGTCGACGAGGACGGTCGCGAGGCGGTCGCCGCAGTGCGGGCAGTTCAGCGTCTGCCAGGTGTCGGGATCCAGATCGCCGAACGGCTCGGACCGGCGCGCGTCCGCGGCGGCGACGCTCGCGCCGCAGGTCTCGCAGTCGTGGGTGTCGTCGGGATCGGTCATCGCCGGGCGTACGGGCGCCTCGGCGAAACCGACTTCGCCGCGCGGCGCCTCCGATCGTCCATGAGCCGGTTCGCGGCGGTGGCGTTCGACCTCGACGACACGCTGTGCCGCCACGACCACGACGTGGACGCCCTCTACCGCCGGGCGTTCGAGGAGGCGGGCGTGGAGCCGTTCGGCGAGCCGGAGGAGCTGTGGCCCCTCCTCGACGGCCCGCCGGACCCCGACGATCGCGTCGGCTACCTCGGCGCGGGGTTCGCGCGGTTGGCGGCGCAACACGGGAGAGACGTGGACCCCGTCGCGCTCGCGGCGGCGTTCGAGGCGGTCGCGGACGAGTCGCGGGTGGCGTACCTGCCGGGCGCGACCGAGGCGCTGGCGGCCGCGGCGGCGGCGGGTCCCGTGGGCGTGCTCACGAACGGTCCCGAGGACCGCCAGCGGGCGAAGATCGAGGCGCTCGGGTTGGACGATCTCGTCGACGCGATCGTGTACGCCGGGGACCTGCCCCGCCGGAAGCCGCACGCGGAACCGTTCGAGCGGCTGACCGCGGCGCTGTCGGTCGATGCCGAAGAGACGCTGTACGTCGGGAACTCGCTGTCGTACGACGTCGCGGGCGCGCACAACGCCGGGCTCCGGTCCGCGTGGCTCCGCGCGAGTCCCGACGACGCGCCCGGCGCGTACGGGCCGGACCACGTCGTCGACTCGTTAGCGGAGATCGCGGACCTGCTGGCCGAGGGGCGCGGAGCCGACGGCCGCGAGCCCGGAGGCGAAGCAGCGGCGACCGAGCCGGAGGAGAGTCGGTGAGCGACGCGGTCAGGGGTCGCGCCCTCGCCAAGGCGAGACCGGGGGCGACGGTCGCGAGCGTCGAACCGCTCGGGCGGGGGAACCGCAAGCGGACGGAGGTGGTGCGATTCGAGAGCGCCGCGCCGGTGGTCGTCCAACGCTCCGAAACGCCGGCCGCGACCCGGACCGAGGCGGCGCTGCTGACGGCGATCGGCGATCGGACGGACGTGCCAGTTCCCCGGCCGCTCGGCGAGGGCGTCGACGACGGGACGGGGTGGTTCGTGACGCGGCTGGTCGACGGCCGCGACCTCCACGAGGCGTTCGTCGACCTCGGTCCGGCGGACCGGCGGGGGGTCGCGCGGGCGTTCGGTCGGTGGCTCGCGGCGCTCCACGAGGCGTTTCGGTTCTCGGGGTGCGGGCGGCTCGCGGTCGACGGCGCGGCGGGCGGCGGAGCGATCGACGCGGAGTCGGTCCTCGGACGCGACGCGTCGCTGTCCGTCCGCGATCCGGTCGGCGCCGACGAGTGGCTCCGGGAGTTCGGGGAGCGACACGCCGACCGGCTCCCCGAGGAGTTCGACGGGCTCCGCGCTCGGCTTCGGGACGCGTTCCGGGAGTCGACCGCGTCCGACACCGATCCGCGGCTGTTCCCGTGGGACTTCCGCCCGGGGAACGCCCTCGTCGCGGACGGCGCGGTGACGGCCGTCCTCGACTGGGAGGCGCCGCTGGCCGCCCCGCGTGGCGTGTCGGTCGCGAAGACCGAACACCTCGTCGTCGACTGGTACGTGCCGGCGGCCGAGACCGGGCCGCTCAGGCGGGCGTTCCGCGACGGCTACGAGTCCGTCGCGCCGCTCCCGCGCGTCGAGCGTGCCCACCGCGCCGCGGCCGTCGCGAGCGCGGTCGTCGACGGCGAGGGCGTGGTGACGAACCCGCGCTACCCGCCGGTCGACCGCGACGCGGCGGTCGAGTTCCACCGACGGGCGCTTCGGCGCGCGCTGGACAACGGACCCGGATAGACCACTCCGAGACGAGGCGCCGGTCAGTACAGCGCCGTGGCCGCGAGGATGCCGGCGGTCTGGCCGAGGCCGACGAGCGCGATGCCCGCGACCGTCCCCGCCGCGGAGCCGGCGAACGCGGCGACGACCGCGCCCACGACCGAACACGCGGCCGCGGCGTGGTGGACGGTCGAGCGCGGGGCCGTCGCGTCGCGAAGCCCCGTGTAGACGAACGCCGGCGCGGGCAGGAGCATCCAGCCGTAGAAGGCGACGGCGAGGAGCGCGCCGGTCGGGAGCGCGGCCGCGAGCCCGGCCCCGTCGCGTGCGAGGAACCCGAGGACGCCCGCGAGCGTGACCGGGGTCCCCGCGAGGATCACCAGCTTCCACGCGCGGAGGACTCCCGTCGCCATGTCGCGCCACGAGGCGACGACGAAGGCGACGAGCAGGGCGCTCATGACGACGTGCGCGACGAACAGCGCGTGGAGGGAGACCGCACCGAGGACCGCCGCCGCGGCGACGCCCCACGCCGCGGGGACCAGCAGCGCGGGACCGTTCTCGCGGAGCGTGATGGCGGGGCCGTCCGCTTGGTACTCGTGTGACACGTTGGTCGCTTCCGCGCCGAGGAATATAAACGTCGGCGTCCGGTGGGGCGCCGAAGAACGACACGATCCGGTCTCGCTCGCGCCGCGAATCTGTTGTTCGGGCAGTGTTCGCTGATAAAGTTTCGGTTATTCGGAAACGATCGTCTAGAGAGAGTCGTGGTAACTGTACACTCGCAATCCTTATGACCCGACAGGGCCTCTCTCTATTCGCAATGGCGACCGGAAAGGTTGATTTCTTCAACGACACTGGCGGCTACGGATTTATCGAGACTGACGACGCGGACGACGACGTGTTCTTCCACATGGAAGACGTCGGCGGCCCGGACCTCGAAGAGGGTCAGGAGCTCGAGTTCGACATCGAGTCCTCCGAGAAGGGTCCCCGCGCGACGAACGTCGTTCGGCAGTAAGCCGATCCGAGAAGGTGGGTCGGTCCGGCTGACGCCGAACGCGACTCTGACACACGGTATCAAACGTTTTCGTCCGCGTCGCGGGCTCGCGTCCGCCGCGGTCGTATTTTACGCTCGACGAGCGCCCCGCTCGTCGCGTGCGCGCGTCGTACCCGGAGAAGAGATGAGAGCGACCGCGTCCGCGCTCAGATGTGTTGCCCGAAGAGCCCGCGGCCCTTCGTCACCTCGACGTCGCCCTCGACTTTCGTCTGACAGGAGAGGCGGACGTCGTGGTTCGGGTGGTGCGGCGGGAGCCAGAGACGGGCCTTCTCCTTCTTGCTCGGCTCGCTGACCTCGCCGTCGACCTGGACCGCACAGGAGCCGCACGACCCGGAACCGCGGCAGTTAAGCTGTTCCATCTTGCCGTTGTAGACGGAGAGACCGGCCTCTTTGAGCACGTCGCGCAGATTGGCGCCCTTCTCGCACTCGATTTCCTCGCCCTTGTAGGATACAGTAGGCATGTCGACTCACGGTACGCGAGCGATCCACAAAAGAGTCTGTGTCCGCGGGGCGCGGCGACCGGAACCGCGAGCGCCGACCGCGGCACGTCCAGAAATGCTCGTGTGCCGAGCGTCGGACGCCGACGGGGCGTTTTTTACCCTCGGCACCGCAGGGTGGCACAATGGGACTCAGGTGTCTGCTCGGACACGACTTCGGCGAACCCGAACTCCAGCGCGAGCGCGAGGAGGAGGGCGACGAGGTCGTCACGACCGTCAAGGAGGTGAAGACCTGCGCTCGCTGCGGCGAGACGCAGATCGTCAGCGAGAATACCGAGGTGACGACGATGGAGCAGCTGGCGGACGAGGCCGCCGCGAACGTTGGCGGCGAGACCGCCGGCGCGTCGGCCGCGGCGCCGACGCGCGACGACGCCCCGGACGCTGCCGAGGAGGGCGCCGGACCCGGCACGGCGTCGGGAGGGGTCGGTGCGGCCGACGCCGGGACGGCGGACGAGGGCGTGACCCTCGACGAGGAGCCCGGAGCGGGGAGCGACGACGCGGTGATCCTCGACGACGGGGCCGCGGCCGACGAGCCGGCGGGGCCGACCGGCGCCGCTCCGGCCGCGGACCGCGTCGACGCGGCGACGGGCGCGGCGGACGGTCCGAACGCGCCGGACGAGGCGGGCTCGCCGGACGGAGCAGATCCGGCGGACGAGGACACGGAGGTGTTGGGCGCGGGCGGCGAGTCGGCGTCCGCGCCGTCGCCCCCGGCCGAGACCGAGTCCGGTGCCCCCTCGGGCGACGAGGCGGACGCGGAGAGCGACGACGGCGTGATCCTCGACGAGGACGAGGAGCCGGCCGACGACCGGGAGCGGGGCGCGTGGCCGGAGGTCGACGAGGAGGACGCCGGCGCCGACGGAGCGACCGCGTGGCCCGATCACGGCGGCGAAGACGAGGGGTTCAGCGCGGAGGTCGGTGAGGGCGGTGACGCCGACGTCGAGTTCGGCGGCGGGCTCACCCCGGAGGCCGCGAACGGGCGGGAAGAGCAGGAATCGGCGACGGAGTACGTCGAGGCGCCCGACGACGGCGAGGGCGCCACGTTCGACGCCGGCGGCGAGGGCGGGACGGGGATCACCCGGGGCGAGAGCCCCGAGTTGGAGACGGTGGGCGACGACGCCCCGACGGAGTACTACTGTCCCGAGTGCGGGATGGTCCGGGCGGCGGACGGGAGTTCGATGCGCGCGGGAGACATCTGTCCGGAGTGTAAGCGCGGGTACGTCGACGAGCGTCCTCGGTAGGCGAAGCGGAAGCGGGCCGTTCGGGCCGAACCCGCCGAGCGGCCGTGACGAAACTGGTTTACGCCGGCCTGTCGAACGGTCGCGGCATGAAGGAGTACAAGATGCGCCGCGGCGAGCATCTGGACGACCGCATGCCGGACCTGAAGGGTTCGATCGAGGAGTACTTCGGCGAGGTCACCGGCACCGAGGAGTGGGAGGGGCACGAGCTGTACGTCGTCGCCGACCCCGACAACCCGGTGTTCGAGCGCATCGTCGCGGGCGCCGCCGAGTACGGGAGCAAGAAGGACAAGCTGGCGGTCCACTTCGAGGAGCGCCCCGCCGAGGACGTCATCGCGGAGGGGAACGCCGACGCCGCCGCGGACGCCGTCGACGCGAAAAACGACTTCCTCCTGGAGGCGACCGGGCGCGACGCGAAGTCGCGCCGCGACTCGCTGAAGCGCGAAGTCGAGGACGACGCCCCCGATTACTGAGCGGTTTCTGCGGCGACCGGTTCTCGTCCGTCGAGGAAAGCGCGGAGCCCGCTAGCGTCCCGCTCGCGCGACTGAACCCCGCGAGAGAGTTGTCACCGTCGTTGAAACGTCGTCGCCTCCTCACGGGAAGCGTCATCGCCCGACGAGAATCGGCTCCACTCGGCGGTGAGACTGTCAGGATCGATCTTGTGAATATTTATTCAGATTTGAGTTAAAACTCCGGCACTTTTAAGACGTACGGGGACGAAACGGTGTGTATGAGCATTGAGACGGTCGTGCTGGCGGTCGGATCGGAGGACGGGAAACGCGTCGAGCGGCTCGCCGAGGAGATCATCTCCGTCGCCGAGCCGGCGGACGCCGAGGTCGTGTTGACCCACGTGTTCGACAGGGAGGAGTTCGACGAGACCAGCGCGAAGCTCGGGTTTGAGCCGGAGAGCGAAAGCTCGACGCCCGACGCCATCGCGGAGCGACACACCACCACCCGGAAGCTCTCGGAGGCGCTCTCCGAGGCCGGCGTGCGACACTCCGTCCGGGGCGCGGTGGGAGACCTCGCGGACGAGGTCGTCGAGACGGCCGAGGGCCTCGAAGCCGACCGCGTCGTGGTCGGCGGACGGCACCGCTCGCCGACCGGGAAGGCCGTCTTCGGCAGCGTCGCGCAGGAGGTCATGCTCTCGGCGCCGTGCCCGGTCACCTTCGTCCGCGAGCCGGCGTCGTAACGCGGTTTCGCGGTACGGACCCCGTTTGTTATTCACGGTCGACCGCGCGAAGCGTCCCGCTTAAGTGAGACGGGTCCGCGCTTACACCCGATGTACTACGTGGGCGTCGACCTCGGGGCGACGAACGTCCGGGCGGCCGTCGGCGACGAGAGCGCGGCGGTCCTCGGCTCCGCGTCGCGGGGTACGCCGCGGGGACCGAACGGCATCGCCGTCACCGAGGCCGTGTTGGAGGTGGTCCGCGGGGCCTGTACGGACGCGGGAATCGCGCCGAGCGAGGCGGTCGCGGCCGGGATCGGCTCCATCGGTCCGCTCGATCTGGCGGAGGGGGTCGTCCAGGGGCCCGCGAACCTCCCGGACACGGTCGAGCGCATCCCGCTCGTCGGGCCGGTCGGTCGGTTGCTCGACACCGACGAGGTGTACCTCCACAACGACACCATCGCGGGCGTCATCGGCGAGCGGTTCCACTCCGAGCGCAACCCCGACGACATGGTGTATCTCACCATCTCCTCGGGGATCGGCGCGGGCGTCGCCGTCGACGGGAACGTCCTCTCGGGGTGGGACGGCAACGCCGGCGAGGTCGGCCACATGACCGTCGACCCGCACGGGTTCATGACCTGCGGCTGCGGGCTCGACGGCCACTGGGAGGGGTACTGCTCGGGCAACAACATCCCGAAGTACGCCCGGGAGCTCCACGAGGAGGACCCCATCGAGACGATCCTCCCGATCGAGGACCCCGACTTCTCCGCGGTCGACGTGTTCGAGGCGGCGGGCGAGGACACCTTCGCCGACCACGTGATCGACCAGGTCGCCCACTGGAACGCCATGGGGATCGCCAACATCATCCACGCGTACGCGCCGCTCGTCGTGAGCGTCGGCGGCGCGGTCGCGCTCAACAACCCCGACCGCGTCCTCGACCCGATCCGCGAGAAGCTCCCGGAGATGGTGTTCATCAACGTCCCGGAGGTTCGACTCACCGACCTCGGCGACGACGTCGTGGTGAAAGGCGCCCTCGCGAGCGCGCTGACGGGCGGGACCGGCGACCGGGCGCGCGTCGAGAACGCGCCCTGACCGAGCGCGGCGACGACGGCCCGCGGGCTACTGCTCGAACTCGTCGAGCTCCGGTTCCACGTCGGCGCCGACCGCGTCGCGCGTGTCGAGGTACGCGTCGCGGTACCGCCAGATCTTCCGGAGGAGGACGTACCCGAACGCGCCCTGGAAGACGATGACGAAGCCGAACAGCGCGAGGACCTGCGGGAGGCCGAAGAGTCCCGCGGCGACGCCGGTCACCGGACCGACGAGCGTGTTGTACAGCGCGTGGATCGCCGCCGCGAGGACGAGCCCCTTGACGATGATCGGGCCGCGCTTCCCGGGATTGAACTTCGCGAGCCCGAGGTAGTAGCCCGCGAACGCCGAGTAGACGACGTGTCCCGGTCCCGCGAGCGCCCGGAGCGCGGCGATGCCGTCGCCGGCGCCCAGCGCCGCGATGCCGACCGTCAGCTCCGCCATGTCGACGTTCTGGGCGATGTACACGAAGTTCTCGATGACGACGAAGCCGAGCCCCGCGATGGCGCCGTAGACGGCGCCGTCGATGACGGCGTCGAAGCGGGCGTCGGTGTACGCGTACAGCCGCACCGCGAGCAGCTTCACCGACTCCTCTATCGGGCCGACGACGACGAAGAAGAACACGACGATTCCGAGGAAGCCGAGCGGCCGGAAGTACGGCTGGAGCACGCTGTTCAGGATCGCCGCGAACGTCGCGGTGAGGATAGAGAGGAGGAACGTCGCCACGAGGAGCGACAGCGGCTCGCCGGTCGTCACGTCCGAGACGTACACGTACGCGGCCAGCCCCAGAGCGGGGATCACGGAGAGCCCGAGGAGGACCGCGATGGCCGGGTCGAAGAGGAGCCCGAGTCCGAACGAGCCGAGGATCGCCAAGAGTCCGACGAACGCGACGAGGACGACCCCGGCCTTCGCGGAGCGCGTGAGGAGCCAGTACAGCGCGACCGACAGCCCGTCGAGAGAGGTGCGCTCCTCCCACGTCGCGACGTCGTAGAGGTCGCGGTCGTCGTCGGCCCGAGACGCGATCGGGTCCTCGTCGCTTGGCATGGCCCCCGTTTCGCCCCCCGGTGACTTAACGGATTGGCGGAACCGGACGGGCGCGCTGAGGGCGGTGGGCGGGATGCGTCACCGACCGCGCTCGCTCCGCGGCCGACAGGATTGAAACCGCGGCGGACGAAGGTCGGGTATGCACTTCGATCCGCGGGTCCAGCGCGCCCTGAAGGAGGCCGGGCTGGACGCCGACGCCGTCGCCGACGCCTCGGACCGAGTCGCCGAACTCGTCGCCCGCGACGCCGACCGCCTCCGGGAGTTCTTCGACGGCGACGACCCGTACTACTCGGACATGGAGATGGCGCACAGCGCGGCGTCGAGACAGGAGCACGCGAGCGCCGACGTGGACCTGTTCACCCACGGGAGCGACCTCCGCGGGTACCTCTCGCTCGACGGGTGGGGCGTCCCGGTCGAGGGCGGGCGGGTCCTCCGCGAGGCCGACGACGGCGCCCCGGTCGTCGTCGAACTCTCGCTCGGCGACACGGTGAACGACCGCGTGCGGTTCGCGCGCGAGCGCGCGGAGCTGTGACGATGGCGCGAGCCCGCGTCCGCGGCATCTACGCGACGGCGCTCACCGCGCGCCTGCTCGACGCCGGCCACGAGGTGGTGGACGCCTCGCCGCCGATCCGCCGGCGGTTCGACGCCGAGTTCGGGACCGAGCCGCCGACCGTCCGGATCGGGACGAGCGCGGACCGGCAGGGGGTCGGCGCGCACGGCGACGCCGGCGCGCTCGGCGCGGTCCGAGATCTCCTGACCGACGCGGGCCGCGACGCGCTCGCGTGGCCCGACCCGACGCCGCCGGGGACCGTCCTCGACGGCGAGGTGACGGAGACGCTCGGCGGCGGCGCGGTCGTCGACCTCCGAGTCGGCGGCGGGCGAGTCGGCGGCGAGGGCGGCGACGTGACGGGCACGCCCGCCGCGGCCGTCGAGGGGTACCTCCCGTACGGGGCCGTCGACGCCCGGGTCGAGACGGGGGACGCGGTCCGGGTCCAGGTGCGCGAGTCGGCCGCGCCGTGGACGGACCGTCGCCCCGAACTCGCCGGGGAGTTGCGGGTCGGCGGCGACCTCGTCGCGCTCGAACCGGGGTCCGGGACGCGGGTCGACGCCCGGGACGACGAGGCCGCCCGAGAGCTGTCCGGGATGCTCGACCTGCTCGACCTCGAACCGCCGACGGGCTGGCGGGCGGTGTGGCAGCCCGCCGCCGTCGACGCCGACACGGAGGCGCTGACCGCGGGCCTCGACGCGGCCGTCGAGGCCGCCGAGGGGCTACGCGCGGCGACCGGAGCGGACGACGAGAGTGGAGTCGACGACGGGACCGGAGACGGGCTCGGCGTCGTCAGCGACCGGAGCCGGCTCCGCGACGCCCCGCTCGCCGCGCCGAACGCCGGCGTCTGGGTCTGGTTCGGCCGCGAGAGCCGGTCGGGACTCGACGACGCGCGGCGGACCGCGACCGCGACGATGCCCGGCCACCACCGCGTGAAGGCGGGGTCGGCGGACGCCTCGGCCGGCGTCGACCTCGCGGAGGCGCTCTGCGACCCCGCTCCCGACGCCGAGTTCCCGTTCGCGGTCGTGGCCGACGCGTTCGGCCCGCGCGAGGGCGACGCGCTCCGGATCGACCACGGGAAGCCCGACGGCCGGCTGATCACCCTCGGCGAGGGGACGGTGACGGGAGTCGACGCCGACGGGACCGTCACCGTCGAGCGCGAGATGACCGGCGGGGGGACCTACGACGGGCTCGGCGTCGACCGCGAGGCCGGCGACGTCGCCGAGACGAGCCTGAAGGAGGGGCGCTGGTGGTACCCGACGACGTACCGCGGCCGCGACGGGACGGTCCGCGGGACGTACGTCAACGTCTGTACGCCCGTCGAGGTGTTCCCCGACGCGGCCCGCTACGTGGACCTCCACGTCGACGTGATGAAACACCCCGACGGGACGGTCGAGCGCGTCGACGACGAGGAGCTGACCGAGTCGGTCGCGGCCGGCCACACCCCCGAGGCGCTGGCCGAAAAGGTGCGGAGCGTCGCGTCGGCGCTGGAGAACGCGCTGTAGAGGTGGATCGGCGGGCGGCGGTCCGGGCGCCGAGGCGCGTCGACTCGGTCGTTTCGAAATCCAATCACTTCGATTCGTTACAATAGCATTATTATTCATCGCATACACGCTGCGGACGGAATGCGTGAGAAACGATCACAGCAAACGTTTGACGGCGCGACGCGGCGGGGGTTCCTCGGGAGCGTGGGGGCGCTGGTCGCCGCCGCGGCCTACTCGCGAGACGTGTCGGCCGACGACGCCGCGCGAGTCGACAACGAGGCGGACGACCCGGTCCAGACGGTCGAGTCGCCCGACGGATCGATCGCGGTCACGGTCGACGTCACCGGCGGAGCCCCGACCTACGAGGTCGCTCGCGGCGGCGAAACGTACGTCGGACCGTCGACGGTCGGGTTCGACTTCCGGAATCAGCCGTCGTTCGGCGCGAGCGCCGACGGGGAGTCGGGCCCGGTGACGGTCACGGGCACCGAGCGCGAGTCGGCGACCGAGGAGTGGGAGCCGGTGTGGGGCGCGTACGAGGAGGTGTCCGCGGAGTACCGCGCCCTGAGCGTCGGGCTCGCCGACGCCGCCGGGGACGCGGACGGGTCGGGCGCCCCCGCGGCGGACGCGCGGACCGCGACCCTCCAAGTGCGCGCGTTCGACGACGGGGTCGGCCTCCGGGTCGTCCTCGGAGAGGGGTTCGCGAGCCACTCGGAGAAGGCGGTGATCGACTCGGAGAACACCGGCGTCGACTTCGCGGCCGACTACGACGCCTGGTGGATCCGCAACGAGGTAACCAACCCGCGGTTCGAGCAGGAGTACGCGGAGACGCCGCTGTCGGAGATACCGGCCGGGAGCCGCGAGACGCGGCCGACGGACACGCCGACCCGGACCGGCGCGCACACGCCGCTGACGGTGGACGCGGGCGACGCGTACCTCAGCGTCCACGAGGCGAACCTCGACGACTACGCGGCGGCGACGCTCGCGCCCCGCAGCGACGACGGGGGGACGGCCTTCGCGACCGAGCTCACGCCGCTGCCCGACGGGTCGAGGGCCTCGCTCGACCTCCCGGCGGCGACGCCGTGGCGGACGATACAGGTCGTCGACCGGCCGGGCGAGCTGATCGAGTCGGAGCTCGTCCCGCTGCTCGCCGACCCGCTCGACGAGTCGGCGCTGCCGACCGCGGGCGGCGAGCCGGACGCCGACTGGATCGAGCCCCGCAAGTACGTCGGCATCTGGTGGACGATGATCGCGGGGCAGGCGAACTGGGAGTACAAGTCGGACGACGAGATCGCCGGGAACGACCGAAATCCCGCCGCGTACGTCCACGGTGCGCGGACCGAGCGCATGAAGCGGTACATGCGCTTCGCGAGCGAGAACGGGATCGACAGCGTGCTCGTCGAGGGGTGGAACGAGGGGTGGGACACCTATCCCGGGGACGGCACCGGCTTCGGCTTCGGCGTCGACGACTCCTATCCGGACTTCGACGTGCCCGAGGTGACCGACTTCGGCGCGTCGCTGCCGGACCCCGTCGAGATGACGATCCACAACGAGACGGCCGGTAACATCCCGCAGTACGAGGCCGCGATCCTCGACGAGGACGTGTTCGCGGGGTACGAGGCCGAGGGGATCAACTCGATCAAGAACGGGTACGTCTCGGACCCGGGGCTCGGCATCGACGGCGACGGCGCCGAGCCGACCCACAACCAGCACAACCAGCTCGCGGTGAACCACCACCGGCTCGCGATCCGTGAGGCGGCCGCGAACCGTCAGCTGCTGGAGATCCACGAGGGGATCAAGCCGACCGGCGAGATCCGGACCTACCCGAACGTGGCGAACCGCGAGGTGGTGAAGGCCCAGGAGTACGACGGGTTCGGCCAGCTCGGATCGAACGTCGGCCGCGACCACCACGTCACGCTCCCGTTCACGCGGAACCTCGCCGGCCCGGTGAGCTTCCAGCCGGGTATCTTCGACGTGACCTTCGGCGACGACCGCGGCGACCAGGTCCAGACGACCCGCGCCAAGCAGCTCGCGATGTACCCGACGTACCTCAGCGGCCTCCAGATGGCCGCCGACCGGATCGAGGGGTACGTCGACGAGACGTTCGAGGTGGGCGAGGGGCTCCAAGCCGCGGCCGGCGAGCGCGACGGACTGGTGACCGACGACACGTGGCGGGACGCGTTCGGCACGAACCACGTCGCCGTCGACCCTAACCGCGCACCGAGCGGCTCGTCGGTGACGTACGTCGTGCGCGGCGTCGAGGAGCCGGGGACATACGACCTCCACCTCCGGTACGCGAGCGCGCCGGAGGAGAACGCGCAACGCGTGATCGACGCCGGCGGGCCGCGAGCGAC
Source organism: Halorubrum sp. GN12_10-3_MGM (assembly GCF_005435235.1). Taxonomy (NCBI): domain Archaea; kingdom Methanobacteriati; phylum Methanobacteriota; class Halobacteria; order Halobacteriales; family Haloferacaceae; genus Halorubrum; species Halorubrum sp. GN12_10-3_MGM. Next base: position 268,168 of record NZ_SGUB01000002.1, read on the forward strand.
GCTCCGCGTCGGCGACGCGAGCCGGACGATCGAACCCGACTTCACCGCCTACTGGGACGACTGGCGGGTGTTCACGACCGGGGTGGAACTCGACGCGGGCGACACCGAGATCGCGGTCGAGCTCGACTACGAGGACGGCGGAGACGGGTTCACCGGCGACGTGGGGGGATTTAACCTCAACGCGGTCGCCGTCACCGAGTCGGGCGAGCCCTCCCCGATCCCGGCCGAGTACGAGGGGTACGTTCCGGAGAACGAGAACTTCGACGCGAAGCCGGAGTTCTCCTTCGTCGAGTCCGTCCCGGCCGCCGGCTGGGACGAGACGCGCGTCGTCGGCGCCGCGATCGGCGACTACCTCGCGATCGCCCGCCGGCACGGCGACGAGTGGTACGTCGGCGTCATGACCGACGGGGCGGGCCGCGCGGTCAACGTGCCGCTCGACTTCCTCGCACCCGGTAAGTCCGGGGACGCGCCGGGGCACGGCAACGGTGGCGGAAAGGGGAAAGAGAAGGGGAAGAATAACCGGAACGGCGGCGGCCGCGACGGCCCGAAGTACGTCGCGGAGATCTACTCGGACGCGATCGGAGGAGGCGTCGACGCCGACCCGACCGGGGTCCGGATCGACGAGGCGATCGTCACCCCGAGCACGACGCTGCTCGCGTCGCTCGCGCCGAGCGGCGGAACTGCTGTCAGGTTCCGTCCGGCGCGGGGCCGCGAGATCGGTCGACTCCCGGAGTACGAGCCGCCGGAACAGGACATCTCGATCGAGATCGCGGAGGAGGCCGACCTCGACGAGACGTTCATCGCGGGGACGGGGTCGAACGACGCCGGGTTCGTGGGCGGCACGAACGTCGAGATCGTCGTCGACGGCGAGGTCGAGACGCTCGCCAACGTCCGGCTCCCGCCGAACGCGACGGACGAGACGGTCGAACTCGGCTACCGGATCACGGCGATCGGCACCTACGACGTCGCCGTTCGCGACCCGGAGACCGACGAGGAGCTCGCCGCGGAGACGGTTACCGTCGCTCCCGGCGACGTCGTCGCCGAGCTGACCGACCCGAAACGCGACGACGACGGACCCGGCGAGTACGTCTACCCGACGGACGGTGCGTTCCGAGACGGCGCGTTCGATCTGCGCTCATTCCGCGTCTTAGAGACCGAGAAAGAGTACCGGTTCGCATTCGAGGTTGAGAACCTCTACGACGCGTTCGGCGGCGACTTCTCGCCGCACTACTTCCTCGTCTACTTGCGCGATCCCGACGCGAACGGCGGCCGCACGAGCGCGCTGGACGATCTCGGGCTCACCGCCGAGTTCGGCGCGCCGTGGCAGTACCGGATCGACGCCAGCGGCTTCGCGAGAGGGATCACCGACGCCGACGGCGGAGACCTTGGCACGCCGGAGGTGGTCGTGAGCTTCGAGTCGAACACGGCCGTCATCTCGGTGCCGAAGTCCGCGGTCGGCGGCGACATCTCTGGCTGGGAGGTGGCGCCGGTCGTCGGCTCGGAGGACCGCGGCAGCTTGCGCGCGGTCGCCGAAGAGGCCGGGACCTTCGTCTTCGGCGGCGCGCGCGAGGGCGCGGCCGGGAACGCGCCGCGGGTCGTCGACCTCGTGACGCCGGACGGCGTCTCGCAGGCCGACGCGCTCGACTACGGCCCCGATTCGCTCGCGTCGGTGCCGTTCACGTCGCTATAAGAGAGGCGGCGGAATCGAGAGGCCTCGCGGCGGGACGGCCCGCCGCGTTCAGAAGTGGTTCGCGGAGTCGGTCTCGTGGCGGAGCTCGCCGCCGCGACCGCCCTCGACCGTCGAGGCGCCCTGATCGCCGGAGGAGGCGGTCCGCACCGTCACGTTGTCGACCTCGTCGAAGTCCATGATGAGGTCGCGGCGGATGTTGTCGGCGGTGATGTTCGAGATACCGCAGCCGGAGCAGGTGCCGCCGAGCTCGACGACGACCTCGCCGGTCTCGGGGTTCGCCTCGCGCACGACGCTCGTGCCGCCGTGCATCTGGATGATCGGCATCTGTCCGACCATCCACCGCTCGACCCGGTCCGCGAGGCTCTCGTCGCTCTCGTCGCTCATTACCCCCAATACATCGCCGACGGTATGGAAAGTTGCGGTTTAGGAGCAGCCGAGCGCGTCGAAAGGAACTGTGTCATCGTCGATGAGACGGAACGGCGGCAGCCGAGCGCGCTATCGCTCCCCGTCGTCGCCCGAGTCGGCCGCGTCGCCGGACTGGCTGGGGAGCCGCGTGGGGTCGGCCGGGTCGTCGCCGTTCAGCGAGTCGTCGCGTTCGAGCACGTACAGCAGCGGCCCGAGCGCGGTCAACACGAGGACTCCGGGTAGGGGCGCGTCGGGAACCGCGAGTAGCGTGACGAGGCTCGCACCGCCGGTGAGCACGACGAGCGCGGCCCACGCCGCCGGCGAGCCGAGGTCGACGCCGACGCGCGCGGCGTCGCGGTAGACGGCCGCGGCGATCAGCGCGACGACGACGCCTCCGCCGCCCCCGACGAGGGCCGTGGTGACGGACATACGGCTCGTTGGACCGAGACGCGAAAAAGGGTGTCGCGAGCGAGAAGGACTGGGAACGAGCGCGGAATCGAGAACGGGTGGGAGAGTCGAGACCAGGAAACGGGCCTACGGCGCCTCGCCGGTCTCGATGCTGAAGGAGTCGCGCGGGTACGCGACGCAGGTGAGCGTGTAGCCGTCGTCGATCTCGGCCTCTTCGAGCATCTGCTGGTTGTCGTGCTCGACGAAGTCCTCGGAGGGGCCGTCCGCGATCTGCCCGGCACAGGAGACGCACTGGCCCTGTCGGCAGGCGTACGGGAGGTCCCACCCCTCGTCTTCGCCCTGTTCGAGGATGGGCTCGTCGTTGGAGAGCTCGACCGTCTCGCCCTGCTTGACGAACTCGACCTCGTAGTACTCCACCTCGTCTTCGGGGATGTCACCGGGGCCGGAGCTGACGGTGCCGCCCTCTTCGAGCTCGCCCTCCCCGCCCTCGGCGCCGCCCGCCGGGATGGCGCCGCCGCCACCGCCGCCGCCGACCGCGCGGTTACCCGGTTCCGGGAACTCGGTCTCGGGGACCGACGACGCGCGGTGTTCGAGCACTTCGTCCGAGACGTCGGTCGTGGGTTCCCACCCCGTCCCCCGCACCGAGGTGACGAGGACGACGAGAAGCGTCGCGACCGCCGCGAGGACGATCGCGGGGGGATTCACGATCGCCACGAGCACGATCGCCAGTGGGTTGAGCATACGAATGGATATGGAGAGGTGGTTTAAGGCCGTTTTGATCGGTCCAACGAGTCGAGACCGTCGCCGCGGAGCGCCCGCCGCGGAGCGACCCCCGGACGAGGCGGGGAGCGGTCCATTTATCGGCCGAGCGGTCGACGGAACGCCCATGGAAGTGAAATCTCGGCACCACCTCCGGAGCGACGAGATCACGGCGATCCGCGAGGCGGTGGCCGACCACCTCGGGGTCGACATCGACGGCGAGGCGTTCGAGTTCGTGGAGTTCGTCGACGCCGGCTACGAGCTCGTCTTAGTCGACGGCGACCCCGCCGTCTTCTACGTCGACGACGACGAGCCCTTCCTCACGGTCCGGGGGGCGAACGACTTCGACCCGGAGACGGGCGTCGTGACGGTCGACGCAGGGGCGATCTCCTTCGTCTCCGACGGCGCCGACGTGATGCGCCCGGGGATCGTCGAGGCCGACGAGGCGATCCGCGCGGGCGACCTCGTCGTCATCGCCGAGGAGACCCACGGGAAGGTGCTGGCGGTGGGCCGCGCGATGGTCGACGGCGACGCGATGGTCGGCGACAGCGGCAAAGTCGTCGAGTCGATCCACCACGTCGGCGACGACCTGTACGAGTTCTCGGTGTGAGCGGTCGGGGAGCGGCGGCCTCGATTCGTTCCGCGACACGTCCCGCGCTCCGCGCATTTTAATCGCCTCGCCCGCGACCCCCGACGTAATGACCGCGATCCGGGTGCTGAGCTACAACGTCCGCTACGCCAACCGGGGCGACCACCACGACGCCTGGCACGACCGCCGAGACGCCGTCGCGCGCCTGGTCCGCTTTCACCGGCCCGACATCGCCGCGTTTCAGGAGCCGCTCCCCGGACAGCGCCGCGACCTCCGCGAGCGACTCCCGGAGTACGAGTTCGTCGGCCGGGGTCGCGCGACCGACGGCGAGGGCGAAGGGTGCCCGATCGGCGTCCGGGGCGACCGCTGGGAAGTCACTCGGAGCGGGACGTTCTGGCTCTCCGAGACCCCGGACTCGCCGTCGGTCGGGTGGGACGCGTCCCACCCGCGGATCGCGACGTGGGCCCGAGTGCGCGCCGTCGACGGCGACGCCGCGCTCCGCGTCGTCAACACGCACTTCGACCACGTGAGCGCGCGGGCGCGGCGCGAGTCCGCCCGCCTGCTGCGCGAGCGGCTCCCGGCGATCGCGACGGGCGACGAAGCCGACGCCGACGGGACGGCCCCGGTCGTTCTCGTCGGCGACCTCAACTGTACGCCCGGGTCGGAGCCGCACCGGATTCTCATCGGCGACGACGCCGGAACCGGGGGGACCGTCGACGGAGGAGCGGTCGACGGAGGGGCGACCGACGACGCGCCCGCGCTTCGCGACGCCGCCGTTGCCGCCGACCTCCGGCACGGCCCGGAGACGAGCCTCACCGACTTCGCCCGCCTCATCGACGGCCGCCGGATCGACCACGCGCTCGTCTCGCCGGAGCTTTCGATCGAGGCGTTCGCGACCCTCGCGGACCGCGACGACCGCGGGCGGTACCCCTCCGACCACCTGCCGATCCTCGCGCGGCTGTCGATGTAGCGGGCCCTCTACTCGTCGTCTGTTTCCGTCTCGTCGTCCGTTGCCTCGTCGGCCTCCCTACCGTCGTCCGTTGCCTCGTCGGCTTCTCTCTCGTCGTCGGTCTCCTCGTCCGCGTACTTCTCCAAGACGGTCTCGTAGCCGCGCTTGGCCGTCTCGTACGTCTCGCGGAGGTCCGCCACCGGCGTCTCGCTCGCGTCGACCCGGAGGTCGTTGTAGTACGGGTCGTCGGTCTCCTCCTCCGTGTTACACACGAGCAGCGCGGCGGACTGGACTTCGAGGTCCTCGCGCTTGTCGCCCCCCGCGGCGTGGCCCGCGGCGAGGGCGTCGATCAGCCGCTCGGCGAGGGGCGCGTCGCCGTGGGCGTCGGACTCGTAGGCGGCCGCGGTGTCCTCGACCACGTCCTCGCCCGTCAGGAGGTTGCCCGCGACGGTGTAGTTCTCTCCCTCCCGGTGGCCGTACCAGCCGTTACACTCGTCGCCGGAGAACGCGAACGTCCCGTCGGCATCGACGCCGTGGAGCTGGCGCTGAGCGCTCCCCTCGTCGGCGTTCAACAGCGCCTCCAGCGCGTCGTCGACCGCGAGCCCGTCGCCGAGGTACTCGATCCCCTTCCGTCCCAGTTCGATGTTGACGAGCGACTGGGTCGCCACCGCGCCGTCGGCCGAGGCGAAGGGACACAGCGTGCCGACGCCCGGCAGGCGGGTGGTCACCGCCACGCCGAACCGGGTCTGGTCGTCGCCGTCCTCGTCGGTGTACCGCTCGCGAACGCAGATGCTGAACGTCACAGGCGTACTGGGACGGCGCCCCGCAAAAGGGTGGGTGCCGGGGTCGATGGTTCCGGTTCTCAGCGACGGGCGCGCGGACAGCGCGCGTCTCGAACGGGGCCCAACCGGGCGCGCGCGAGGGATTCGAGAGAGCCGACGCTCGCCGCCGCCGTAGATCCCACGGGTCGCTGATAAAACCGGTCGAGGGACCGTCGGCGAACCGGTCGGATCCGGTGAGGGCGCAGGCGCCGGTCGCTGAGTGATGCGTGTCAACGGGCGACATACTTATCCGTGGCAATCCCTCTCACATATATAGCCTCGGATACGGGCGAGGCGACCACCGACACCGACGCGCGCCCCGACGACGCGCCGCTCGCGGCTCGACGAGCTGTTGATATGCGCACGAAGAGCGGCTGCTCCGGCCGTCGCGTCGGCCGTCGGCGACCCCGCCGCGCCCCCCGAGCGAACGTGATACGATGGCAGACCGACAAACGCTTGAACGGCTCAGCGAGGAGTACCGGACGGAGGTTCCCGACGACCTCAGAGCGGCGCGCTCGTTCGACTGGTACCTCGACGCGCTGTACGACGACCCCCGGATCGCGCGGAACGCGCACCAGCGCGTCGCGGACATGTTCGACCACTACGGGACGCACTACGACGAGGAGCGCGGCGTCGCCGAGTACGCGCTCGCCGCCGAGGACCCGCTCCACGACGGCGAGAACGTCTTCTACGGCCGCGAGGTCCACGAGGCGATCCACGAGTTCGTCAACAAGGTGAAGTCCGGGGCCCGCGGACTGGGTCCCGAAAAGCGGATCAAGCTCCTGTTGGGGCCGGTCGGCTCTGGGAAGTCGCACTTCGACTGGCTCGTGCGCCGCTACTTCGAGGCGTACACCCGGGAGGACGCGGGGCGGATGTACACCTTCCGGTGGGTCGATCTCTGTTCGGTGATCGACGACCAGGACCCGGACGACGACACGGTCCGCTCCCCGATGAGTCAGGACCCCCTCGTCCTCCTCCCGAAGCCGCAGCGGCAGGCGGTGATCGACGACCTGAACGAGCGGCTCGACGCGCCCTACACGCTTCGGAACGACCAACACCCGGACCCGGCCTCGGAGTTCTACCTGAACGAACTGCTCGCGCACTACGACGACGACCTCCAGCGCGTCCTCGACGAGCACGTCGAGGTCGTCCGGCTCGTCGCAGACGAGAACCGCCGGGAGTGTATCGAGACGTTCGAGCCGAAGGACAAGAAGAACCAGGACGAGACGGAGCTCACCGGCGACGTCAACTACGCCAAGCTCGCCGTCTACGGCGAGTCCGACCCGCGGGCGTTCGACTACGCCGGCGCGTTCTGTAACGCGAACCGCGGCCTGTTCTCCGGCGAGGAACTGCTCAAGCTCCAGCGGGAGTTCCTCTACGACTTCCTCCACGCCTCGCAGGAGTCGACGATCAAGCCGAAGAACAACCCGCGGATCGACATCGACCAAGTGATCGTCGGCCGGACGAACATGCCGGAGTACCGCGAGAAGACCGGCGACGAGAAGATGGAGGCGTTCAACGACCGCACCAAGCGGATCGACTACCCGTACGTGTTGGAGTACGAGAGCGAGGCGGAGATCTACCGGAAGATGCTCGCAAACGCCGACGTGCCCAACGTCCACGTCGAGCCGCACGCGCTGGAGATGGCCGGCCTCTTCGGCGTGCTCACCCGGTTGGAGGAGCCGACCGACGAGACGGTGAGCCTGTTGGAGAAGGCGAAGGCGTACAACGGCGAGCTCGAAGACGAGGAGATCGACCGGCGGAAGCTCCGGGAGGACGCCGCCGAGTCCGCCGACGTCGGCGAGGGGATGGACGGGATCTCCGCGCGGTTCGTCGGCGACGAGATCGCCGAGGCGATCATGGACGCGACCCACCGCGACCGCAGCCACCTCTCCCCGTTGTCCGTCTTCGATCACTTCGAGGCGAACCTCGGCGGGCACGGCTCGATCGCGGCCGACGACCTCGGCCGCTACGAGCGGCTCTTGGAGACCGTCCGCGAGGAGTACCGCGAGCGCGCGATCGAGGACGTGCGCCACGCGCTGGCGTACGACGTGGACGAGCTCCGGCGGCAGGGCGAGAAGTACATGGACCACGTGATGGCGTACATCGACGACGACACCGTCGACGACGAGCTGACCGGCCGGGAGACCGAGCCGGACGAGACGTTCCTGCGCGCGGTCGAGGAACAGCTCGACGTGCCCTCGGACCGCAAGGACGACTTCAGACAGGAGGTGTCGAACTGGATCTCGCGGCGCGCCCGCGAGGGGCGCGGCTTCGACCCGCAGGAGAACGACCGCCTCCGGCGCGCCCTCGAACGGAAGCTGTGGGAGGACAAGAAGCACAACATCAACTTCTCGGCGCTGGTGTCCGCGACCGACCTCGACGACGAGGACCGGAGCGCCTGGGTTTCGGCCTTGGTCGACCGCGGGTATTCGGAGGACGGCGCCGCAGAGGTGTTAGAGTACGCGGGCGCGGCGGTCGCGCGCTCGGAGATAGCGGACGGCGGGGACTGAGATGAGCGAACGCACTCGAACGGACGGCGAGGGGTTCGTCGCCGCGGCCGACGACGCCCTTCGGGGGGCGTACGACCCGCCGATGAGCCTCGAGTCCTACGTCGACCGCGTGTTGGAGAACCCGACCGCGGCCGCCTCCGGGGCGGGGTACGTCCTCGCGGCCGTCGAGTCGTACGGCACTCGTGAGGTCCGCGAGCGGGGCGAGACGCTCGACCGGTACCGGTTCTTCGACGACCCGGCGAACGACGGCGAACACGCCGTGTTGGGCAACACCCGCGCGCTCAACGCGTTCGTCGACGACCTCCGCGCGGCCGCGACGGGGCGCGGGAACGACGAGACGATCGTCTGGATCGACGGCCCGACCGCGACGGGGAAGTCGGAGTTCAAGCGGTGCCTGATAAACGGGCTCCGCGCGTTCTCGAAGACGGACGCCGGGCGCCGGTACACCGTCGAGTGGAACGTCACCGGCGCGGGCGTCGGGAGCGGGGGCGGGGCGGGCGCCGCGTCGCTCTCGTACGGCGACGGCGGCGACGCCGGGGAGTGGTACCGCAGCCCGGTCCAGACGCACCCGCTGTCGGTGTTCCCCGAGTCGGTCCGCGAGTCGGTCGCCGACGCGGCCGACGACGACGCGTATCCGATCGCCGCCGACGTGGGGCTCGACCCGTTCAGCCGCGAGGCGTACGACCACCTGGAGTCGACCTACCGCGAGCAGGGGCGCCGCGACCTCTTCTCGGCGATCACCGACCGCGACCACCTCCGCGTGACGAGCTACGTCGTCGACGTCGGGCGGGGGGTCGGCGTCCTCCACGCCGAGGACGACGGGACCCCCAAAGAGCGGCTCGTCGGCTCGTGGATGGGCGGCATGTTGCGCGAGCTCGACTCGCGCGGCCGGAAGAACCCGCAGGCGTTCAGCTACGACGGCGTCCTCTCGCAGGGGAACGGGGTCGCCACCGTCGTCGAGGACGCCAGCCAGCACGCGGACCTGCTCCGGCGGCTGCTCAACGTCCCCGACGAGCGGCGCGTGAAGCTCGACAAGGGGATCGGGATGGACTTAGACACCCAGCTGATCGTCATCTCGAACCCCGACCTCGACGCCGAGTTGGACCGGCACGCCGAGCGCGGCGACGCTGACCCGCTGAAGGCGCTGAAGCGCCGGCTCTCGAAACACGAGTTCCGGTACCTCACGAACCGCCGCTTGGAGGCGCGGCTGCTCCGGCGGGAGATCGCCGGGGCGACGGCGGTCGAGGACGGTAGCGTCGGCGCGAGCGGCGCGGCCGCCCCGGACGCCGGTGACGGCAGGGACCGCGACCCCGGAGCGGCGCCGCTGTCGGTCGCGGTGCGGGAGTCGGACGGGACGGTCGCCGAGCGCGAGATCGCGCCCCACGCAATCGGGGCGGCGGCGCTGTACGCGGTCGTCACGCGGCTCGACGCGGACGACCTGCCCGGCGACCTCGACCTGATCGAGACCGCCGAGCTGTACGAGACCGGCGAGGTCCGCCGCGGGGACGACGCGGTCACCGTTGCCGACGTGGACCTCGCCGAGGGGGACGGCCGAAACGGGATCCCCGTGACGTACGCGCGCGACGCGGTCGCGGACCTGCTCTCGTCGACCGCCGACCGGAGCCACCCGGAGCTTCCCGTCGAGCGAGTGATCACGCCGACGGACGTGCTCGACGCGCTCGCCGACGGGCTCGTCGACGCCCCCGTCTTCTCGCGGGCCGAGGCGGCGGAGTTCGACGGGCGGCGCGAGCCGGTCGCGACGCAGATCCGCGAGCGGCAGCGGGAGGACGTGATCGACGCGATTCTCGCCGCGGAGACCGTCTCGGCGGAGACCGTCGCCGAGTACGTCGAACACGTGTACGCGTGGGACGACGACGACCCGACGGAGCGCGGACGCGCGGACGAGGCGCCGGACCCGCTCGCGATGAAGGTGTTCGAGACGGAGACGCTCGGGCGGTTCGACGAGAGCGACTACCGCGGGACCGACCCGGGCCGGGCCGTCGAGAGCTTCCGGCGCGAGCGCGTGATCCGGGGGCTCACGCGGTACGCGTGGCGGAACCGCGGCGACGCGTTCAGCGTCGACGACGTGGAGCTCGCCGAGGTGCCGGAGCTGAAGGCCGTTATCGACGCGAACGACCTCGCCGACGTGAAGCGGCGGTTCCCCGACCTCGATCCGGCGGCGTGGGCCGACCCGCCGGCCGACACCGAGACGGAACGGGTGAAGGCGGAGACGATCGACCGCCTGTGCGACCGCGGCTACACGCCGGCGTCCGCGGAACTGACGAGCCGGGCGGTGATGGAGCAGGTCCGCAAGGAGTGGCCCGATATCGACGGTGAGCGGGCCGGCGACGCGGGTCCGAGCGACGGTGCCGGTCCCGACGGAGGTGGTGACCCGTGGGACTGACCGAGGACCGCGAGCGGTTCCGCGAGGTCGGCGAGACGCGCCGGGCGGACCTCGCAGAGTTCATCAGCCACGGCGACCTCGGCGGGTCCGGCGCGGACCGGATCCGGATCCCGATCAAGCTCGTCGACCTCCCCGCGTTCGAGTACGACCAGCGCTCCGCCGGCGGCGTGGGACAGGGCGGCGACGGCCAGCCGCAGCCCGGCCAGCCGGTCGACCCCGAGCCCGGCGACGGCGACGAGGCGGGCGACCCCGGCGAGGAGGGCGGCGACCACGAGTACTACGAGATGGACCCGGAGGAGTTCGCCCGCGAGCTCGACGAGGCGCTCGGGCTCGACCTCGAACCGAAGGGGAAGCAAGTGATCGAGGAGGTGGAGGGCGACTTCACCGACACCGCCCGCGCCGGCCCGCGGGGGACCCTCGACGTCGACGAGTTCTTCAAGCGGGGGTTAAAACGCCACCTCGCCACCGACTTCGACGAGGCGTACGTCCGGGAGGGCCTGTTCGTCGACGGGGGCGGCGTGGACGACGTCTTCGCGTGGGCGCGCGACCAGGGGACGCCCGTCTCCCGGGCGTGGATCGCCGACGCCGCCGCGACCGTCGCGGACGAGGCGGGCGAGCCGGTCGCCGCGCTCGACCGGTGGGAGAGCTTCGAAGCGCTCGACGACGGGGTGGACCACGAGCCCGTCACGCACCGGATCCGGCGCGAGGGGCTCGACAGCGTTCCGTTCCGCAGCGAGGACGAGCGGTTCCGTCACCCGGAGGTGATAGAGAAGCGCGAGCGCAACGTCGTGGTGATCAACGTCCGCGACGCCTCCGGCTCGATGCGCGAGACGAAACGCGAGCTCGTCGAGCGCGTGTTCACGCCGATGGACTGGTACCTGACCGGGAAGTACGACGCCGCCGAGTTCCGGTACGTCGTCCACGACGCGGAGGCGTGGGAGGTCGACCGCGAGGAGTTCTTCGGGATCCAGTCGGGCGGCGGAACCCGGATTTCGAGCGCCTACGAGCTCGTCGAGGAACTGCTGGAGGAGTACCCGTACAGCGAGTGGAACCGGTACGTGTTCGCCGCGGGCGACTCCGAGAACGCCGGTAGCGACACCACGAACAACGTGATCCCGCTGATGGAGTCGATCGACGCCAACCTCCACGCGTACGTTGAGACCCAGCCCGGCGACGGCGCGGCGAACGCCCGCCACGCCGACGAGGTCGAGTCCGCGTTCGGCGACGACGACGACGTGGCCGTCGCGCGCGTCTCGGAACCGGACGACGTCACGGACGCCATCTACGAGATCCTCAGCACGGAGTCTGACGGCGGCGGGAGCGCTCCCGCCGGAACGACCGCGGCGCGGCGGACCGACAGAGGTGAACGCAGATGAGAGACGACCGGATCGAGGCGAAGCGCGAGGCCGACGCCCTCGACGAGCCGGCCGAGGAGGCCCGCGAGCTGGCCGAGCGGCTCGGGTTGGAGCCGTACCCGGTGCGGTACTGGGTGGTCAACCACGACCAGATGAACGAGCTGATCGCCTACGGCGGCTTCCAGCGCCGGTACCCGCACTGGCGGTGGGGGATGAACTACGAGCGGCAGCGCAAGAAGGACCGCCACGGGCTCGGGAAGGCGTTCGAGATCGTCAACAACGACGACCCGGCCCACGCGTTCCTCCAAGAGTCGAACGCGGCGGCCGACCAGAAAGCGGTGATCACCCACGTCGAGGCGCACGCGGACTTCTTCGCGAACAACGAGTGGTTCGGGCTGTACGCCGACCGCGGCGAGGGCGGCCCGAACGCCGCGGCGCGGTTGGAGCGCAACGCCGACCGGATCGCGGCGATCGCGAAGCGGGCCGACGTCGACCGCGACGAAGTCGAACGCCTGATCGACGCCGTGAGCGCGCTGGAGGACACGATCGACCAGCACAGCCCGGTCGACGCCGCGCGGTCCGTCGAGGAGCCGGGGATCGCGGACGACGTGAGCGGCGACGGCGACGACGCGCTCGACGCGATAGAGGCCCGGATCGACGACCTCGACCTCTCCGAGGAGGTGCGCCGGGACGTGTTCGACGACGAGTGGCTCGAAGCGCGCGGGGAGGGCGTCGAGCCGGAGGAGCCCCGCCCGGACGTGCTCGCGTTCCTGCGCGACCACGGGAAGCGGTACGACCCGGATAGCGGGAAGGCGGTCGACCGCGAGCCGTGGGAGACGACCGTCGTCGACGCGATCCGCGAGGAGGCGTACTACTTCGCCGGGCAGAAGCAGACGAAGGTGATGAACGAGGGGTGGGCGACGTACTGGGAGTCGCTGATGATGGGCGGCGAGGGGTTCGCCGGCGAGGACGAGTTCCTCACGTACGCCGACCACATGTCCCGGGTGCTCGGCTCGCCCGGCCTCAACCCGTATAAGCTCGGCTTCGAGCTGTGGACGCACGTGGAGCTGCGCGCCGCGCGCCGAGAGGTGATCGACAAGCTGCTCCGGGTCGACGAGGTGACGCCGGAGAACTTCCACTCGCGGATCGACCTCGACGAGGTCGCGACCCTGCTCGAACCCCACCCGGCGGTCGCGGGCGCCGGCCCGGCGACGCTGGACGAACTCGCCGACCTCGCCGCCGACGGCGATCCGCGCGTCGACGCCGAGGCGGTCGACCGGGCGCTGTCCGCTCGGCGCGAAGACGGCGACGGCGCGTCGGCCGACGGCGAGGAGATTGACGTGGAGCGGTACCCGTGGAAGCTCCTCACGCGCGAGGGGCTCGCGGAGCGCCACTACGTCCTCTCGCGGCCGGAACACCGGGGCGCGCTCCGGAACGTCTCTCGGGAGACGCTCGAAGAGCAGGCGCGGTACCTGTTCGACGTGGACCGGTACGCGACGGTCGCCGAGGCGATCGCCGACGTCGACCGCGCGGCCGGCTGGGAGCGGATGTTCGAGGTCCGCGAGAGCCACAACGACGTGACGTTCATCGACGCGTTCCTCACCGACGAGTTCGTGCGCGAGGGGAACTACTTCACCTACGAGTACAGCCGAGCCGCCGAGGAACACCGCGTCGCCAGCGTCGACGCCGACGACGTTCGGAAGAAGCTGCTCCTCCGATTCACCAACTTCGGGAAGCCGACGATCGTCGTGTTGGACGGGAACTTCCGCAACCGGGGGGAGCTACTCATCGGCCACCGGTACAACGGCGTCGCGCTCGACGAGGAGCGCGCCAAAGCGACGCTGAAGCGCGTGTTCGAGCTGTGGGGTCGCCCGGTGAACCTGGCGACGATCCGCGTCGAGTACGACGACGGGGCCGTCCGGCGCGCCAAGCGACGCGGCGAGGAGCCGGAGGGAACCGAGGTCGGCGTGCGCTTCCAGTACGACGGCGGCGAGGTGACGGAACACGACCTCGACGAGTCGATCCGGGAACGGATCACCGCGGACGAGGTCGACTACGACACGAAGCCGGACGACTGGCTGGCGTGATCAGGGCGGGCGGCCCCCTTGGCCGGCGCCGACGGGCCGACGCTCAGGCGAGGTCGCCGACCAGTTCTGCCACCGCCGCGACCTCCTCCTCGTTGATCCCGTGGCCCATGCCCTCGTAGATCCGTTCGTCCACGTCGGCCCCGAGCGCCTCCAACACCGCGGTCGTCTCGTGGACCCGCTCCTCGGGGATGTGCGGGTCGACGTCGCTACAGCCGACGAACGCAGGGGTGCTGGCGAGGGGGCCTGTCGCGTCGTCGCCCGCTCCGCTCCCGCGGTCGCCGGTCGCGAGGTAGTCGTCGACCTCGACCGCCTCGCCGATCAGCCCGCCGCTGAACACTGCGAGTCCGCCGTAGCGGCCGGGATCGCGGGCGACGAACTCGCTCGCGAGACAGGCGCCCTGCGAGAAGCCGGCGACGAGGACGCGGTCGCGATCGATCTCGGCGTCTGTCGCGCGGTCGACGGCCGCGTCGACCGCCCGAAGGCCCGAGGTCCGCCCCGGCTCGTTGTCCGCGACCGGCGCGAGGAACGAGTTCGGATACCAGGTGTTCCCGGCGGCCGCCGGCGCGAGGATCGCCACGTCGCGGTCGCCGGCGAGCCGTTCGCCCAAGTCGACGACGCTGCGGGCGGTCGCGCCGCGACCGTGGACGAGTACGAGCGCCGCGCCCGCGTCGTCGAGCGGCGTTCCGGCCGTGACCAGCGGCTCGTCGCCGTGCGGGTCGTCGCCCGCGTGCGGGCCCTGAGCGCCGTCCGCCATCTCAGACCCCCACGCCGGCGTCGGCGTCGGGCAGGTCGTGTTTGTTTACCGGCAGGCCGAGCTCCTCCAGCGCGCCCTCCATGTGGCGGTCCTGCGCGAAGTCGGCGCCGTCCTCCTCGCGGAGCCGCTGCGCGGTCGCGAGCACCTCGCCCTTGCGGTCGTCGGGTATCTCGTATTTGTCGGCGGACAGCTCGATGACGAGCCCGTTGTTGTCTTGGGTGTAAATCGAGTGGAAGATGCCGCGGTCGAAGACGTTGTACCCCTTCCCTGCCTCTTCGAGCGCCGCCATGATATCCTCGTACTCGTCGGGCTCGACGGTGAAACACAGGTGGTGAACGGCGCCCGTGTTGACGCGCTGGCCGCGCGCGGACGCCCGCTCGTCGCTCACGAACACCGTGAGGATCCGCCCGTCGCCGGTGTCGAAGAAGAGGTGCGTCTGCGAGGGGTCGTCGAGGTTCGGCTGTCGCAACACGAGCGGCATCCCGAGCAGGTCGCGGTAGAACGCGAGCGTGTCCTCCTCGTTGCTGCCCCAGACCGTGACGTGGTCGGTACCGCTGGTGTGGAACGGTGCGTCCGGGAGCTTCGACGTGACCGGAGCCGCGCTCTCGTCGCTCATACCGATCGGAAGGCGACCGAGTCGTATAAACCCGAAAGGGACGGGACCGTGACCGGCTGACACCGGTGTTATCGGTCAGAATTGCGTCCGATGCCGTCAGCCGCCGTACTCCGCGCGAAACCGATCGACGAGCCACCGAGTGGCGCGTTTTCGGTCCCCGTCGGGCACGTAGACGAACGGGATCGGGGTGTCGAAGGCGCGCTCGCCGTACAGCCCCCAGTCGCCGGCCGACCGCGTCGTCCCGCCGTACGCGATCGGAATGTCGGCCAGCTCGGAGGGCTCGTACTCGGGGACGTACGAGCGTTCGATCCACACGTCGTGAGGCGGAACGTCCAGTTCCGCCGCGAGTTCGCGTTCGAGGCGCTCGTCGCCCGAGACGAGCCACTCGCCGAACGCCTCGCGGTCGACCTCGATCCGGTCGGCGTAGGCGATCCGATGTTTCCAGCAGGTCGTTGGGAACTGCCGCGTCCGATACCGGTCGTACAGCGTCGCGAACGTGGTGTCCGGGCGGTCGCGCGCGAGCCGGCGCAGTCGCTCCGCGACGGTGTTGTCGTCGATCTCACCGTCGAGGATCCCGTCTATCGTCACCGGCGGATCGCCGGTCAGCTCGGCCGCTCGCTCGGTGAGATCGCGGAGCAGCGCGTTCGCGTACACCGACTTGTGGTGCTGGGTCACCCACATGTACAGCGCGATCCGGCCCTCCAAGTAGTTCCCGAGCGTCGAGAGCGCCTTCTCGGAGAGCGCGAGCCCCTCGTCGGGGTGCGCCGTGTAGGCGTCGACCATGCGATCGGTGTCGAAGTTCAACACGTTCGCGCCCGTCATCCAGTTGTCTCGGGAGATGTAGTCGAGGCGGTCGACGTCGACCGGCGAGTGAAGCAGCTGGGCTCCGAGGCCGTGCTGCCACGGTCCGCCCCGCTCGTACACCAGACTGTACCCCAAGACGTACGCGCACACCTCCTCTGGGTCGACCGACAGGGATCGGAGCGCGTCGCCGAAGCGGTCGAGTATCAGGAGACAGCTCATGAGTTCGTGCGGACTCGCCCCGAGAAGTGGCGTGTCATCGAGCCCCGCCTCGCGAAGCGACGCGACGAAGCCCCGCTCCGCGAGCCGGTCTCGGAGTGCCGTCGCGTCGAGATGCCGCTCGCAGACGTGCGAGAACGGCGGATGGCCGACATCGTGGAGCAGACACGCACACTCCAGCGTCGACTGAATCTCGTCGAGCGTGTCCGAGGACGTGTTCCGGGTGAAATACGGCTCCTCACGGAGGTTTTCGAAGACGCGGCGGCCGAGGTGGTAGACGCCGAGGCTGTGTTCGAACCGCGTGTGGTTGGCGGCCGGATAGACGAGGTGGGTCGCCGAGAGCTGCTTGACGTACCGCAGCCGCTGAAACGCCGACGTGTCGATCACGCGATCGACGACCGCGTCGTCGAGTTCGATGTACCCGTGAACGGGGTCTTTGATCTGTGTCGTCATGTGTACAGCGACGCCGTCATCGCCTCCAGACCGCCGGTGCGACGCCGAGCGTCCGGACGGCGAACGGGTAGGCGAAAGCGATAGCGAGCACGAGCACCAACGACGCGACGACACCGAGCCCGCCGGTGATCCGGTCGGCGACCGCCAGCGCAGCGAACATGGCGACGAACATCACCGCCCAGTGGGGGGCCAACTGTCGCACCTTCTCTCCTGTCGAACTCATGCCCGCCGTAGCGGTGCCGTCCGGTAGTGGCTGTCGGTCGAAACGCAGCATCGAAGCGAAACGAACGCCCCGACTCGGCCGGCTGTCAGTACCGCGACGGGATGAACGCCAGCCCAGCGAGCATGATGGAGGACAGCACCGAGAGGACGAGCACGCGCGAGAGGCCGCTGTTGTACTGGTTGAACTGGTCTATCTCGGAGACCTGCGCCTCGTACGCCTCGATGTCCGACGACATCCGAAGCGTCGAGGCGTCGGGGAAGTGCGCAACGTAGTCCGTGCCGCCGATCGTTACCACCGAGTGCTGGGAGAACTCCACGGTCTCCGTCTCGGTCGTCTCCCACACGAGTACGGCACCGTCAGCGGTCACACCGTCGACCGTAACCGTCTGTCCGTCGTACTCGAGGGTCTCGCCCACCTCGTACGAGCGCTGCTCGGGCGCCGGGAAGTACTCGTCGACGGGCACCAGCGTCCGTTCGCCGGAGTCGTCCGTCACGGCGACGTACTCGCCGTCGTCGAGCGTGACCGTCTCGTTCTCGGCCGCGTCGTCGGCGCCGAGGATCGCCTGCCGGTCGAGCACCTCGACGAGCGTGAACTGGGTCGCGTTCTCTCCCGTGACCTCGACGCGCCACTCGCGGTCACCGACCGTAACCGTCGAACCGTTCGCCCACGTCTCGGAGGTCTCCGCGGTGAACTCCCGCTCGAGCGTTCCGGTGATGACGGTCGTCGCCGCACCACCGTGCCCGCCTCCGCCCTCTTCCGTCTCGGAGATGTCGGCCACAACGTACGACTCACCACCGACTTCGACCGAGTCACCCTGCGAGGCGTCGACCTCCGGATTCTCGAGCGTGATCTCTGGACTATCGGCCGTCGCGGTCAGCGCGCCCGCCACGCCCGCGACGGCGAGGAACAGCGCGACAAACACGGCCACAGCGCGTCGTTGCATAGTTGACGCATGGGTCACCCGGTGTTTAACGGTTACTAAGCGGGTCAGTTCACGGGACCGACCTCGCGACGTACCGAGACCGAATCAAGAAGCCAAGGGCCGGATTTGAACCGGCGTTGGGCGGCTCTGCAGGCCGCTGCGTCTGACCAGACTCTGCCACCTTGGCGCTGTCCGAACGTACCGCTGTGGAGCGTTTAAGCCTAGCGGTCGCGCGTCAACGCCCTCGCCGCTCGCTATACGTCAAAAAAGCCCACGGACATACGTCCGTGGGCTGGGTGGGAGTATTCTCCCGGATGAGTGGGCAGGCGGCGACCCGTGGTTCCCAGAGGATCGCTCACTCCAGTACTTCACGGTACGCTGGTGGGCTTAACTTCCGTGTTCGGAATG
>NZ_SGUB01000030.1:0-39661 GCF_005435235.1 Halorubrum sp. GN12_10-3_MGM
TTTGACCCTTTGACGACCACCGCCAGCGGCAGTTACTGCATCTTCTGAGCGCAAGAACCGCTCTTTGACGCTGTGAAACCGTGAGTTATTGACCCTACCCCGACGCAGTCTTGCGTTCAACAGGGCAAGAAAGCATGTAGGACCGGGGTGGCAAGGCGTCGATTTGGGATTGAATCGGGGCGTATCGGTAGACAAATACCGGATTCTAACACACCCAGAGACGGCTTTATTGAAATCCGTGGTCGCTGATAGTTCGCTGACGCCGTGCTGAATACAGAGCGCGTATCTCACACGGAATCATCTCCCAATTCGAGTAGGCCGGATCGCTCAGTACAGCCTACTCTGAGAGAACCTTACAACACTCCGAGAGCGGTGGGTGGTGACTACGCGCTCGCGGGTGTACCATCGGCATCTCCGCTATCGATGAGCGGGTAGTCGATGTGGACCTCGATGCGGTCGAACGGAACGACGGGTTGAATCGCACCGCTGGGCCCGCCCTCTTCGAGCGTGAGGATCCCCAGTACTTCCAGCTGCTTCAGGTCCGAGTGGACGTCGGACACGTCACGCTCGACGAGACGCGCTGCCTCGCGCATGCTCTCGGGCACCTCTTCCGCGATCGCCCGAATGAGCTCGAGGCGCAGCGGCGTGAGACTGTCGACGAAGTCGTCGTAGGTGCCGAACTGGAGCGTTGCTGTTCCATCCTGATCGTCGAGATTGTCGGCCTCGACGTCTTGGACGAACTGGAGCGCGTCCTGACGGAGCTGTTCTCGGTCATCGACGGTGATGTGGAGTGTGGTCATGGTCGGGGTGTGTCGGGTGGTGTTCGATCAGTGCGGCCGGGGCGGATCGCCGCCGACGGCGTCCCAGTACTCGTCCGCGCTCGCCCAGAACTCGACAAGCCGGTCCTCCATTCCGGGGAACTCGACGTCGTCGAGGTCACCGGCTGCGGTGTGGTGTTCGTGGCCCTTCGTGTCCTCGTGGGAGTTGTCGTATCGGACGAGCGTGAGGTCGTCGAGAGTGCCCAGATGGAGCGTGTACTTCCAGCCCGAGGGGTACGTCTCGGTGTCGTCGGTCGGCCGAAGCACGACGTTCTCGACGAGACCGGCCTCGATGTGGGTGTACTGGAACAGCGGTTTCCGGGCCATCTCTCATCTGTTGGGACACCGGCCAACGCTATAAGCGTTGGGCAGAAGTCCAACACTGAACACAAACCGCTCGAGGTTCGCCACCACGGTCCGATCGACGCTACGGGCCATCTCATTACTGGGTAGGGGGCGGCGACCCCACACCGCTCCCGAAACCCAATCTTCCCAGAGGGGATGCCACAGTATCAATCGTTGCTAAGACACAGTAATGCTATTTCGACTGTGTGAAACCACCTGCTCGGGCGTAAGCCAGACACGGGTTGCTCGCTTTGAGTTTCCGAATCCGCCGGTTCGCTCATCTATTTAAGTAGCTCGTAGCGCTAATTGCGCCGCTTAGCCATTTGAGCTTCCGACTTCATTAACAAACTCGGAAACTCAAACTAGCATGGGTAGCTCGACGTACACCGCCTTCGAAATGAAGACCCCGTTATCGAGGTGAAATTGGACCTGAAGATGCTGAAATCTCTTTTTTAGACATATTACCGTCTGAAACAGCTGGTCACTGAAGAGTGCTTACTCGGCCAACAACTAACAATACGGTAGGAAAACAACAGGTATGGAACATCTCGACGGTGGTCGGGTCCGGAGGCACCTCTTCGGTGACCGTCTTCCTTGTTGGGCTGTTATCGGTTCTGTTGTCGGTCTCTTGGGTCTCGCGTCTGTCGCGTTCCTCCTCGGTGTGGGTGTTCGCCTCTATGATTTCTGGGGCTGGCTTGTGATCGTTCCGGGAACTGCCGTCATTGCGGGGATCTTCGGTGCGGGCTTAGTCCCAACCGTCGGCACACTCTGGCTGATTAGCCTCTGGGGGTACGCCTTTCCACCACTCGTCGGTTATCTCTCTGGTGAGTGGATGGGGGCAGGCCGGTACACCTCGCCGAGAATGCTGGGGTTTGCATACGGATCTGCCCGCGCCGAATTACTTGGAGGACTCGAAACAAGTGTTAATTTTGGGCTGGCGCTTGCGGTCATCGTCGGAACAACCGGCTACGTTGTGGGGTCCGTCGTCAGATGGATAGCGATGCGCATGCGGTCGGCTTGATTACTGAACAGCCTGTACGGATAGAACCCAGCTCAGATATGTCACTTTCTGAGGATTTCAACAAGCCTGGATCTCCCTATTAGATGGTGATGCTAGAGGTTCAGATAAATAATAATATATCTTTGTCTTATAAAAACTTGTCATACGGTTAATTGAACCGGCTGATTCATCAGTAATGTCCCAAGCTACTCACCCATGATGTAGACACGTTCTCTCGAATGAGTCAGGGCCCCATTTGGAATAATAACGAATTCTTGTGCTGATTACACGCTCTATGCCGGGAACTCGCCAAGGCGGCTTCATTCGAAACATCACGACTGACGCGGGCGGGGACTCTCAGGCAGGTTGTCCGTCCATCGTTACGGACTGACAGTTCACTTCTAATCGGATCGCCGGCGATCCGCCATCGCTTTCCTCGATCCAAATTTCGATCCCTGCGTGGTTTGGGTCATCACACGGGAGATCCGGGTGTTCAAACCCTGGCCAGTCACGTTCAAACCGAGTCCCATCAACTGTCACGACGACGGTATCGGGCTCATCCGATGCGGGGAATGTAGCGTCCTCATCAGCTTCATTACTATTTGAGAGAGTGTATTCGCTTTTGAACAGCGTAGACCCGCCTTCACTGGTGACCGTGACGGTGACCTCACGAGTGAGTTCACGATCACCTAAATACACGCTCACAGTGTGTGCCCGTTCCGCTGGGTCACCCGAGCCGATTACGGAGCTACACCCAGCCAGACCAACTGTACTAATTGCCCCGACAGAGCCGAGGAGCTCACGCCGCTACATTGACCTGTGTCACCCCCGTTATCCGCTGGATGTAATTACGACAACCCGAGTCATCTGGAATGGAATACACCTGTCCAGTGAACACCATACAGGAGTCAACAAAGGCACTATTCCAAATACTACTCAAAACATAAAGCTGTATTTGTGTGACGCCGTCCCACGAAATAGTGGGACTCGACTGGTCAGATCGGATGTCCCATGCGGGAAGGTAAGTTATAGAATTGCTGAATACTGCTCTGTTGAATAGCGACCTCTGAGCCATGGTGAGACGATGCCGATCTTGAGACCACTAGCGTCAACCGTTAACAAACCGACTCAAATTTTGACCTCCTCGGTCAACACCGCTATTCAACACCCATGAAAGCCTGCTAGCGCAACAAACCACGTCTGCAATACTATATTTTTCGTCAAGATCGACCCGATCGTGTCCATGGAGAGAAATCGCAAGCAGTCACGGTGATAGCTCAGGAATCGTCCGGCAGGCGGTCAAAACGTGAATGCTATAGCTGTAGCTGACGGCCGCTGCGACCGGCCGATGAGGGCCGCCGGCTCGGCGGCCCTCAGTAACTCACCTCTTGTGGATCAGATTCCTCCATGCGGTCGAGCATCTGGAAGATCGATACGAGCTGCTGCGCTGATGGGTGGTATGTGCGTAAATGGAGCAACACCTATTCGGGCTCGCCGCCCGGATGCCGCTAGCATCCGGGCGGCCTCCCATGATGGTGCTTCCTTGGCACGTAGGCCAATCAGAGCCACGCGTTCTGAGACGCTGTTGAATCATCGGCCTTTGACCACCCCAGTACCTATTTACGCACCCTGGGGACTTAGCAGGCTGTCATCCCATCAGAGCAGAAAAAAGTACTGCTGAGAAGATTGAACCCGCAATAAAACAAGCGCTGGATAGAGAATCAGTTGTTTTGGAACTCGAAACTGAGGCCGCTACGGGTGAACGACAGCGCTTCGTTCGGGCTGTTCTTTCGCCGTTGTGGGACGACGATGGAGCGGTTACCGGTGTAGTGGGGTCGGTTCATGATCTTACCGAGGTTAGACAACGTGAGCAGCAACTTCAGGTTCCTGACCGGGTGCTCCGTCTTGACATCCTCCTCCGCGTAAACGCGGAGGAATCCCGAGCGGTGGGAGTTTCAGGTTTACAGTCCAGTCAGTGGACTACCAGCCCTTTCGGGCACGGGTAGTCCCACAGTGTCGGACTGGTGGACTGCTGGCCATGCCAACTGGCCGTTACCCCTATCCTCAACCGTGTACGGCGTCCCAGTGTTGTTTTTGCCACGGGGACGCCGGCAAGCGTCAACGGACTTGGGGGTATCGTCTGGTTTGCTTTGAGCCGTCGGCACAGACACACCCTTCGAGGATATGGCGTTCACCGACTGGCCTTTCAGATACTGCCTCGTTACGCGGCCGGACAGGCCGCCTCCGAAGGACGGTTCGGAATCCGCTCCGTTCCGACCGATTCTTAGCTCTCCATAGAGCGGCCTGTCAGTTAAATCTCTGTCTGTGAAACTCGGTACAGACGTTCGGCTAGTGGATTGCTTCCCACTATGTCGGCTTCATCACCCGCCTGAAGGCGTGTGTATTCACCTTCTAGCCTCTATAACATAAAGAATACGATGAGCGTTGTGAAGTGGAGTACAGAGCTGATTGAACAACAGACAACTGGCCCCGATGTTGTGAACACCGCTGAAACAGTCTCGGAGCACAGTCAGAAGTTGATTGATATGGCTGGGATAGAACG
Organism: Halorubrum sp. GN12_10-3_MGM; assembly: GCF_005435235.1. Taxonomy (NCBI): domain Archaea; kingdom Methanobacteriati; phylum Methanobacteriota; class Halobacteria; order Halobacteriales; family Haloferacaceae; genus Halorubrum; species Halorubrum sp. GN12_10-3_MGM. Next base: position 4,727 of record NZ_SGUB01000030.1, read on the forward strand.
ACGAACATCATCGTTTGCGAATAGTTTCAGCAATGCGCGTTAGAGACCGCTCAAAACTGCTGTGTTGAATAGATGCTGAGTCACGGTTACAGCGGCTCACACAGTGGTTCTATGTTGGTGATGGCGAACATCAAGACGATTTCACGGAACTGCCGATACCAGCCCAGCGCTCGCACGGCATCGCCGAGCGAGCGCTTCGTTGTCGAGTAGGATGTTTCAGCCATCCACCGCTGAGAGTAGCCATTTGCTCGGTTGAGCGCGTTGTTCGCGGCTGCTTTCGCTGAGGAGCCGCGGTAATGAACAAGGTACTCAACGTCATATGCGGCGATTTCGTACTCGGTATGCCAGTCTTGGAAGCCGTTGTCGGCGGCGACGGACTGCAGGTCGTCCGCGTTTCGGCGGACGACCTGCGGTCCAGTCTTCGTATCATGCTTCCACCGAGCTGCGATGTGAACATCAAGCACAGCAAGCGATTCCACATCAGTCAATGTCGTCACTTTTAGCGTCTGTATCGTCCGTCCTGCCCGCTGACGAAAGTACGATGACGCACGTCGGCGGTCGAAGAACGTGCTGTCGAGCGCAGCGTGGCCAGACTGCGGGTGCTGCTGCGCGGAAACGCGCAGCAGCGCCCGCCATACCCACATTTTCAGCCGATCAAACGATTTGTAGATCGTGCTGTAGTCTGGGAGATCGTCTGGATCTAAGCCGAGTGCGTCACAAATCTCGGCCATGTATTTCAGCCGATTCGGCGTTTCTCGGTAGCTGTGGCCGTCTTCGAGCCGAAGGCAGTGTAGCACAACGTGTTTCCAGCGGGCGAACCCGCCGCTGGCGGGCTCGCCCGCGTGCTTTCCCAACGCTTGTTTGACTAGGCGACGACACTGCTCAACGAAGTCGAGGAGATCGACTTCCATGGACAGAATCGATTTCCTCGGCTTCGTCCTTCTGCTCCGTGATAACAGCTGATTAGATCGCTATTCAACACAGCACTCAAAACTGGCTCGAAGCCTTCGCCGTCTACCACAATCCACGTCAAACTTAACGCGAGGCCTCAACCCTGAACCGCGTGTGCGTGTAGGATTCAGGCTCTATTAAAAACTTCAACCGATGAGATATTCTCAATGATGTCTAGAGATACCGCTCCAACTGAGAGCGCGACTCACGGAGGTAGTCGAGTGACTGCGTCCCGACTTCCAGCGAGAGCGTCCCGTGCCAGTCGGTGGGGAACGCCTCGAAGATAGGCCCGAAGTCGAGGTTCCCGGCACCGAACGGGAGGTGTTCGTCCGCCGGCCGACGGGTGTCGTTCAGGTGAACGTGCGAGATGCGGTCGGCGTGGTCAGCGACGAACGCGGCTGTCTCCGTCGGGTCGTGACCGGTTACCCGAGCGTGGCCCGTATCGAGCGTCAGCGAGGTGTCCGTCGCGGCGAGCAATCCGTCGATGTGTTCGATAGTGTACGGGCTTCCGAATATGTTCTCGGCACAGATTTCGACGTGACGTGAGTTACCGTACGCGTTCAGTTTGCTGACTGATTCGTTGATGTACTCGCGGAGCTCCGCGTCGTCCCACGCGACTGACCATGCGGAGGACTCTGGGTGGAGAACGGCCTTTTCTGCCCCCAGTTCGGCCGCGGCATCGATACAGGCCGACTGCGTTTCGACGGCACCGCTGCGGACGGACTCGTAAGGCGATCCGATGTCTGTCGGGAACGGAAGGTGAACGAGTAGGCCGAGGCCGTGATCGTCCAGTATCTGCCGAATCGTCCCGCGATTCGACGTGAGACGCTCGCGGCTGTGAGGCCCGTCCATGAGTATCTCGACGTAGTCGAACTCGCTGTTCCCGGCGAAGCGCAACTGCGGTTCCAGTTCCGATGCGACTGCGGTGACGAAACCGATTCGCGGATTCATATTGATTTGGGTAGCGGACCGTGAATTACTTCGTGGGAAGGCTCGCGAGCTCGGCGAGGCTATCGAGGCGATACGTCGGCCGGATATCGAGACGATACCCGCGGCGATGCGGTCGGTTCACGAACGCGGCGTCGACGCCAGCCGCGCGAGCCGCCGCCACGTCGACACGGCTGTCACCGACGTACAACGCCGATTCGACGCCCAACTCGTCGAGCGCCGCCTCAAGATACGACGGGTCCGGCTTGCGACGTTCCAGTCCGCGAAGCGACGGCTCTCGACCGTAGTACGCTTCGAACATCGCCTCCAGACCGAACTCCGCGACGATGTGTTCGATTGTCGCGTGCTGGTTGTTGCTCACGATCGCCGTCGGGACCGCGAGATCGGCGAGCGTCTCGACATCGTCGTAGAGCGGCTTCTCACCGTCTCGGATCGCCGCCAACTGGCGGGCTGTGCGTTCCGTCTCGTGACGACGCCAGAACGCGTCAGCGTCAACTTCGTACCGCTTGGCAAGCCTGCGCACCGTTTCCACCGAGAGATCGTCGACGAGCGACCGGACGTCGCTCGGTGTCGGGTCGACATCGAACGCCGCGAACGCCCGCTGCGACGCTTCCGTCAGGACCGACTCGTCCGTCGGATAGGTGAGGACGCCGTCGTTGTCGAAGACGATCGCGTTGTACTGCGTTTCGACCCGACTCATGTCGTGTTCCACTGGGCCTCGTGCGCGGGCTGGTCGGTCGACTCCGAGGCGACGTTCTCGGCGGAGTGATAGAACGCGCCCCCGGCCTCGGGGTCAAACAAGTGGAGCCGTTCGGGATCGGCGGTCAACGACAGCACGTCACCGACTTCGACCGCCGACCGCGGCGGAAGGCTCACTTCCATCTCGGTGTCACCGACTGTGCCCCGGGTCAACAGCGAATCACCGAGCGGTTCGGTGACGGTGACATCCATGCTGAGCGGGCCGTTCATCTCTTGTGACAGGTCCTCGGGCCGGACCCCCAGAACCACACGGTCTCCCGCGTGAGATGTCACAGAGTCGGAGACCGGACTCGGCAACGGAACGCTGTTCTCGCCCCACGTCACGTGGACGGAATCTCCACGCCGTTCGAGCACTCCCTCGACGGTGTTCATACCCGGACTACCGATGAACTCGGCGACAAACCGAGTCGCCGGCGCATCGTACAGCCGCTGTGGCGGTGCGACCTGCTGAATCTCGCCGTCGTACATGACCGCGACCCGATCGCCGAGTGTCATCGCTTCGACCTGGTCGTGTGTGACGTACAGCGTCGTCGTGCGAAGCTGCTCGTGGAGTTCGGCGAGTTCAGCACGCATCTGGACGCGGAGTTTCGCGTCGAGGTTGCTGAGCGGCTCGTCCATTAGGAACACCTCCGGATCGCGAACGAGCGCCCGCCCGATGGCCACGCGCTGTTGTTCGCCCCCGGAAAGCGCTGACGGAGTCCTGTCAAGGAGGTCTTCGATGTCGAGGATCTCGGCCGCGTCTGCGACCCGCTCTGCCACCTCGTCGTCGGTGAAATCGGTGGCCGTTCCGAGACCGAACGTCATGTTCTCTCGAGCGGTCATATGCGGGTACAGCGCGTAGTTCTGGAACACCATTGCGACGTCGCGCGCGGCGGGCGATACGGTCGTCGCGACCTCGTCGGCGATCTCGATGGAACCTTTCGTCGGAGACTCGAGGCCCGCGAGCAGTCGGAGCGTAGTCGACTTCCCGCACCCCGACGGACCGACCAAGACGAGGAACTCGCCGTCTTTGACGTTGAGGTCGACACCGCCAACGGCGGTGACATCTTCGAAGCGCTTCACCAGGTCTGTCGTTGTGATTCCGGTCATTCTGATAGTCCGAAGGTTTCCAGCAGCGGGCCTCGGAAGACGATGAGCGCCAGCAGCGGCGGCAACAGCGTCAACACGGCGCCCGCCATGATGAGCCCCCAGTCAGTCTGGCCGGCGTTGCCAACCGACTGGAGGTATTTCATGCCGACCTGTACGACCTGTTTGCTCTGATCAGAGACGACGATCAGCGGCCACAGGTACTGGTTCCACGCGTAGATGAATGTGATCACGCTGAGACCGCTTATCATCCCCCGAGACATCGGGATCAGCACTTTCCAGAGGAAGCGGAGCGGACCGACGCCGTCGACTTTGGCCGACTCGACGAGCGAATCGGGGATCGACATGAAGTGCTGGCGGAGGAGGAACACAGCGGTCGCGCTCGCGACGTACGGGCCGGTAAGCGCCAACAGCGTGTTCGTCCACCCCAGTGCGGCCATCATCTCGTATAGGGGGACGATTCGTACCGGGACGGGGAACATCAGCGTGAACAGGATCAGAAAGAAGATCGCGTTCTTGAACCGGAAGTCGTAGAAAACGAGCGCGACCGCGGCGAGGAGGCTCACGGCGATCTTCGCGACGGTGACAACGATAGACATCACTAAGGAGTTGAACATGTACGATGCCATTCCGTACCTGGTGAACACCTCGGCGTAGTTTGCCAGCCCGTCGGTGCCAACACTGATGTCGGTGATATCGTACACTTCGGGAACGGTCTGGGTACTCATTACGAACGCGAGCAGGAGCGGCGAGGCCATCACTAAGACGGAAGTGATGAGGCCGAGATGGACGCGCCACTGCGCCGGGAGTACCTGTGTGTCGGCTATCGCCGACAGCGGTCCGCGCTCTCGAACGTCAGTCGCGATGTCGTTAGTGTCGAGTGACATTAGTAGTGTGCGTAGCGGTCTGAGACGCGCAGTTGGACGAACGTGAGTCCCGCCACGAGCACGAACAGGATCACGGACTGCGCGGATGCGAGACCGAGGTTGTTGAACTGGAAGGCGTCACGGTACAACTGATATATCATCAGGTTGGTGGCGTTCGTCGGTCCCCCCTGCGTCATTAGGTCGATCAGGGCGAAGCTGCCGAAAAACGCGTAGATCGTGTTGATCACGACCAAGAACACCAACGTGGGCGACATGAGCGGAAGGTACACGCGCACCAGTCGACGCCACGTTTCGATTCCGTCGAGCCGACACGCCTCGTTGAGCGACTCAGGCACGTTGTTCAATGCGGCGAGCATGAATATCACGTTGTACCCGACCTGTTTCCAGATCGCCGCCACCGTGACGACGGCGAACCCCTGCCACCCGACGGTGAACCAGTCGAGTTCGATGCCGAACCATGCCTCAAGGTAGTGCGTGTAGATACCAACGCTCGGGTGCGCGAGGAACAGCAGGACCGTTCCTGCGACGGCTGTCGGTAGTGCGTACGGCCAAATCGCGGCGATCAGGTACGCGGCCTTTCCGTCGCTGACCTCGTACAACAGGAACGCGACCAGGAGGCCGACAGCGAGCGATCCGATAACGACGATCACCGCGAACGCCATTGTTAGTCCGACGCTCGTGAGGTACACCTGCGACCCCAACAGGTCGGTGAAGTTCGTCAGTCCGACGAACCGGGTGTTCTGACCGAACAGAAACGTCTGGAAGAAGCTGAACCGGAGCGTCTGTAGCGACGGGTAGTACAGGAACGCGATGATCGCCGCCAGTGTCGGTAGTAGCAGGAGGTACGCCCCCAGCGAACTATCGTACGTGTTCTCGTGTACGCCCATTTCAGTTGCCTTTGCTCTGGATGTAGCTCTGGAGAACGTCGTCGGCCTCCGTCTTCATCTCCTCGAGTTTCGACTCGACGGTGACGTCAGAGTTGATCATGCTGACGTAGCCGTCCTGAATTATCGTTCGGACTTCCGAGGCGGGTCCGGCTTGCCAGCCCTGTGTCGCGACGGTCTGTTCCGTCTCCTGAAGCTGGTCGAACGCGGTCTGGAAGTTGGGGTTCTCGTCGAACCAGCCGTCTTCTTCGAGGTACTCGACGGCGCTGTCACTGATCGGGAAGTAGCCGGTGTTCTGGTGCCAGAACGCCTGCTGCTCTGGCTCGGCCAGCCAGAGGAGGAAGTCGGTGAGTCCCTGCCGTTTTTCTTCGGACAGACCGCGGGTCATCCACAGCGATGCGCCCCCGATTACGACGCCGGTGCGTGTGTCGCCGACCGTCGGGTAGTACCCCGTCCCGAGTTCGAATCCGTTCTCTTCGGCTCCCGCCGTCGCCGAAGCAACGCCGGCCGTGGACGAGATCCACATCGCCGTCTGTCCGTTGAGGAACGCCTGTTGTGCCGCGCCCCAGTTGCCGACGCCGGCATGGTTGTACAGGCCGTCGGCATGCATGTCGGCCCACCAGCCAAACACCCGGTCAGCCGTGTCGGTATCCAGGTTGATTTCAGTCGGGTCCCCCGCACGACCGTTCTCTTCGTTCACAAGCGGGACGTTCGCTTCCGCGAACCACTGCTCAGGGAACCATGAGACGTTAGCGAAGGTGATTCCCTGCTCCGCGATCCCCTGATCGACGATCGTCTCGCTCACCTCACGGATCTCGGCTAACGTCGATGGCGGCGATTCGGGATTGAGCCCGGCCTCCTCGAACATGTCCTTGTTGTAGTAGAAGATCGGGTTCGAGGAGTTGAACGGCATCGAATACACAGTGTCGTCGAACGAGTAGTAGTCGATGACTGGGTCCTGAAAGTCTGACCAGTCGATCCGGTCGCTCGGAAGCGCCTCCTCCATCGGGACGAACGCACCGCTGTCGATCGCGAGGCGACTCCCGAGGTCGACGATCTGTGCCAGCTCCGGCGCTTCGCCTGCGCCGATCGCTGAGGTGACCGCGTTCAGCGTCTCGTCATAGCTTCCCTTGTAGCTTGTTTCGACCGTCACACCGGAGGACTGCTCATTGAAATCGGCCGCGAGCGCGTCGACCGTGTCGCCGAGGTTTCCCCCCATCGCGTGCCACCAAGTGATAGTCGTCTCACCGCTGCTTTCGGAGCTCGCACTATTCGTGGAACTGGACGAGCCGTCCGAGCCATCAGCGCCGTCTGAACCCCCTGATGTTGCTCCTAGACATCCAGCGGAAGCAAGGCCGACTGTGGCCGCACCGGTTGTTTGAAGAAATCTACGCCGACCACTGTGTGAGCCGTTCGAATTGACCACACATCGAGGTATATTAGTTTCATATTAAGATTTTATAATATTTGAAATGATTAGTAGTGAATGGTAAGCACTGCTACAATTACTTCGGCCTCAATACGTACCTGTACATACCGATCCAGAGAGTTCTGGGGTATTTTGAGAAATGTCGCTGAGACGACCTCATCGACACCGCCGCACACTAACTCGTCGTGGCCACGAAGACTTAATCGACGAGAATCGACGGCGGACGAACAAGAGTCGATCGAAGGACGCCGCTAACAGAAGTGGGGCCGCGTCGGCGCGCTCACACCTGGTCTCCGTCGACCGGCCGCTCGCGTCGTGCTCAGGACTGCGTGTCTCCGGCAGACGTCTCACCGGAAGCGGGGAGCAGACCGGAGTAGTCGGCGGCGATGCCGTCGACGCCGGCGGCGGCAAGCCGACTGGCCTGATACCACGTATCGACTGTCCACACGTTCACCTCACGTCCGTCCGCGTGCGCCTCGGCGACGAGGTCCACGCCGGCGGTGACCGCCGGATCGTGGAACGGAGTTCCGAATATTACCTTCATCGGAGCGTGGATCGCTGCGGCGTCGTGTGCCCGAGCGATAGCGAGTCCGTCGCCAACCGACTCGTAGACGATAGGAGCGACCGGATACGATGACGTGTCGCGCGTCGCGGCCAGCGCACCCTCACAGAATGACGAACAAAGAAACTCGTTGTCGTGAGCGTCGAGTATGTCGACAACTCGGTCTACGAATGGCTGCCAAGCAACTCTGCGGTCAGCAAGCGCGTCCGGAGAGAGTTTCTCGTCGAACCGCAGGTCGTACCGGCCGGGGTTTTTCAATTCTACGTTGACTCCGACCTCGGGAGGGACGGCTTCGAGGAGCGTTGACAGGCGCGGTACCGTGTCGCCGCTCCGGAGTACCTCCGCACCAGTGACGGTCATCGTCTCGGTTTCCCAGACGACGCCCGTCTCGTCCGTGAGTCCGCGCTCACCGCCGTTGCGTCCTGCTAAGTTGTTGTCGTGAAACACGACCACGTCGTCGTCGGCTGTCGGAACGACGTCGATCTCGATAACATCGGCTTGGCGGGTCGTCGTTCCCTCGTCATCCGTCGATCTGCTCTCGCTTGCCGCCGCTTGAGCAGCGGTGACGGTGTTTTCTGGGTTCTCTCCCGCGAAGCCACGGTGCGCGATGAGCGTGAGTTCACCGGGTGGAGTGGCGTCTGCCGGACCGGCCCCGCTGTCCCGACGTTGCGTGGCTGTTGCGTCACTCGTCTCGTTAGTGCCCTCGGGTTCCACCCCACCGTCGGTGTACACGGCCCCGAGCGCACCCGCTGTTGTGATACCAACGGTGCTCTTGAGCACCCGACGGCGGTGCGTCGGTTGTCGCGTCTCGACTGCGAACAGTTCTGGAAGATGGCGAGCCATATGGGGATGTCTCGCGAATCGGATATAGCGGCTGGTATGTCGTATCATGAGGCGTCTATATCATTGTGTACGTGTCGATAGGGCTCGTCGGCGACCAGCGGTACCGGCTAGGCGACTCTCGCACCACCGAGGATCAGCCGGCTCCCGACGATCGCGAAGAGGGCGTGAACGACCTCGCGCTGGAGTCGTTCGCTCACGCGTTCGCCGAGGCGCATGCCGACGGTGAGGCTGGAAACCACGAGGATCGGTGCGGCGGTCGACGTCGGGGCGAAGCCGATGTCCAGGAGGGTCCGAGCGCGCCCGCGACCGCGGTCACGAGCACGACGGTCTCCACCGGTCCGGCTGCGGGCCCGTGAAGCATACATTCGACGCGAGTGGAAGTAGAATACTGAAACACACCACATCACACTACCACTCAAATTTGGGAATTATCTTGAAACTCAACGAGAAGTAAACAGGTGTCCCCAAGCCTAACCGTTCAGGAAACGGGGTTTTCTGAACAGTAAAATCAAATCTACAAGCCTCTTCCCGAACTCAGTGAAACACTACTATTCGCAAATTGATAGAATATTCCGTGATGAATACAGGGCGCAAGTCTCGCGCTGGCTCTCGTCAGGACAGCGGCCCAGTCAATCGGTCAATATAATTTGTATATCCTGTACCGGAACGCTTCACATTATTAGCAGGCGAGAATGTATGATGCCTCATGATCGTTGGAATCGCCGCAGCAATATCTATCGGGAACGCAGTGGGTATCTCGGCTATCAGTGCGACGGTCGCTCACCGTTACAACGAACCAGGGGCTGCGTGGTTCACAGGATACACTGCGCTGATCGGGGTCGGTCTCGGACTCATCAGTGTCGGCATCCTCACCGATCTTATCTCAGTGACCGACTTTGGGGGTGCGGTCGGGCGGTGGCTGGCAGTTGTCTGGATCCTCCCCGCCGCTTTGTGGGCTATGTTTGCACTTCGGTACACGGGACGGTTCGTCTCGCTTTCGCTCAAGACGGGTGCGCTGATTGCGTTTCCGCTTTTGGTGCTTACTCTACAGGGTCTACTAACCGGAGTATCACTAGTGCCAACGCAGGTTCTCGGACTCCTTGGAATTACTACCCGTTATTACGCAGTGACGCTGGCTGTAGCCGGGATCGTGCTGGTGGTGCGAGCGACACGTCGGTATGACCACCTAACAGCATGGCAAGGAATTGCCTTTGCTGTGGCACCAGCGGCGATGTGGCTGTTCTGGAGCAATATTCCGTATATTGCTCAACTCGGTCAAGCAGCGGGAGGGGCCGCCTATGTGCTTGGCTCTCTCGGCGCGGTGGGTGGGCTTGGACTCGCGGTGTTTCGGTTCGACGCGTTCAAAAAATCCCCTGCCGTCGGCGTCGTCGGCGAACGGGATGTCGTAGACGAGACAGACGACTTGGTGCTAATAGCGGATGACGAGCACCGCGTGGTGCGAGCAAACGAGAGTGCGCGCACTGCGTCGGGGGACTCCGACCCGTCTACCGGCACCGTTACCGTCGAAGATACCGTCGGAACGAGTGTGGACGGGCTGCGAGCAACCGAGACGCTCGAACTCAATGTTGAGGGTACGTCAGCGAAGTTTGACCCGCAGGTGTCGACGGTACTCGACCAGCATGACCAGCAGTTGGGTACCGTGATCAGCCTCCGAGAAGTGACCGAACGAGAACTTCGCAAAGAACGACTCGCGGTGCTTAACAGGGTTCTGCGGCACAACCTACGTAATCAAATCGATGTCGTCAACGCTCATCTCGAGGCCATCGATAACGACCACGCGGACGCCGCAACTGAGGCGACCGATCGCATCACACACATGAGTAACCGCGCGCGGACGATTGACCGACTTCTCTCAGAGACGCACGAAAACGTCGCCGTCGATGTCGCCGAGCTGCTCCGCGGCACTGTGGCCGCCTACGACTCCTTGGTCGCTGTCGAAGCACCCGACTCGTTGATGATCTCGACAGACGGTGCCGCCCTCGAAGCGGCTATAGAAAGCGCCGTCGACAATGCGGTCACACACGCTACGAACGTGACAACGTCTCTCCGGCAGACGCCTGACGGATGCGAAATCCAGGTCACCGATGATGGCCCGGGGATTCCCGAGTCGGAACTATCTGCGCTCGAAACCAGCACTGAGACAGCACTACAACACGGCACGGGTCTGGGATTGTGGCAACTTACCTGGGCCGTCCGCACTCTTGACGGTACCGTCTCTTTCGACACATCAAACGGCACCACCGTCACAATTACGGTCTTTGACGCATCTTCAACTGGTGAGTCAGAGACTACTATTTAACAGGCACGCATAGAGAGCAGTTGGCCCAATCAGCGCACCCCGGGGTCTCTTGTAACAAGCTTGGCCCCATCCTCAGACAAACTTGCCCGAAAATATGTACAGTTGATAGTCGACCGACGCGGACATCTCAGTGTGAGGTTGACGCTAGGTGGGTGCTGACTTCACGCACTATATTCAGCAGTCAGTAGCAGCCTATATCACATATCGAATAGTTATTTCGCCAGGTTGGGCAAGAGCCATTTACAAATTGGCGGCTCTGTTGAAATCATATTCTTCAGATATAATATTATATGAAACAAATGGTCGATGAGAGCTGCGTACTGATCGCTTCAACGCATCGCGTCTAACGTCGTGGCCACTGCGATCGGTGTTAGAATTGTCAAAAACAACCACTGATGCTGATTCGTCCACTGTCGGACTCTTGTGGAGCGACGGCGTAAGAGGGCAATCGTACTGAACGAGAGAAGCCCAAGCACGCTGACTAGGTTCCCAGTAAGTCCCATCCAGAGCGCAACAGGGAGCGGAAGAACAGTCATAACGAGATCTGCTGTTCTTTCGAAATCCATACTCTCAACTTTTAACATTCAAAAATATATCTACTGGTCTTGGAGAACAAATCACTCCATTGATATCCTCTGCTGTGCGACCCGTGAATTGCCTGTACTGACCGCGACTGGGTCAAAATATATCACTCGCTGAATATTTCAGCAGAGCCGAATTGGCCCACCATTAGGCGTATAAATCAGTACAAAGAACGCGACTGAACTGTCGGCTCGAAAACCTGATCCGCACCCGGGTCGGACTCGACGGTCCCCGGGACGAACGAGATCTTCTCGCGCTCGCGTTCCGCAGCTGCCGGGCTCATCATTCCGAGATAGTGGCTTCTGAACGTCTCCCAGTCTTCCCAGCCGCCCCAACTCATCACGACGGCAGGAAGAGCACCACAGTTCCACAGCAGATGAACACCCCAGGTCCGACGGAGATCGTGAACGTCGAGGAGAGTCCACCCCTCGTCGCCAGTCGCCGCGTACCGGCGTTCGCCGGCGCGCTTCACCCAGCGATAGATTGAGTTCGGCTCGACGTCGACGATCGGCTCATCGGGGTCGCGTTCGTATGAGAGCGTCCGGACGGAACTGGCGAGTTCGTTTGGAATCGGCGTCTCGCGGTACTGCCCGCGCTTCGGGTAGTCGTTCCACACGCGGAGGGAGCCGTCGGGGCGTACGTGAAGTCGTTGCCAGTGACGCTGGCGATCTCCTCGCGACGGAGTCCGGCCTGAACGCCGAGCCGAAACGCGATCTCCTGCTCTGGGGACTTCGCCTCGTCGATGAACGCTGCGACCTCGTCGTTCTCGTCGCTCTGGCTGAGCCAGACCCGCTTCCCGTCTCGTTTGGGATAGTCGTCAAGTCGCATAGTAGGCTTTGCGAGGTGACACACCGGATCATCCTACAGCTAAAGCCGCAGTATATTTCTCGGAATTGATAATATGATTTAATAAAGCTAAACAGTCGAGAATATTTTATGAGGAGTCCGTAGGGGTTGGGAGGTGGATCTGGATGGTTGTCCCTGATTCAGATCCGGACACTTCGATGTCCGCCCCTACCGTGACGACGATCCAATACGCGAGATAGAGACCGAGTCCTTGGCCATGGACTAATGGTTGCTCTTTTCCTTTAACCAGAACTTCTTCTTCTTCTTTCGGGATTCCAGGCCCCTCGTCCGCGATGGTCAGCACAACTGAGTCATTACGCTTGATTACAGTTATCTTGACGACCGGGTCCGAGCCGGTGTGCTCCGCAACGTTTTCGAGCAACTCCCACATGGCCGTCCCGATCCGTGGTAAAGTTTCGGCGACCGCAGTGTCTGGTAGCTCGGTTGTCACTCTCACTTCCGGGTGCCGCTGTTCGAGTCTTTCGATCGTATCGCTGACGGTCGGAATAATATCGACTGCTTGAAGTTCCGGCGAGACCTCCCGGTTCTCTTCGATCTGTCGCGCTGACTCAGCAATGTCCAACAGGCGTTCACCAGCCTGAACGATCGTCTCAGCGCTCGATTTAGCACCTCCGTCAAGCTCGTTTGCGAGCAGTTCGGCACGGCCATTAATCACCGTCAGTTCGTTCCGAACATTATGTCGTAACACGCGATTTAATACGCTGATCAGGCCCTCGCGCTTTCGTCGCTGGCTCGCGTCTTGAACCATCACTTGGACTTCTGTGACGTCGTCGGCCGTCCGCTTGTCGCGGCTCACAGAAGGGTCGTAAATTGGAACGAGCCGCATGTCGATGTAAGTGGTGCGACCCGACTGTGTCACGATAGGGTGGTCGCGTATCTGAGCCGTCTGGCCATTTGTGACCTCGTCGAGACGCTCCACTGCTGTTGTGAGGCTCTCGTCATCTGCGGCAAGTACTGATATGTGCTCGCCAGTCAACTCCTCAGGCTCGTATCCCACGAATGATTCGGCCGACTCGGACACGTAATTGAATCGCATCTCGATGTCGATTCGGAACACGAACGAGAAGCTCGCAGCCAGAATGGCCCGGTAGAGCTCGTTGCGTTGGTCGAGTTCGCGTTCTCGCTTTAGCAGTTGCTGACGCTGCCGCTCGCGTTCTGAAATGTCATTGAGAGTCAAAACATCTGTCTCTGGTCCCCCGACACCCATTGATTGTGACGACACGAGGTAGTGGCTCGGCTGAGTGCCGTTATTCTGCGTGACGACGTTTTTTGTCCCGTTCTGGGCCGCACGGAGTTCCGGAAACACATCTTCGAGGCTCTCGCCGACTGATCCACCAAGATCCGGAAACGAGTCTACCATCGCGGCTGAGTAGTCTTTGATCCGACCATCGTCGTCGACGATCACGGTCAAGTTGCCGGCTTGGGAGGCCGCGCCGACTGCTAGGAGCCGATCGCCGAACAGGAACACTGCTCCGACCGCGAACCCTGCTACCCCAACCGGCGCGTAAATGAACTCAATCAACGTCGGTGTCGTAATAGCGATGAGATCAAAGATAACAGGTAAGCCGAGGAGGCCGGTCATGCCAGCCAGCAGCCGTGAGTCATACTCCGACTTCACATATACTTCGAATACCATGAACAGGCCGACGGCTGCGAGCACATACGAGAACCCAGTTGCTATCCAGTGGACTATACCGTGGTTGATCGCCAAATAGCGAAAAGGCGTGGTAGCTTCACTGATTGTAAAATAGAGGCCGTGTAACGGATTGGTAACCTTCACGGTTCCTACGGTGAGAAACACGCCGGTACTGAGGAGACGTATACTTGAGTTCTGATGTAGTTGCCGGCCGCTATAAGCGGATGCGAAGTACAACCACGCCCAAACGGTCCCGAATCCGAACACGAGTCCAATAATATACGTGGGCTCCTTGAGTGGATCCGGCACAAGAAAGTATCCCGTTTTGAATATTCCCCAGATTCCCGTCGCTACGAGCATTCCGACCAAGCCACGACGGATGTCGGCGTCGGAGATCATCCTCGCACGCGGAATAGCCGCAAAACAGATGATGCCACTAATAAAAAATAGACTAATATATGCGATACCCGCTGGTGTCGTCAACACTCCAGCCATCACGCGGTGAATACCCTACGCTTGTGACTTTCTGATATTGGGACACCCATCAATATATGTTTGTTTGATGGTGTATATATAATAAGCTACGGCCGAATTATCTTATCTGATATCGGACTGATATCTAGTAAATTATTGAAATGTCTTCTCGGAGCCCTTCTGGGAAGCACAGTATCTCGAGTTCGGATCCCGAACTGGTCTCATCAGTCTACGGCGAGTCCGACCCCAGATTCGAGGCTGTCGAGCAGCATCACCTTCGGACACCTCTCCTCACAGTAGTAAAGAGACGCTCCGAGAAGAGATTAGCGACGACGCCGCTGACGAACTGAACGAAGTCCTCACACACGCTGAAGAGATTTCCAACAGCAACGAATACCAAGTATCGTCGAGATCATGCCCATCCTCGCAGCCCGTAACAAGGTCCTCCTCCACGACATCTCAAATGGGGAGAGGATACGGATATCGCTTCGAAAGCGACCTTCTAACGGGCCAAATCAGCACTCGAAGATGCTGGCCGCATCGAGACTGAAAAAGTCCCAATAAATATCGGTTGCCCCCGACTTCGCCTTATCGCAACCGAAAGCTCGCGACAGCAGACCTGAAAACACTCTCCACCGGGATCCAGTCTCTGCTGTAGCATCCGCCTCACGATAGCCCGACTATGGAGACGAAAATACGGTGCTCCTCCGACTCAAGCGTGAGATGAAGCAGTCAAAATCACTGCCTAGAGGGTTTGAAACGTATTCTATGACACGCAGTCACCAAATCAGTAGTACTTCAAAACTCGAATGCGAAAATTGCGATATGTACGATCTCACTGGCTTTCAGCGCGATCTGCTGTACGTCGTTGCCGGACGTGATGGCCCCCACGGACTTGCGATCAAAGACGAGCTCGAGGACTACTACGAAAAGGAAATCCATCATGGGCGGCTCTATCCCAACCTCGACACGCTCGTTGAGAAGGGACTCATCGAAAAAAGCCAGCGGGACCGACGGACCAACGAGTACAGCACTACTCGCCGGGGCACGAGAGAGATCGAAGCTCGGACTGAATGGGAAGCCGGATATATTGACCACAACGGGTAATCGAACCGCTGCGTTCGAGGACTGTTTGACTCTAGTATTTCGCGTTCCTCAAAAGCCGAACCACACCTCGAACTCGACCAAAACATCCGACAGAGGAGTAACAACTATTTGTCAATAAGAAGAAAATTTGATTATGATTGAGATCTAATTATGAACTATGAGTAAGTCAGAACAACCAAATGACTCTGAAAAAGAGATTGTCGCCGTCACTAAGCACGGCCAGGCGACCATCCCAAAACGGTTCCGCGAAAAGCTCGGGATCGAAGCGCCTGGGAAGGTGTTGTTCCGGGAAACCGAAGATGGAGAGGTGATCGTTGAACAGGTCCGCTCACCGAGCGAGATGCGCGGCTTTGCCGCCCGTAGCGAAGCGAGTACAGACAAGCCTGCGTCCGAGATTCTCGAAGAGAAACGCGACCAGGACCGGAATGAACGTGACTCGCAGTTCTCAACTGAAGAATAATGTCGGCTCCTGACCGCGTTGTCTTCGGCGCTGAGCCGCTGATAGCACACGCCGACGATGAACTAGGCAGCGAGGTTGTAGAAGAGTATCTCGACGCGGTCGCAGTCGAGGACACCGTCGGCTACGCCAGCTACGTGAATTTCGCTGAGATCCGGTACACAATCGCCCGAAAGTACGACCGCGACACAGCCGACGAGTATCTCGACTGGCTGACTAATCTCGGTATCAAAACGGTAGATGTCGCCGATACTTGGACGGACGCCTCGGAGTATACGCTCAAGTATAATCCTACGCTTGGCGACTCGTTCGCGCTGGCAACGGCTGAACATGTTGACGCGACGCTCTTCGTTGGCGGTGACGACGATTATGATGACGTCTCCGATATCCCGATCGAACGGTTCCGCGACGGTTCCGCGTAGGCCCGTTCGAAGATCTGGCTTGTCTGTGACCTATAACTGTACCACGGGAAGCCTCGGGGCTTGACCCTGAGGCGGTTCAGCGGTCCAACGATAGCGCCAAAAGATAATAACTCGTGTATACAGTTTGTATACACATGAGTACGTCAATCCGCGTCTCTGACGACACGAAGGAGATGCTAGAGAGCCTGAAACGGGATGACGAGACGTTCGACTAGCTGCTCGAACGCCTCGCTCAGACCGAGAATCCGATCAACATCGGCGCGTGGAGCCCGGAAGCCGCCGACCGCGCACGTGACGCCGTCAAGCGCTCGCGAGAGAGTTTTGAGCGGTGATCTTCCTCGATACCTCCGTCGTCATCGACATGCTCGAAGGCGTCCCGGACACCGTCAATTCGTCGAGGACCGCGGACAGCCCTACCTCACGTCCGCGCTCTGCGTCTTCGAGGTGCTCAACGGGAAAATCAGTGCTGGGACCACCGATGTCGTCGCGATCCGGCAGGATTTCGGTGGCGTTCAGTCGCTCGAACTCAACGACCAGATCGCCCTCGAAGCCACGCGGATACAAGACCAGTTGATGGATGACGGTGAGCGCATGGCTGCCCGCGATCTCCTCATCGCCGCGACAGCGCGCTCCACCGGTGCCGAACTCATCGTCGCCGATTTTGACTTCGAGACGAGACTTCTCACCGACTTGATGGACGTGACGAACCTCCGGACCCACGACTGACTGACGGCTCTTCTCCGGGCCCCTCGAGGTCGATATTTCACACGCCTTTCGCACCGGCAACAAGCAGCGCCGCAGTGGCCGGACCACCGCTCCCGAATGCGAATGCCGCAGTGAGCATCGTCGCGAGCAGGCCGCACGCCACGAGGACAGAGGCGGCGTGCTGCGGCGTCGCCGCGTTTGGGTCATGCTCCATCGCGCACTTCTCGCGCCGCGCGCGTCCCTACAGGTCGCTTCCGCCCTGTGTAGCGAAGGAAGCGGCGGCACCTGCCAGTGTCACCGCTCCTAGCGGTGGCATGTCACCGTCGAGATACAGCAGGTGCGCGAAAAGGTTACATTCGCAGATGTCGTCGAGCACATCCTTCTCGGGGGTGTCTAGGGCTCATGAGTTGGCACAAACAGGTGGTCATCGAAGACCCCTTACACATAGTGGGAATCGCTCAGTACAGATGACTCACGAATCGTTCAGTACAGAAGAGCTAGAGAACAGGTCTGGTGCTACAGAGTTTTTTTCATACAGGTAGCCGTTGAAGGGCAGATATCGTCGAATTCTGTAGTTTGCTGAATAGCCCTTGGAGCTGTACTTCGATCTATTTCCACGTATCCCAAGTCGACAAAGAAACTAGAAGCGTTTGTTGTCAACAGGTACAGCGTATCAACGCTGGCAGACTGCGCTTCCGTTTCCACAACCGCACAGAGTGCTGCTCCATATCCCTGGCCTCGCACAGCTTCTTCGACGACAACCGACCGTAGAAGACCGTCAGTCCCATACAATTCGATACCTACGACGCCTATCCGTTCGTCGCCGTCGTAGCCGATGTAGAAGCAGTCTGGCTTCGACCGTACGTCCTGAGACGGCAAGCCATTCGCTTCAAGTCTAGTTTCGACATAAGAGAGAGTGGCTTCGTCCGCTCGTTGGAGCCTGAGGGGTGCCCCAGTCATAATTCAGGAAGGTATCCGAAGCATTTGACATCCTCCGCGTAAACGCGGAGGAATCCTGAGCGTTGGAGATTTCAGGTTTACAGTTCCACCGAACTCCGACACGGTGAGAATCCGTGTGGGGTTCACGGACTGTGACGGGTGGGACTGCTGGGAGTGCCAAGCCCCCGGTACTCCTATCCTCTATCGTGTTCGGACTCCCGGAGTTGTTTTTGCCTCGGGGAGTCCGGCAGACTTCGCTGGACTTGGAGTTACTTTCTGTGGTGCGTACAGCAGTCGGGCACTGTATCGGTTCATTATAAGAACCGACCGCTCACCCAACTGGTTCCGATTACTGTCTCATTGCTTGGGGCGGACAGGCCGCCATCGTAGGACTAACGGGAGTCGCTCTGTTCCCAGTCTGATTCCTATCTATACGTGGGATTGCCTGTCACTTTAAGATGCGGATTGCCAAATCTCAGTGTGGCTATTGTAGTGTAGATTGACTCCGAGTTGTCGGATTCATCCTGCGGCTGAAGCCGCAGGTATTCTCCTTGATCTATATAATATCTTCACTCATCGTCGGGTCGTTCAATGTTGCTCAGTTTCGACCGGTAATAGTGGTTGTATCGAATTGGGTTTGCTGGGGCGAGGCGACACCGGAGTCGCGTCTTATTTCACCAAACGTGCTGGCCACAGACCTTAGCTAGCAGGTTCTGTTTGGAAATGAAAATAAGCATGAACGTGTGAAAACAAACCAACTAGCAAATGGGTGAACGCAGCTGGACATCGGTTGTTGATACCACGTTCAGAGAACTGGGAGAGTCTAGCGACTTTTTCTTTGGGCTCATACTGAATTTTGGACTCATTGTTGGAGTGGTCGTGTTTCAGTGGAACCTCGTTGAGATCGCACTGGTGTATCTCATCGAGGTAGCGATTATCCAGCTCTTCTTTTTTCCTATTGCGTTGTTTACTCCGAAACCAGTAGACGGTCGGGACGGAGACATGTGGGACACCGACCCGACCCCACGTCAGCTGATTGGCTTGTTCCCACCAGTATACTGGCGAAATATCAAATTTGTCTGGTCCAAAGTTGTCTTCAATGCCGTGATTGTCGGCGTTATAATCCGCTCTGTTGCCTCCAGATACAGTCTTGGTTCGGACCTACCCGTGTCAGTCGGCCTCGCGATTGCTGGCATCGTGCTGTTTCAGCTGAGCCGTGTTTGGCGGCACTTTGTTGCTGAGCAATCATACAAACAGAAATCACCGACAGACCCGCTGGCGTTTGTGTACGCCCCACTCACTGAATTGTACTTGATATTTGTATACGTACTCGCCCCCGTGACGTTGGTTTTAGCCGGTATCGCATTCACAATCGATAGCGACCTCAGCTCATTGCCTACATTACTGGTATATCTGATCCCAATGGGATTTATTCGGGCGTGGATAGGAAGCTTGGATCCTCAGACAGACGATTTTGAGGTGAGTTTTAATTGAAGAGTGCGGCCTTGTGGAACTCTTCAGCAATTGACATCCTCCCCGCGCTGAAGGGCGAGGATTCCCACGGCACCGCACCGCTGGGTTGGGATATTGTGGTTTACGACGTGACCTGTTCTTGAGGTACAAACGCACCAGTTTCTTTGTCAAACAAGAACGTCGATGGCTGTGCCAACCAGCCGTTACTCCTATCACCGCCATCCGTGGCGGGACTTGGAGATACTTTCTGCCGAATGTTCTCAGCACCGTTCACGTCCGCGTTCGCCACAGTCCCGCACTCATCGCAGACATACAGTCCGCGTTCAACACGGGTTGCGTCACGCTTCCGACCACGGCACGAACACGACTTCGAGGTATCCCGCTCAGACACTTGTTCAATCGTAATACCTTCCATTTCGGCTTTGTATTCGAGAAGGTCTGTGAAACGGTCGAACGCCCACGAGTGTAGATCAAGATTCCCGTGTATGCCCCAGTCCTTTGACTCGGCGTTCTCCTCATCCTCACGGATGCCAGAGAGATCTCCCACCACGATAGTTCCAACTTCCTCGTCAACACACCGCTGGACGATACGTTTCGAGAGTGTGTGGAAGTAGTGGGTACGGCGAGCCGACTTCTTCTGGTTCAGCCCGGTGGCCTGATCGGAATTCGAGTCGTCACACAGAGCGATTCGCTTGCTGAAGTAGCAGTCGTCCTGTTTCAAGCAGTTCAGCGGGTACAGCTCGCTGTGACCGTCTTCATACGCGAGCGCGGCAAAGTTGTTAATACCGAGATCAACACCCACCGTCTTCTCACCGGGGGCTTCATCCACGTCAACCTCGACCTTACAGACGAAGTGTAGTTCCCATTCGTCGCCCGTCCACACAATCTTGGTTTGTTGGACGTTCTCCACGGCGGAGAGGTCAACGTCGGGGCGAGTTTGGTACGTACACAGGACAAAATCCGACCAGTACTCTTTCAGGTTCGATCCTTTTGAGAGTCGGACGCGGTTGTACTGGGTATCGAGTTTGAAGCCTTTCTGCTTGAACGTGACTGTGGAGCGCGGGTGTTCGTCGCCGTGTTTACGGTAGCTGGGCGGGTTCGCTCTCGTGTCTCCGTTACGTCGTTTGCCGTACCAGTCGTTGAACGCCTCAGCGAGTTCTTGAAGGACTCGCTGACTTGACTGCGAATACAGGTCATCATAGCGTTCGTGGGTTTTGAGGTACGTGGTGAGTTCGTTGTGGTTGGGAATGTGACCGATTTCATCCCAGATCCGACTACACGTCCACCGTCCGACGTTCCAGAGTTTCGAGGCGGCGAACCCGAGCGAATCAAGGTCGTCTTACACCCGAGACTGGTTCCGTATGGAAGCAGTATAGGTGCGGGTAACGACCTGTTTCGCTATACGTAACCTATGTAGACTAACTTGCTTGAAGCTATGTATTTGCTCAGCGTGGAATATCCAGCCGTGCCATCGAACGGTGGACTGTGAAGGGTAGTGTCGGATTCATCCCCGCGCTAAAACGCGAGGCTTTCTCCTCAATTCTCCGTAACCGTACCACTGCGATTACCGTCGATACAATCTACGATGTCACCATCTCTTTTTGACTCTCTCGCAGTTGGGTGAACGCTTCTGCTAGGGTCGCAAGGATGAGTAGCGAAAACGGGAGTCCGACAACACCAGACAGCAGGATTCCTATTCCTTCCCCGGCAATGGCACCGACCACTAACGATGTCATGGCTGTTAACACACCTGAGATGAGCCCAATCCCAGCGACAACTACTAATAATAATCCGAACAGCCGCAGCCAATGACCGCGTGTTAGCTGCCAGCTATTCCGAAACCCGGCGATGAAGTTCTTGTCCTCTACCGCGACGTACACGAGCGTAAAGATGAACGCGACGTATGCGATGATTCCAGGAATAACAAAGAGCACTGACCCGACGAGCATGAGAACCGCGTATATGAGCCCCCCAACGAGCGAGTTCAGGAGGACCGGCACAATGTTTCGCGTGTAGTACTCTGACGGAATTTCCTGTGTATGACCGCCGACAAACGTTCGAATCGTGACAATCGTGAGCCATTGAAGCCCCAGCAACAGGAGCATAGCTGCGCTCACGGAAACAGCAAGCGGGGCGTCGATTGCCGGGAGAGCTACGTTCCCTGTCGGCGTACCTGACTGCTCAAGCCCCGTGACGACAGCACTATAAAACGGAATCTGCCACGCAGCCCCGATCAGCAAATATGCGACCAGCAACAGCAAGCCGTTACGATTCGCGACACGGCTGATTCCTCCCGCAAGCGATGAACCAATATTGAGTGTCACGCTAGATCCATCTCGTGTTGATGTGATACATTGTACTGACGCGTTTCACTATCTGAAACTCGGCGTTTCACGGAGGCGTGTTGGAACTTATCAGGTGCGAGACTTAGAGCCAGAATATGAAGTAGTAATTTAGCAACCAAGCGGAAGGACATCACCCTAACGGAGCGGTTCGAGGTTAAGAAGCGACGGATTTGTAGACTGGTCTTCCGATCAGGAATAGGCCTAAGATGCCGAATATAAGTGGTAGAGGGCTACTCTGTTTCTTAAGATACGATTTCGAGGGCGAGCCTTGTACGACATAGGCCGTGGTTGTCTCCCCGACATTGTACCGGTCAATTCTGTCTCCCGCGGCAGTCCTTGTGTCGGACGCTTTTGTTCCTATTCCCGGTCTGATGTTGTCGGAAGTGTATTCGGTTCCGTTGTACGTGTAGCTGTAAGTGACGTGGGGGGTGTACCTGTCCCCCCTTTTTGAGGAATCCATGGTGACTTCTTTGCTCTCTACCGTGGCTTCAATCTGTACCCCGGACGAGAGACTTTGTTGCTGAGAGTATCCCATGTATCCAGCAACTCCGAGCAGCACAATCCCCAGTATTATACTTATCAGAGACAGCTTCGACATATTGGCGATTGTTTAGACTATTGAATAGTAATTTCGACGTATTTCTCACTACGCAACACATACAGCTCTCATTAACCGCTGTTTCAGGCGAAAATATATCTGAAGAATGGGATTTCAACAGATCCTTTCTCCGTAATTTTACTACTGTGATGGCGTTATAGTGTACACTATGGAATCGGTGAGATGCCGACCCGAACCACAAGGGGCGGTGAACTGCGGAGGTTCACCCGGCAATGACACGGATTCCGATGGGGCGTTGTTGACCGCGCCACAGCCGTATAAAGAAGAGAAAACGAGAGTTTCGCCCGTATGTTTGGGGGGTTCCCCATGAGGCGGGTTGAAACCAAAGGGCACTGACAGCCCGAATCCGGTGGACGGATTCCACGTCCTTCAGGGCGTGGAAGAGGTCAATAGCTAAGCAGCCACCCACCGGTTTGCGAGTACGTGCTTCTGAGCCTGAGACACGAGTAGCCGATTTATTATCGATGTATGCCATGGGCCCGTATGAGCAGTCCTGACTGGGCGGGACAAAGACTGTCGAGACGCAATCTGCTTGGTGCGTGTATCGCTGCCGGAACTGCCACTCTCGCAGGATGTACGTCCGGATCTCTCGAGGCTGAAACTACGGTTACCAGAGAGTATGACGGAACCGACATCTCAGAAATTAATGTCCAAGGCGTAAACGGTGACATTGCGATTCGTGATACACAGCGTGAGACGATCCAGCTCAACGGCACAAAGCGGGCAGCAAGCGAAGATGATCTAGAACGCATCACGCTACAAGCCGACCAATCCGACGATCGCCTGTCGCTCACCGTTGACACGGAGGATAGTGGCTTCCTTCCCTTCGGTTCGTCCCCGCTACAGATGGATCTGACACTGACCGTTCCTGAAGGATTACACCTTACTGCTGAGGGGATGAACGGTGATGTCGATATAGAAACTAGCGGGGCCGAGAGCGTCACTGCCGATACAACAAACGGTGATATCACACTTTTAGCATCTGAACTTGTTGAAGTCCAGACCGACACCACAAACGGTGATATCTCAATTACCCTGCCAGCAACCGCGGAGCCAGCAATATCGCTTGACACAACCAATGGCGACACCACAATCAACGGGTTCCAAGCAGATTTAACTGAGTCCGGGTCAGCGGTCGACCGGATGGTTGGAAACGGTACGCACCGTGTTACAGCAACTACTACGAACGGTGATATTACTATCCGCGGTAGGGAGAGAAACGAATGATCAGGTGGTTCCAATCAAAGGACCTTGCGGTTCAATTGATAATCCTCGCAGTAGTTTTTGACCCGCTAGGATTTGCTAGCGGGTATTTGATTGCTCCCTCCTTGGAGATCGCTCCGCTCTATGGTGGAATAGCCGGCCTAATTGCCGGGAGTTCGGTGCTTTCTCTTCATGTGCTTTACACATCTATGAATAAATAAGTAAGATATCATTTGTGTCGAGTCAGTCAGTCGAGAACCCGGAGAGATCAGCCACGACAAACACGTAAACATCGACGCAATATCACGGGAACATATCTACCACGAGCAAATGATTCGCGATATGCGCGGTGTGCCCTCCACGGTACCGAACCGATCAGCTACAGATCTTGTGATCATCGGTACAAATCTGCTCCCTTTGGCTGGCATAGTCTATGGCGATTGGAATGTTTGGACTCTTTTGCTACTCTACTGGATTGAAGCATTTAGCACGGTCCTCTTCGGCGTGCTAAAGTCGTTGTTCGCAAAGCAAGGATCCCCCGATGTTGTCGGAGAACGAGAACCCCTTCATGAACTACGGCACAAACGAGGTGGCTGGCGCCCTCCCTCAACGCTTCCACCAATATATCCCCGCAATGTGCCCTTCGCATTGTCAATCCTCGGTATCTGGGCTTCTACCATACTGCCTATTACGATACTCTCCTGGGTGCTGGTTGAGACATCGATAGCGCTTTCTTGGGAGGTCGCTGTAAGTGTTGGTGCCCTCATAGTCGCACACGGCATCGAGTTTCACCGTGAGTATCTGGGAGCCAAGACATACAAGAATGTGTCCGCCCGTGAAATTCTACAACAACCGTCCCAGCTCACGCTTGGGGTGATGTTTTTGGGGATAATCGGCCTGTCAATGGGCCAATCAGCCGGAGTAACTGTACTTGGAGGATTTGTGATTGTTAAGACAATTCTCGCTGTATCGTGGGAATCTACTGGTCCAATAGCAAGCGCATTTCAAGAGCTCTTTGACCGACTCAGTGCTGACCGTGAGTTTAGTCGGTCACAACCAGAGCTAAGCCTCCCGGATGAGCCGGTTGAGGCGCGAGTGACAGTCAGCCCGCAATCTGTCCTACTTGGAAGCAGTACCACGATACTACTCACGGTGGTTAATCGCGGTGTCGCGCTGCTGCTGGCTGGTGTTGTCGCCGCAATAGTTACAGCGCGTTTTTTATGGGTCGGCATTGGCCTCACCGTGCTACTGGGAATTTTTATTATCCGCGCCGGGAGCTACTACTTCCGGTACGGCACTATTGAGTACCAACGGCGTGGTGAGATGCTTGTCGCGTACGACACCGTACTTGATGCGCCACAGTGGCTGGTTCCGATTCACTCGCGAGCACGATTTGAAATCAAGAACGCCATTCCTGACCGCCTATTTGGTACCGGAACACTACAGATTTCAAACGTTGAGACAGCCCCGACAAACACAGTTCAGTTTGGTCCTGTCGCTGATCTTGACCACGCGACCGAGACACTTGATCTGCCGATCAGACACGAGGAACGCCCTGAGCAGGATCCCGCAGTCGTGGGTGCCGCACTCGTGTTGGCACTAGTTTTCCTTAGTGTTCCACTACTGCTGCTTGGCTCCCCTCAGGTGAGTGGCGCAGAAATGGCAGCTGTCATGGTGTTGATCGCACCGTTTTTTATGATTTTACTCAGCGTCCTCATATATGCGATGCTCGCTCGAATCTAAATGATCTGCGAGGGCAAGCTCATCGACCCACCGGGGTCGAAGAGAGGCCAAACACTCGACCCATGTTTTATATACTCAAGATACCGTTCAATCACTTCTCCCGACACCGCTCCCGTCGTTCCTGCGTAGCATCCGGTTGTAACCCCACAGAGCGGGAAATTGTATCAGCTGTTGAGAGTTTCAACAGAGCCGAAGGTGTCATAGAACGTTTCACACAGAATTATGTTTCACTCCAGCATTCGATGAACTGTCTGGTAAGTAGGGTTGTGGGGGTGTCATAGAACTCTTCTCACACCTCGTTGACTGACCTGTGGATCACTCAGTACAGAGGATTCATACACCAGAGTCGACCGACGCCTCCTTCATTTCTGTTAGGAACGCTTTGCGAGATACAGAGCGTGAGTTCAGCAATCAAACCGATTCCGCCTTACCGGGGAGCAGTAAATATAACCGTTAGATAACTGGTGGAGTTGTCCAAACAATTCGGTGGCGTCTGCGATGGATCAATTGCCCTGGATTGTATCGATAACCACTGTTGCCACCACAATCGGATCTATCGGAACCGAACTACTATCGCTGAGCTTGATCTCGTATTGGTCACGTATTGCGAAATCGCTCTCAATAGTACCAATAGAATTGCCGGCTGCATCAGCTATCTCGAAGTTGTGCCCGATAAATTGTCCCACTGGCAGGAACTTTCGAGCTATAGTAATAAGTCCACCACCCGAGGTGACTTTGGCGACGAGGGAGCCGTCCTGAGCATCGTGGATCCGCCAGGTGTCTTGGAAGAAAGAAAAGTCATTATCCAGAACGACGAGATCATCTCCAGTCTGGCTATCTGTTAGCAGGTAGTCACCAGCGATATCCAGCGTACCACCAGGCGCTATAGTCAGCAACTCATTATCGTCGTCATCAACGAAGGAAGTTTCCCCCTCGTACGTATTATAAGTACAGCGGAATATTGTCTGGCCAGTGATATTTCTGGCTTCATACTCAGGTCGAAAGTTCTTGTCTTGTCCTGTCTGTTCGACTGTATATTTGGTGCTAGATAGGCCAAGGCCAGTAATCTCGTATTGTTGTGGTGTTTCCATCTTCTGAATGTTGTCTCGACAACATATAAATCCGGGATATCCTACCCGAGGTGATGTGAGTCAACTCAACTCATTTCGCTCGTTTCCGGCGTTCTCTGTGGAAACAGTCCGCAAGACTCGCGCTCTGTACCTCGCACGAGTCTTCAAACATTATCTCAAACTATCAAGAATCTCAGCGGTCAATTCGCAAGCGCGTTTTATCGGCTGATTCGGCTGTGAATTCACGAATCTCCATTTGGTAGGAGTCGGGAGGGCCCTGACCGGCAGCCTGCTGTTGTTCATATCGGGGCAGTCAGTTCCTGCTCTGACGGCGCTCACTCTTGCAGCAATCACTGGATTTTCTTTTACCGGATGGCCGAAAATCAAGGAGGAGGTTCCGGAGTAGCACGGTTCGTCAATTCACTGTATTTACCAGCGCAATAGAGTCAAGCAAGGTTTGAGAAGAGTTGTATGACAGCCTCACAGAGCCGGCTAAGTCAAAAGTGTATGATAAGTAGACGAGTTCTAACTAGATTGTATTTATCGCTGCTGTTGCGGGCTGTGTAACACGGCCCCCAGCTATTTGCCAGAAAGAGAACGACTTCTGATATGGAACGAAAAGCGCTCGCAGCGCTCGGCTTACTGGCGCTAGTGGCGCTCGCAGGCTGCTCAGCAACAGGATCGTTGTCGATGGAGGCCGCGAACGACGCGGAGATAGCAGAAGCCGCCAGCCGGCCGGCCGTCGTGGACAGTCCGGCCCCCGACGACCGACGGGTGGTTCGAGAGGCGATCGAGAATGGCTCGGGGACAGCCACGGCTACTGATCCGCCGGTCCAACGGGGATTACCGCTCGCATACGAGGGCAGCTACTACGAGATCGACTGGAACGTCACCGGCACCGGGCCCGGGACCGCATTCGCTGTCGGCGTCGATCTCAACGGGACGGCACCAGCCGACCAGACCGTCGGATTCGAGGAACTCTCAGAGCGTGACCGCCGACTGTTGGGTAATCTACTCACGGCTATGAGCGAGCGTGAGCCCCGGCTCAGTCCCGGCCCCGAAATCGCCATCCCAGAGGAGTACACAATGTCAGAAACCAACGAGAGCGTGTTGTTGTCCGGCGAGTACAGCGCCGTTCGGTACAATGGCACCGTCTACCCCTTCGTGCTGGAGGAACGCAGAGAAGAAACCCTGACTCGGTACCGTTACACCGTCGGTAGGGTCGCCGAAAGCACTAACGCGTACGCGCAGCAGCTTCGCGATGAGCATCTATTCAGACTGTCAGGGCTCTCGGAAGGCGAGCGGTCAGTAATGAACGAGGCGATCAACGGTGTCTATTACGCCGAGGGCACCGACGACGAGTCGTTCCAGTCGATAATGGACCAGTTCTCGGCGGAGTCGGCGATTGAGGCCGACAGCTACGATGGCACCTGGCTGGTGCGCTACGATGGGAAGGTGTACACCGCGGACCTTTCGTACGGCGGTTTCGACCAAGACGAGCGACCCATTGCCGGGTAGTACCGGCTCTGCCTACCCAGATAGCCTACTACCCTGACGGCCTCGGGGTGTCGAGGCCACAACGGACATGTCTCCCGACCGCCATGGACCTCGCCGGTCTCAGCGTTGTCCATGTGAAACGGTCGCAATCGGGGGTCGGTCACCATGAGCCAGAGACGCCCGGGAACGATGCCCAGTACGAGACATTCGCCCGCAGCAATCACGGAATCTCAGACGAGCAGGACCTCATCACGACGGTGTTCAGCTATATCGACGAACTCGACGGCGACGTGCTCGTGGGCTACAACGGGATCGACTTCAACATGGATTTTCTTGCCAAGCGATGCGCCCACTTCGATCTGGCGCCGTCACCACCAGCCCTCCAGACATCGGGCCAGCATATCAACCTCTTCACTGATCGAAAGGCAGCGTGTGGCGCAGGCGAAAAGTGGCCCTCGCTTGAAGACTGTCTCGACAGTTACGGGTACCCGGTCCCGAAGACGACCTGAAACGGCGTCCCGCTCGATAATTCCCGCTTCGGCGACGAGTTTGGGCCAGCATTTCTAGACGTCGTCGCAACTGGTGATGAGCGAGTGATCACTGGGTATCGTGAGGTCCTCGACCACTACCTGAAAACCGATCTTGAGGCCAACATTGCGCTCTACTACGCTGACCAAGGGCTCTCTTTTGACCCAGTTATGCTCGGTGTGCTCGGAGAATTTACTACAGAACTGCCTTGAGAACCCTTTCGGGGGACGGTCTTTCCACAGTCGATCTGCGAAGAGACGAAACCGCTGGCATCAAGCTCGTGAACGCACTCAATGCTGGTGGGTACCCACCGATAAGTTTGGCAGGGCGAGTCTCCCACTCATCCACGCGGTACCACAGAACTCGCGGATCATCTGAAGACCGCCTCTCTTCACCGACTACCCCTGAGTCGGCTATCCCTCGACGGTCCTCGAACATTACACACCGAGCAGCCCGCATTGAAGCTACGAAAACAGTCTGTGGGTTACGTGCTACCGTCTGAGGTGACACCCAAACGTGAGGCCTGTTTCACCCACGTTCCATTACCCACTCCCGTTCAACATCTCCACTCGACTCATCACTACTGTCAGGGTCGCTCTCGGTGTCAGCCAAGGCAGCAGTGCTACGATTGAACCCTCCAGACGGGTTAGTAATGTCCACCATCAACCGTGGGTACCAGCGGGAAGTCTCGGCTTGTAGCTGAACGTGTAATCGATCCGCTTCTGAGATGAGATCCTCCCGCCATTCGCGGCGCCTCTGAAAGTTAGATTCGAACTCATTGAGGACTCCTTGGACTGGGTTTCCCGCCTCCAGTTGCCGATGGAGGTGTTCAGCCCAAGAGTCATTCAGTCGGTCCCAGAAGTCGATGTTGAAATCCCGTTCCGCACCCGTTGCCTCGATCTGTGATCGGATCTCCTCACGGAGTTGTGCCGGTGAATCCCTAGAGAACAGGGCAGGCCCGCACAAGTGGATCCATTCGACATCCTGGATGTAATGTCCATCGAGATTATCCGCACGACACGCGTTTTTGAATTGTGCTTGCCTGCCGTTTGTCCGCGTGAGTCGCTCCGGCAGCAGCATGCCCGTGTCAACGTCTGATTCTCGAATCGCTTCGCGTAATTCTCCTTCAAGTTCTGCGTCGAATTTCTGGAATTCACGGAGATCGCGCTCAAACGCAGCGATATCGGCTCGTAGTTCCTCACTCACCTGTGCCCGCTGCCACGGCTGAACAGTCTCCCACTCCACCTCGATAGATGCCCCCCGCCCGATTAATTTACAGCCGGATGCGATTTGGTAGAGATCGTCTCTAACATCGGAGAGGGCGGTGTTCACTTCCGTCGCTCGGCGGTCGTACATGGTGTACACGACAGTGAACATGACTGAGAGCGCAGTGAGCGAAACTGTGACCGCTGTCGCGGGATCAATCCCGATCTGACTGGGTACCCGCCCATCCCGAAGCGACTGCCAGTCGACCGACTCCAAAATCAGCACCTCAATACCTTCTCGGAGAGAGGTACTCGTTTCGGCGTGGTCGGGAAGGGAACCATCCATGAGTGATCAGAGTGTCTGTAATCGCTGGGCGACGAGGACGGCGAAGACACCGAGCAAAACCAAGCCGATCGTCGACTCGATCGTCACGAGCATCGTCCCGATCCGGGTCGCCTCGACTACGCTCGTCGTTACGCCGGGGCTAAACGCTTGGAGGCTGAACACCAGCGCCCCGATGAGGTCTGTCTCTCCCGGTACCACACCGATCCCAATCGTAGTATATACAACCGCAAAATAGGCGACCACCACAATGCTCGTTGTTAGTACCCGTGCCGGCCGTTGTCCGTGTCCCGTCACCACTCCGTTCAGTAGGAGTCCGAAATAGCGTCCGTACTGACCGTCGAGCTGTGCTTGTCTGCGTTGGAGTGTGTAGTACTCCGACCGACGCCGAAACGCGGCGTCAGTTAGATCCTCATCCTCAAGCAACCCCACAAGCGTTCGGTACAAGCCGAGCATTTCTGGAACCTCGAGACCCCTCTGTTCAAGCTCGGTCAGCGAGGGGAACCGAGTACTCCGGTTGATCGAC
The DNA here is from genome assembly GCF_005435235.1 of Halorubrum sp. GN12_10-3_MGM. Classification (NCBI taxonomy): domain Archaea; kingdom Methanobacteriati; phylum Methanobacteriota; class Halobacteria; order Halobacteriales; family Haloferacaceae; genus Halorubrum; species Halorubrum sp. GN12_10-3_MGM. Next base: position 35,137 of record NZ_SGUB01000030.1, read on the forward strand.
GCGTCCTGTAATCGAACGCCACTGAGATCACTCTCCTGTAGTGTTGCTCCATCGAGGACCGCACCTGAGAGATCGGCATTCTTGAGGCTACTCCCTGTAAGATCACTATCGGTAAGGTCGGTACCGGACAGGTCAGCCCCACGAAAGCTAGCGTCATTAAAAGTACACTCTCGACAGCGAGCACCCGAAAGTCGCGTAGCATCAAATTCGACACTCACAGCGGATGTCCCATTTAGTGTGGCATCGCGGAGATCACACATTGCGAACGAGCCAGTATCAAGTGCTGTCCGTCGGATAACCGCCCCTCGAACGCGGCACCCTTCAACTCGAATATCACCGACATCGGTCGTGATGAGTATCGCGTCGGAAAGATCAGTGTCAGTGGCTCTGATAGCCCCGCATATTGTCTCCGTCAGATCAATCCCCGTAGCAACGGTATCATCGAGTGTGAGGCTATCGACAGTCGCTCGGGTAAACACCACATCGTCGAGGTTGCTATTACGAAACTCAACCCCTGCGTCCGCGACCGTCTGATTCAGTACTGCGTCCTCGAACGACGAATCGATGGCAGTAAACCCATCAAGTCGCGCCTCACTCAGCTCCGCCTGTTGGAACGTCGATGCGACGACGGACGCATCAGTGAAATCACACCCGTCGAGTTCTGTCCGAGCAAGGTCACACTCGCGGATCGTCGCTCCGGCGAAGGTCGAGTCGCTGAGATCAACACCGGCACTAAACTCCACCCCTCGGAGTGTCGCGTTGGCGAGCTCGGCACCACGCAACTTTGTGTCGGGTGGAACCGTATCCGGAAATCCATCTGTCGGCCGCTCACTCTCTGGACAGTGCCAGACGCACAATCCTGTATCCGACATCGACGGCTGGGTACAGCGGTACTGACTCTCATTGTCCTCAGCCGCACTGAGTGTAAACGAACACTGGCCCCACCCTCCACTCATTCGCTCTGTCTATCTACCGGGTCTCATATATGTGTACCGCTGAATTATGGAAGATTCAAGGCTAAAACCCCGCCCTTCAGGGCGGGGATACAGCCGACAATTCCTCCACTAACCACGTTCGATGGCACTGCTGGATATTCCACACTCAGTCGTTACTTTAACACGTAATCTTCTATAACTAGTTATGAACACAGTCTGATGCTGGAGACCACTCGTACCTATCGGGCGAAAATCGTCAACCACTCTCAGGTGAGTGGCGACCTTGACCAGTGTGGGTTCTCTGCATCAAAACTGTGGAACGTCGCCCGATACTACACACAAGGTCGGTGGGATGAAGACGGGGAAATACCTGACGACGGCGAACTCAAATCCGAACTCAAGGAACACGAACGATACAGTGACCTACATTCTCAGTCAAGTCAGCGAGTTCTCGAAGAGCTTGCTGAGTCGTTCACCAGTTGGTACAAAGCACGCCAACGCGGAGATGAGGACGCCAACCCACCCGGCTATCGCAAACACGGCGACGAACACCCGCGCTCCACCGTGACGTGGAAGCAGAAGGGCATCAAGCACGATTCCAAACACAACAAACTCCGACTGAGCAAGGGCTTCAACCTGAAGAACCACCGCTCAGACTTCATCCTGTGTGAGTACGAGACGCGACCGGACGTGACCGTGGAGAACATCCAGCAAGTGCGAGCCGTGTGGAACGGCGACAACTGGGAACTTCACCTCGTCTGTAAGGTCGAGATACCTGTTGAGGACGCACCCGGCGAGAAGACGGCGGGTATCGACCTTGGCATCAAGAACTACCTCGCTATCGCCTACGACGACGGTGAGGCAGAGTTGTATCCGGGAAATGTGCTGAAACAAGACAAGCACTACTTCACCCGCGACGAGTACGACACAGAGGGCGAGAATGGCCCGTCGCGCCGTGCCCTTCGTGCCCGTCAGAAACTTCACGCCGGAAAGACCACTTCCTTCACTCACTCGCCAAGCACGTCGTAGAGCGGTGTATCGACCACGAGGTCGGACACATCGCCATCGGTGACTTGAGCAAGATTCGTGAGGACGAGAACGGTGAGTCTCGGAACTGGGGTCGAAGTGGAAACAAGAAGCTCCACGGTTGGGAGTTCGACCACTTCACCACGTTGCTCGAATACAAGGCTGAGGAACACGGTATCCTCGTTGACCGAAAGAGCGAGCGCGACACGTCGAAGACGTGTTCGTGTTGTGGTCGGAAGTGTGACTCAAACCGTGTGGAGCGTGGTTTGTACGTCTGTGAGTCGTGCGGTACAACGATGAATGCGGACGTGAATGGCGCGGTGAATATTCGCAGAAAGATAACTCAGAATCCCCCCACACGGGATATGAGTAACGGTTGTTTGGCACGGCCAGTAGCCTACCTGTTCAACCAAACCTCTGGGTCGTTCCACCCGAGGGAACAGGTGGGTTGCGAATCTTAATATCCCAACGCTCGGGAATCCTCGCCCTTCAGGGCGGGGAGGATGTCAACCGGCTTCGAGATGTACGACCGCTGCCGCGATCCCGGTGAGGGGTTAGGGATCCCGGCGTCCGAATCAGCGGACGCGTTCAATAATGAAGCCGTTCGACGGGCAGTGATCCCAGCAGCAAACGGTATCAGCACTGCGCGAGATATGGCCCGATTTTACGCGTGTATAGCTAATGGCGGCGAAATCGATGGCACGCGCCTGCTCGATGCGGAGACAGTTTCCGAAGCGACCAAGACTCACGCTGAAACAGACGCAGACGGCACACTCTCCCGGCCAGCCCGGTATGGGCTCGGATTTTGGACCGGCGGACTGGCGAATGACATGTTCGGATCCTTCAGCCGCGAGCGGATGTTCGGCCATGCCGGGCTCGGGAGTATCTTCGGCTGGGGGGATCCGGAACTCAACGTTGGCTTCGCATACGTCACCAACGGCATCCGCGAGGAATCATGGGAGCACGCCGCTCGCATCAGTGGAATGTCCGATGCTGTCCGATTAGCGCTCTATGAGTGAGGTCTCGCAGGATTTGACTTTCATTGATAGGGTACTTTCGGCCTATCTGAGCCTATTGAATCCCTGGCTTGTTGATGTGTTTTAGCGGTCCTGCTGAATACAGGGCGCTTATCGGTCACGACACTGATTTCTCATTCGAAGACTGACGGAATAATATGCCAAATGACCAGTATCAGTACGAGTCAATTGGGGTAATTCGGACACCCTTTGGATCGTCGGAAGGGATGCCAATTCAACCAGCTGGAGCAGATACCGTAGAGGGAACTGTCGAGGTAAAGGGGTCATACGTTAATGCGTTGAAAGACTTGAACGGGTTCTCTCACTGTATTTTGCTGTCTTCCTCCGCGTGTGGAACGACTACGCGAAGCGGGGGAAGTACCGCGAGACGCCGATCCCGAAGGAACTCGCCAGTTCCGTTCGGACGCTCTCATACGAACGCGACCCCGACGAGCCGATCGTCGACGTCGAACCGAACTCGATTTATCGCTGGGTGAAGCGCGCCGGCGAGCGCCGGTACGCCGGGACCAGCGATGAGGGGTGGACATACCTCGATGTCCACGACCTCCGGCGTACTTGGGGCGGTCATTTGCTGTGGGACTGCGGTATTCTTCCTGCCGTCGTGATGAGTTTCGGCGGGTGGGAAGACTGGGAGACGTTCAGAAACCACTATCTCGGAGGGATGAGCCCGATAGCTGCGGAACGCGAGCGCGAGAAGATCTCGTTCGTCTCGGGGAACGTCGAATCCGACCCGGGTGCGGATCCGGTTTTTGAGCCGACAGTTCAGTCGCGTTCTTTGTACTGATTTATACGCCTAATGATAGGCCAATTTGTAGATGGCTCTTGTCCAATCTGGCGAAATAACGATTCGATATGTGATATGGGCTGCTACTGACTGCTGAATATAGAGGTTATAGTCAGCATCAGAGCATTGTTATTTCAAATTAGCAGAATCAGGACAGAAATTGACTTTGTTGATACCGAGAAATTAATTCATAGTTAGCCAGTAGTTTTTTTATAATAATAACACATTACAGACCATGCCGTTCAGTTTACACCGAGAGATTCAGCTTCTCCACGTTGATGACGACCCCTCCATCACGGACCTGACAGGGACGTTTCTCGAACGCGAGGACGACCGCTTCGCTGTCCAGACAGCGACCAGTGCCGACGAGGGGTTGGAGAATATTAATGACCGCCCGCCTGACTGCGTCGTCTCGGATTACAATATGCCCGGCACGGACGGCATCGAATTCCTACAGGCTGTCCGAGAGGAGTATCCCGACCTCCCGTTTATCCTCTTCACCGGCAAGGGCAGCGAGGCAGTCGCCAGTGACGCCATTGCTGCCGGTGTCACCGACTATCTCCAGAAGGGGAGCGGCACCGAACGGTACGAACTCTTGGCCAACCGGATCCGCAACGCCGTTCGGACCCGCCGCGAAGCCGAGCGGGCCGACAGACAAGAACAGTTGATGCGATTGACGGAATTCAACGGTGATACAGGTGGTTTCGAACTGGACACAGAGAGCAATACTGTCGTGCTGACGG
>NZ_SGUB01000031.1:0-38469 GCF_005435235.1 Halorubrum sp. GN12_10-3_MGM
TGCTGGCGACGTGGCGCCAGCAGGGACGCAATCCATACGAAGAGCTTCGTCGAGCCGTCAGTAACAATGAACTGATCTCACGGGCTCACGCTGTGCCGGCTGTCGAGACTCCGGGGTAAACACGTACAGCGTCTCTATCCGCTGGCTGCCCATCTTGTGTGGGGTTGTTGGCCGTTGACTCCCGGATGGACTGACTCACTGCCGCCGGGAGATCGCAGACAGCACCGTAATGCTGGTAAGCGGTGAAACCCCGTGCGACCTGGATACGGTCAAGTAACCGTTGGCTAGGGGCGATCTGGGCGAGTGTCGTCGTCGTTGCGTGTCCGTTTGCGTCGACCCAGAAGGCAGGGCCGTCGTGGAGGAGGAGATGATCGAGCACGAGCGACTGTAGAAGCGAGACACCACGGCCGCCGTCCACGTCGAGCAGCGTGATGCCGTCGTCGAGTGACGGCAGCAGTAACTCGTCTGTAGCTGGATCGGCTTGGTCCGCAAGGGACTGATTATGATCTGCACCTCGCGTCGGTTGCTCCACTGCCAGTCTGTTTGCTGTTGAGTCGTCTCCCATACTCAACTAGTTGTCTACAGTCCCGATAAGCCGCGGCGTGGCGCTTCCGCGTTTCAGGGAAGCACGAGTCACAGACTGATCTGCGCGCACTGCTTGTTTTTCGCTAATGTACGACCGCTTCCGAGAACGTTTCCAGAATCCTGTCCTACTCGCTGTGACGGTTTAACCAACGACTGATGCCGTTCGTAGTCTGTTGGTTAACTTGTCACAGTCGATCTCGCTGCCCAGATAGGAATGAAACGAGATCGTCAATCGCGTCTGTTGGTAGATCTTCTTGTCGGAAGACACCCTTAAATGAATCTTCGAACCCATCCTGTTCGAGTTGCTCCAAGACCATCTTGATCTGACTATCGAGCTTCTCTGGGTCGCCACGATGGACATGGCGTTCGATACGGTCGAACTCTGTCCGCGTGCTGATGACGACGAGGTCGCGAGTATCGGCCTTCCGTCCGCTGTGGAGTTTCATCGCGAAAAGAAGCGCTGGTTCCGGAATTCGGCCATCAAGATCTTCGGCGACGTCGAGTGGTTCGATTGTGCTGTGCTCGTGGAGATAGCGGTAGGACCACTCTGCGTCTGTCTGTCGACAGCCCATCGCGTCGACGAGCGCCTCGAATTTGACTTCGTTCTTTCCGACCCGCTTCGTGTACTGAATCATTCGGCCTTCGTACTCGTTCGAGACATCCTGCTCAAACTGTTTCTCGTATCCGAGGTCACGAAGGAGGACACCATAGTCGTCAAGTGCGGTGTCCGGGATCACGGTGTCAATATCGGTGGTGAACCGTGTTTGGAACGCGGAAACTGCCCAACCGCCAACAAGCACATACGGCAGTTCGGCCTCCTGTACCGCGCGGTGGGTGTCGATAAGCTCGGATTGACGCTCGGGGAGACTCATTCAATCCTTTCTGTTCGAGCTCATCGCACTGTGGTGCGACGCGTCGATGTCCCTGTCGTACTCGTTAGCGATAATCTCTAAGGCGGGCTCGTACGCTGGGCGATTCTCCATCATCTGGTCGACAGCGGTATCCAACGGGATGACGGGGGTGCCGTCGACCCACTCCGCATCGAAATTGTTGATCTTCGGGAACAACACGTAGTGGACGTTCCCGTTGACGTCGCTAGCATCCGGGCGTTCGTTGATCGTCGTGTCGATGCCAAACTGCTGGAAGAACGCAATCCACCGTTCGACATCGCGGTCGTGAACTTCGATGAACACCGGATAATCGTCGTGACTCCGTGCGATCTGGTAGCCGCCGTGCGTCCAGACGTACGCCGCGTCAATCTCCGTGTACGCGAACTCCATCCCAGCGAAGTGTGGGATGACGTAGGCATCCTCTTGAGAGATGGGGTCGCGGCTGTACAACGCAGCCATCATTTCAGCGTACTGCTGGCGCATCTCATGGTCGACGATCTGGAGTCCGTTATCGGTATTAACGATAATATCTGCGTTTTCTAACCGCTCAATCCAGTCGTATACCCATGAGTACGAGACGTCGACTTTGCTCGCGATGCGATTGATAGAATCGCCACGTCGAATCGCTAAGACAATCTTCGCAGCTGTAGGATCCATCAAATCGATCATTGTGGAAATCTCCTCTTGGCCACCATAGTAGTCTCGCTTCTAGTCATCTCTAAAGAGATACCAATAGATAGGCCTTCCGCCTAGATCGGCTACTGTATCGGCGACGCAGCCGCCGAATCGACAAGTGAATATTCTCGATCCCGACTCGTGCCCTCTGCTTCGAGGAGATTGTACTGCGCCATCTTCGAGAGGTACGTGCGGACGGTCCGTTTGGTTCGTGGGTCGTCGACGTCCTCGGTATAATGCTCGTAGATCTCGCTTGGTCCGAGTGGGCCGTGGTCCCGAACGATATCGTAGACAACTCGTTGGTGTGGAGTGAGTGAATCAAGGCTTTTCTGCTTAATCTGAGCGCGAGCATCCTCGGCGGCGTCCTGAAGGATGTCGTCGGCAATACTGTCGCAGTTCTCCCGATCAGCTGTGCTGGCTGCGCTGCGAAGCATCCCGATCGCAAGGCGGGCATCGCCAGCGGCGGCATCAGCGATCTGGTAGAGTTGGCCGTCGGTAATGACGCTATCCTCAAGCCCCCACTTCGTGCGAGCACTCAGAATATCGTAGAGTTGCTCATTGTGGTATTTGTCCATCCGGACGTGTTCGCTGGAGCGGAGGCGGCTCACAAGGCGATCGTCGACGCGGCTGAACAGCTCTTCTTCTTTGTTCGCAATACAGATCACCGCGAACTGCTCCATGCTGTGAAGATCGTAGATGAGACTCGGGTCTTCGAGTTGGTCGACCTCGTCGAGGATGACGACGGTTCGAGGACCGTCGTACTGTTGGAGCCGATCAATGAGCTCGTCGTGGGGTGTCGACTGACGGTGAATATCGATTGTCGCGCCGATGTCATCGAGGATCTGGTACAGCGTCCGGAAGCGGCTGTAGTTCCGCCAGCAGTTGACGTAGGTGGCCTCGACGTCGAGTACTTCCTCACGGAGCCGCTCGGTAACGAACTTCGAGACACAGGTTTTGCCGACGCCGCTTGGACCGGTGACGATGGCTGTGTCAGCCGGCTCGCCGTTCGTGATCGGCTCGAGAACGCTCGAGAGATGGTTCACTTCGGCGTCGCGATGCTCGACTTCTCGAGGGACGAACCCAGCGCGGAGGACGCGAGCATCACGGATCATCTGTCGATGAGTATCTATTCTCTGGGGAAGTGATAAAAGTATGATCGGGTCAATTCCGGAAAGGCCCTACGCGCCCTTGGATCGCTCCTTCTATCGCTTTGCTGTCTTCCGATTCCAATTGTGGAAACACATGGTTTCCGGAGACGCCTGGAATCTACTCACTAGTGCGGTGCCCGTTCGAGGATATCGAAGATATCGGCTGCTTTGTACTCCTGATTGCGCTGTTGGCCGGTCACTTCGACGACCAAGCCATCTGCTTCGATTTCATCGATCGCATTGTAGGCAGTCTGCCGGCTCACATCGAACTGTTCGGTGATGTCGGTTGCAGTGAAGTATGGGAGTTCGAATAGGTTTCGGGCGAGCTTGTGGCTCGTTTTTTCGCCTGGATACTGTGTTTCATACGCTCGCCGAAGTTCGATCAGTTCGAACGTCCGCTCGTAGGAGTCACGGGCCTGTTCCTCAATACCCTTGATGAAGAAAGCAATCCAGTCACGCCAATTTCCGTCTTCGCTGACCGCCCGCATCCGTTCAACGTACTCCTGTTTGTTCCGATTAAAATAGGCGCTCGGGTAGAGATACGGATCGGACAGATAGCCGGCCTCATGGAGTTGTAACACGATCAAGATGCGCCCCAAGCGACCGTTTCCATCTGAACAGGGGTGAATTGTCTCGAACTGGTAGTGGGCGATTGCCAAATCAATTAATGGGTGATACTGGCCTCCCATCTGAATGTACGCCTCAAGCGACTCCATCAACTCTGAGACGCTACTGGCTGGTGGCGGAACAAACGGCGACTGTCCACGATGTGGTGATGGAATGTGAACGTCACTGTCCCGCCACTCGCCGACAACGTCACCCTCATTCCGAACTCCTTCGAGAAGGGTCTCATGGAGTGATTTGAGCAACGCTATCGAGATCGATTCACCGCTTTTGATCGCCGTAAACCCGTCTCTGAGTGCGCGCTCGGCGTTGAGTACTTCTTGTAAATCGCGACTCACTGAGTCGGCGTCGCGGTTTTTGCTTCGCGTATGATATGCGTACACCTCATCCATCTCCACATCCGCGCCTTCAATTTCGGCGGTCTCGACTGCTTCGAGCCTGAGCAGTGACGTGTACAACACCGGTGCAAAATCGACAGTCGGGCTAATGCCATCGATACGTCCGAGCTGAAACGTCGCCTTCGATATCTTCGAGGTGAGCTCCTCATCGATCTCGATAGAGGACGATACGGGCAGTTTTTCTGGGATGTAGTAGGGATGTGGGTGCGACTCCCGGTAGTGGCCCGGCGCTTCCGATGGTAGATCCTGTGTTCTCATTTTGAATTAGATCGTGTCTGACGTGCCTTAGTCATATTGGACATAAACCAATTTGAATAGTGGGAGAAAAACGTAGTATGTAATGAGGGTTGCTAGTGGAGGGGAATCGACACCTCACGGCTGAGAGCCGCCATTTTATTCCGGATGTCTCGGCTGTTTCTGACCTTAGTCTTGAGTGGCGGATTCGCTGGCCTCAATATTGGCGTCTTCACCGTCGATCTCGATGATGTCACCGTCGCCAACGTCCAGCGCGTCACGAAGCTCCTCAAGATGGTTGTCTGCCTCTTCGCGGAGCTCCTTCGCCGTGGTGAGATCAACCTCTCCATCTTCGAGTGTCTCGGCAATCTCTTCAAGTCGATCGATGGTCTCGGCGATATTGACCTCACCCGTACTCATGGGTAATCGTTACTCGGGGCGCCCTTGAATACCGTGTTCCCATCACAGGATTCCACCCGCCCACAGTGCGACACCGAGCAGTAGCAAGCCAATGAGGACCAGGATGATTATCCGAAGCTGGCGGGCTTCCTGTTTTGCTTCTCGGACGTCCGTGTCCGTCTCAATATCTCGATACGCGCTTTCGATCCGGCGCTCAAGTGCTTCAGTTTCTTGGGTGATGTGTGTCTCGTACGCCCGATCAATACGGCTCTCAAGTCCGCCAATGCGTCCCCGCGCTGCCCGTACCGTGACAGCCTCTGTCTCCGCGGCGTGTTCGATCTCCTGGAGTGCTGTCTCGATCCTGTCGTCGACCGCATCAAGGCGTGATGCTGTAAGTGTCGTGTAGGCGGTATCGATCCGCTGTTCGAGATCGGCTGCTCGCTGGATACGTGCCTGCCGAGTTTCTGCCGCCCGTTCGAGCCCTACAACGGCGTTTTCGATCCGTCGATTGAGCGCGTCAAGCTGCTCGCTCACGACTGTTTCGTACCCGATTTGGAGCCGTCGTTCGATGGTCTCGACTCGCTCTCGGATGGTGCTCATCTCAGGTGTCGCCACGATCCCCGCGTCTGTCGGTGTCATTGCTGCCTTGTCAGCGACAGCTTCGGCGAGGGTCTCATCGTCTTCGTGGCCCACAGCGACGACTGTTGGGGTCACACAGTCCGCGATTGCTCGGACGACGGGCTCCTCGTTGAAACACCACAGCGTGTCGTCTGCGCCGCCACCACGCGTTACGACGATGGTGTCGATGTCTGGATCTCGATCTGCCTGTTGGAGCGCCCCGACGATCGATGCTGCGGCGTTTTTGCCCTGAACGGTCGCCCCAAAGAAGGTGAGCGTCACTTCGGGTGCGCGTCCCCAGGCGGACTCACGGAAGTCCTCTCGAGCCGATCCAGTCAATGAGGTGACGACACCGATGTTTGATGGAAACATTGGAAGTGACTGTTTTCGGTCGGCATCGAAGAGGCCCTCCTCATTGAGTTCGGCACGCAATGCCTCCAATTCCTGTGATCGATCGGAGTCGCCAACCGGCCAGTAGTTTTTGACGTTGAGTTGTGTCCGGCCGCCTTCGGCGTAGAAATCGACGTTTGCCCGGACGATTACCTCCTCGCCTTCGGTGATGGACTCGTCGATGCGGTCGCGATAAGACGACCACACAATACACTGGATGGTTTCCTCGCCGTCGACGTCTCGGAGCGTGAAGAACGTCCCGTAGCCCTTTGCTGTCGCATCGGATACTTCGCCGACAACGTACGTTGGGAACCGTTCCGCGGCGGATTCCAAAGTGGCAGCAATTTCGTCGTTGAGTCGAGACACAGACCAGGCCGGTTCGTCTATCTCCACGTGCCCACTTCCGGTATCGTCGTCGACGGCCATTCGAATCGGCTTATGATGTCGGGTGGTTTAGTTTATTGGCTCTGGTCCTTCGAGCTCCATCGCTAGTGCTTCGAGTTCGTCTACCTCGTCAATCGCTGTCAGCCATCGGTCTGGGAGCTGAGACGCGCCAAATCGGGCACCTGCGATGGCACCTGTGATTGCGCCGATCGTATCGGTGTCTCCACCTCGGTTGACGGCTGTCACAATTGCTTCCTCGGCGGCTGTGGTATGTAGCCCATCGTGGAGTGCTGTCTGGAGTGAGTGGATGACGTAGCCCGATGTCTCCAGCAGATCGGGTTGATCGCCACGTGCCAGTGGCCTAAGCGCGGCAGTCAGTTCATCCGGGGCGCTTGCGTCGACGTAATTGAGAGCGTCCTGTAACGGGGTGTCTACATCGTCAAGAAGGCCAGCAAGTGTGAGATTCAAAACGGCGCAACCGTAGGTACACCGTGGATCTGCGTGCGTGATCTGTGAGGATTGTCGACTCACTGTGACAAGTCGCTCCCAGTCGGTTGCGTATGGTATCGCGAGCGGTGGACACCGCATCACACTCCCATTGCCTGCGTTTTGGCCTTCGGGACTAGTCTCCCAGACGTGCTGGCCAGCCTCGCTCCAGTCGTCGCCGTGTTTGAGCCGACTCAACGACTTCATCGTCATCCGGCCGATATCGAATGGATTACTGTCGTACCAATCGACAAATCGAGACGCGATATCTGCTGGATCGAACGCTTGCTGCTCAACAAGACTGCGGGCAATACAGAGCGCCTGCTCAGTGTCGTCGGTGATTGTTCCCGCCGGCTGGTTCCACGTCCCGTGGCCAATCATCTCGTCGAGTTGACCGTGCTCGGCCGCAATTGAGGATGCCGACGAGAACTCAACCGGTCGACCAAGCGCATCCCCACACGCCAACCCCAAGAGGATCCCACGGGTTCGATCTGAATCCATGCGTAACTCAACTCTGGCTCTTATGGAAAAGTGTGGGTTGGTAGATCCGTTTCATAGCAGCCATTTTTAGGCTGCTTGGGGCACTCTTGTGTGTCGCCACGTCCACGGTCAGGCGTCGACGAATTCGCCGAGTGAGTGGTTCGGGCTATTACTGTTCCATTTGCCGATTTGGATGAGCTTGAACGCCTCTAGTGAGGCGTTGATCGTGTCGGCGATTTGCGTCTGGATCGCGGGTGGAAGACTTTCGACGGGAATCGCAGTGAGCGCATGCTGAGTGAGGTGGTAACTGGACGCGAGGTTCGTCGGAGCGATGATAATCACGCTTGCCCCGTCGACGTCGGCAAGTGCGAGCTGAGCATCCCGATACTGGTGGACGGTCGCATCCAGTTCTTCAACGGGAAAGAGGTCGTCAGCAGCACCGTATTCAATACTTGTCCCTGCTGAATTGTAATGTCCTTTGAGCATAATCAAGTTTTAATATATGTTCTACAAACATTAGTTTTGTGGTTGATGAGGCGCTGTTCTCCTTCACTACGCGCCATGCTCTTCGCATGATCCCGAACTCTAGATTCGAAGTCGTCTGTGTCCGAGCGATGAGACGCTGACTCGTGTGCTGGACACAGTATTAGTAGCGTGCTGTAATGAACGACGAAAGGACGTGGTTGAACTGCTCAGGCTCTTCAAGGAACGGACAGTGACCACTATTGGCGAAGCGTTCAAGCTGAGCGTCAGGTGTATTGTCGGCAACGTATTCGACACCACCATTTTCTAGCATCGTTTCGTCTTCACCAAGACACACGAGGGTAGGAACATCAACATCGGGGACCGCCTCCCGATAGTCGCGTACTGATTGGTCGAAGAGAATTGCGCTCGTGATCGAGGGAGGAACTCGTGTGATCTCATCGAAGAGCATCTGTTCAACAGAATCTGGTTCATCCACGAGCATCTCGTCAATAAGGGACCACGCCAGCTCGTGTGGGTTGGTTTGTGCGAGTTCCATGAGTCCACGAAGTTCGTCAAAGCCGAATACACCGTGCTCGTAATCCTCCTGTTCAAGATCGAGTGGCTGTTGTTCGACACTCACGAAGCCCCGGAACCGGTCTGTCCCAAACTGGCGGACGTACTCCCACGCCACAAGCGATCCCATTGACCACCCGACAAGGACAACATCAGAAAGATTCCGTGCGTCAAGGAACGCTTCCAGGTCACGGGCATACTGAGGGAGTGTATGACCCGTTTCGGTTTTCTCGGAGCGACCGTGCCCTCTGAAATCGAGGGTGATAACCTGATACTCGTCGCTGAGCGGCTGCTGTTCGCTGAAGAATCGGCTACTCATTAATACGCCGTGGAGGAAGACAACTGGTACTCCGTCTCCATCTGATTCGTAGTACAACTCAGCCCCGTTGACCGATTCTGTTGGCATATTGGCAGACGTGTCTAATGGTTGTTAGCTGTTATGACGGCGACGTGTTCAGATACGGTCGTTGTAGCACCCGAGCGTTTCACTGACCCGTAACCACCAGGGAGTACTCCCCTTCAATCGATGACTGTTGGCTGCCATCGGAAGAACATTCTCTTATCGGGCGTGACTACTGTGCGTCGAGCATGGAACGGGCAGCCGACCGAATTTCCGCTGCGGTTGTCGATCCGACCTGATACACGTCCGTCAGTTCCTCTTGAGACGCCTGTATGATATCATACGGGGTTTGATACCCCGATTCGTAGAGAAAGTATGCCTGTTGACCGGTGACGGCGTCAATATCAGCGACAGTCGGCCCGTACAGCAGCCGGAGTTTTGGAACCGCTTCGGATGCTGGAACGCCTGAAGCAGCAAGCGATGCGAGAGCAGGGTCGAATACGGATTCTGAAACACCTGTTTGGTCACGAAGCCGCTCGTCAGCGGGCTTGGTTCGTCCAACAATCTCGCGTGCCCCCTCGACGGCGACGGCAGCAACGCCCTCAGTGATTCCCTCGATGTCAGCAAGATACCCGGGCCGTGAGTCGGCAAGCGATTCAAGAGAAGTCACACCTCCCTCCGCGAGTTGATTCGCTCTCTGTGGTCCAATACCTGGTATACGCTCCAGTTCAGAGACGATCTCAGATTCCGTCCTCGTCGGTTCTTCAGGTGCTGTCGATTCTTGCTTGGCCTCCACAGAGTTGTCTGATTTGCCCCCGGTTTCATCGGTTTTCAGTGAATCAGGGAGAGATGGAAGGTCAACAATCTGGAGGTCCTCAGCAGAGACTTCATCACCAATCGGTGAGCGGTTAATTGCTGTCTGAACTCGCTCACTGTTCCGTTCAGCGATATTTGAGTCAGTAACATAGGAGATCAACGCCGACCGCTCATTTGGATTGAGAGTTCCATCAGCTGAGAGGTCATCGATGATAGCATCTACGTCACGCTGGTTTGGGAACCAAGCGTCGCCCATTGCCACGAAGACAGGAACAAACGGCTCAGGTACGGTGTCGCGTTCGGTGAGTCCCAACCCATCCGTGAGTACGATGATGGCTCTGTCATCTAGCGATAGTTGATATCGGCCGCCAGGAAGAGAGACTTCTAATTTTAGTCGATCGACTGAGTCACGAATCAGTCGCGTCGGTTGGCGCATGTCGCTTTATTTTCACAAGTCATGATAAGAGTTTGACTAGGCGAAATTTAGGCACGCATGATTGATGCGGCCCGACCCTACGCGGCCAGCCGTCACCTCACCCCTAGAAACTCCGTGACGAATTCCGCGACAACAGGTCTCAAGATACGAAGATCGAACTGTTGTACTTGATCTGATCTACATCAATCAGCAGTTCAATGTGAACTATTTTTATTTAGTGATGGTGAAAGACCATACTTAACCAACAATCGGTACTACCAGCGGTTGTAGGTTAAACCATTACGCTCTTATGTAGAACTACGGAAAGCCCCTATAACAAGGCAGTCAATGGTGATATCGACGGATGCGCCTGTGAGATTCAGCGATCTAATGATCCCGAATGTATGAGCGGCCTGTTCCAAGCCTTGCTTGGACAGGCCGCGGAACTTCCGCAGCCACGGTTGAACAAGCGAAAACAGGCATTCTGCCTGATTGATGTGGACTCCGTCAGGCGATACGTACCTCTCTTTGTGGACGACCGTTCGGTGATCCCGATCCATCTCGCGGTACGCTTGGAGTCCATCTGTCCAGACCTCTCCCAGCGGCTGGGAGAGGTCTTCAGCTTCCTGAATCACTGGCTCAAGATCACCTTCGTAATCGATACCGCGCTGTCCACGAATCACACGAAGTGAGTCGCGGCACGCCGCGACGAGCGTCAGCTGGTCACCGTGACGCCCTCGCCAACGTGATCGGCCAGTGCGCGACGAGCCGCCGCGAGAACGGCTGTTTCGCGGCGGCTCTTGACCTTTGTAACCAGAACAGACTTTGCCAGATTCGTCGACCTGTGTCGGTCCATCGACGGTCTGATTAAACAGTTCCCATCCGTCTTCAGTTAAGCAAGAAACCGCGTGATAGCGGAGGCTTATCGAGACATCTTTCGGAAGGAATGAGGAAGCCGAGTTTGTGCCCAACGGCTCCTCATCTCGAATTATGCGTCGGCTCACTACACTGTTTCCCTCTGAGTTTCTCGAAGAGCACGCCGAGGAACTCGGCGTGGTCGAACGTGACCGCAAGCTTCAGATCCCTGCCTTCGTCTGGACATTTGTGTTCGGTTTCGCCGCAGGCGAAAGCCGAACACTCGCCGGGTTCAGACGATCTTACAACTCAACTGCCGATGAGACAATCTCGCCCAGCGGGTTCTATCAGCGGTTGACGCCGACGCTTGCGGAGTACCTCCGCGACCTCGTCGAGCGCGGTCTCGACGAGGTCGCTGTTCCTGATGCTGTTGACGCTGATATCGACCGATTTAGAGACGTGATGATCGCCGATGGAACGGTGTTGCGGTTACATGAGTTTCTTTCAGATCAGTTCGAAGCCCGCCATGAGGAGCAGGCTGGAGCGAAGCTCCACCTGCTCCACAATGCCACAGAGCAGACGATCGAACGGATCGATACTGCTGACGAGAAAACACACGACAGCACCCTGTTCAAAACAGGGCCATGGCTTGAGAACCGCCTCATGCTGTTCGATCTCGCCTACTTCAAGTACCGCCGGTTTGCGCTGATCGACGAGAACGGCGGCTACTTCGTGAGCCGGCTGAAACAGAACGCGAACCCGGTGATTACGGCAGAATTACGGGAATGGCGCGGCCGCGCCATTCCCTTAGAGGGCAAGCAGCTCCGAACTGTTCTCGACGATCTCGATCGGAAGTACATCGATGTGGAGGTCGAAGTCGAGTTCAAGCGGGGGCCGTACAATGGGACACAGTCGCTGGATACGAAGCGATTTCGCGTCGTCGGCGTCCGCGACGAGGACGCCGACGACTACCACCTGTACATGACGAATTTAGCGAGGAAGGAGTTCTTTCCGGCGGATTTAGCGGAGATCTACCGCTGTCGGTGGGAAGTTGAGTTGCTGTTCCGGGAGCTGAAGACACAGTACGAATTGGACGAGTTCGACACGAGTGACGAACACGTGGTGAGGATCTTATTGTACGCAGCGCTGCTGTCGCTGCTTGTAAGCCGCGATCTGTTAGATCTAGTCACTGAGCAGGCGGATGATGAGCTTGTGTTTCCGACAGAGCGCTGGGCGGCGACCTTTCGGTCGCACGCCCAGCTTATGCTCCACGAACTCGGTGAGTTCCTCGGCTACTCACCACCGCCGCTGCTCGACCGGCTGATCGAAGACGCTCAAAAGATCCACAAGCGACGACCAATCTTACAAGAGACGCTCGCTACCGCTACACAACCGAGGTGTGAGGCTTAACTAAAGACCGATGAAACAGTTCCCAGGTGAGGGGGAAGCCGCGCTGAACCGCGGCTTCCGCCTCCCGAATCGCTGTGTGAATGGTTTTGTAAGCACGACCGAGCAGCGGCGCAATCTGGTTGATGCTCAGCAGTGTATCTGCGTAGAGGGTGAAAGCGAGAAGCACCTCTCCTGCGGTGAGGTGCTTCTCGTGAAATGGCGTTCCATGGGTGTATACTGGCTTAAATTCGCAATTACGACACCGAACTCGGTCGTGTTTCTCCCACGTCATAATGCTCTGGTGACCGCAGCGAGGACAGGATGTATTCTCCCAGAACCGCTTGAGTCGCCGCTCGATGCGCGCATCGAGCGGCTCGGTGTTGATCTCTATGACTCCTAGCTCGATCAACTGCCGAAACATCCCGCCGAACGCTGGCTGAGCAGAAGGCATATTGCCAGATTAGAACTGTCTGAGTGTAATTATACGGGCTTTCCGCGTTTCTACATAAGAGCGAACCATTACGCTCTTATGTAGAACTACGGAAAGCCCCCATAACAAGGCAGTCAATGGTGATATCGACGGATGCGCCTGTGAGATTCAGCGATCTAATGATCCCGAATGTATGAGCGGCCTGTTCCAAGCCTTGCTTGGACAGGCCGCGGAACTTCCGCAGCCACGGTTGAACAAGCGAAAACAGGCATTCTGCCTGATTGATGTGGACTCCGTCAGGCGATACGTACCTCTCTTTGTGGACGACCGTTCGGTGATCCCGATCCATCTCGCGGTACGCTTGGAGTCCATCTGTCCAGACCTCTCCCAGCCGCTGGGAGAGGTCTTCAGCTTCCTGAATCACTGGCTCAAGATCGCCTTCGTAGTCGATCCCACGCTGTCCGCGAATCACACGAAGCGAGTCGCGGCACGCCGCGACGAGCGTCAGCTGGTCACCGTGACGCCCTCGCCAGCGTGATCGGCCAGTGCGCGACGAGCCGCCGCGAGAACGACTGTTTCGCGGCGGCTCTTGACCTTTGTAACCAGAACAGACTTTGCCAGATTCGTCGACCTGTGTCGGTCCATCGATGGTCTGGTTAAACAGTTCCCAGGTGAGGGGGAAGCCGCGCTGAACCGCGGCTTCCGCCTCCCGAATCGCCGTGTGAACGGTTTTGTAAGCGCGACCGAGCAGCGGCGCAATTTGGTTGATACTCAGCAGCGTATCTGCGTAGAGAGTGAAAGCGAGAAGCACCTCTCCTGTGGTGAGGTGCTTCTCGTGAAATGGCGTTCCGTGGGTGTAAACTGGCTTAAATTCGCAATTACGGCACCGAACTCGGTCGTGTTTTTCCCACGTCATAATGCTCTGGTGACCACAGCGAGGACAGGATGTATTCTCCCAGAACCGCTTGAGTCGCCGCTCGATGCGCGCATCGAGCGGCTCGGTGTTGATCTCTATGACTCCTAGCTCGATCAGTTGCCGAAACATCCCGCCGAACGCTGACTCAGTGGAAGACATATCGCCAGATTAGAACTGTCTGAGTGTAATTATACGGGCTTTCCGCGTTTCTACATAAGAGCGAACCATTACGCTCTTGTGTAGAGCTGCGGAAAGACGATTTAACATTTTGAACACCCACCGTAGTCCGGCGATTTGAACCCGAGATAGCGTACTCAATTCGGAGCTGGCACAACCAAACGACCTCTTTCCGCGTTTCTACATAAGAGCGAGATATCGAACCGACAGCTCACTGCCGAACGTCACCACGATACGAATCGCACCACGACGTTGAGCGAATACCCTTCACGCAAGAATCTGCCCAGTCGCTGCTAGAGTGACGCCAGTCAAGAACCCAGTACCATGTGCGACTACATTCGGAAACCGACCGTTCGAAACAGTCTCAACAGAGAATATCCCTGCCACAAGCGCGGTGATGACGATCCCGCACGCACCAAAGAGTAGAATCGCATCCTGATGAGCCGACAGCCATCGACGGAGAGAACGCTCTCTCGACCACACCAAAACGAACCGAGTCCCACCACGAGCACAATACCGACGGTTAGGATTTCACTGGTCGGAACCGCAACCAGTGGTGACTGAGCAAGTGCGATACACAAGCCGCTCGCTACGAATCCGACCGTTGTGGCGATTGAGATTGACCACGAGTACCACGCAGCGATGACCCCAATGAGACCGACAACCAGCAGGCCACCGAAGGCGCTCACAACGCCGGAAAATCCGAACGCAATCGAATCGGGACCGACAAGCCCCCATCGCTGATACAGCAACCAGTAGTCGACAGCGATCGTACTGAGCGGAGTGGCGACAAGAAGACTCATATACAGCAGCCAGAACAGTCGGCGTCGACCCCAACTGGTATACAGTGCGTAGGCCGGCCCAATCACGACGCCGTACCAAACAAGATTTGAGGTAAGATGTACAGTACTATCGTGAATCGTAGCCGCCGTCCAAGCGGTCACCAGACTGGGCTCCCCGTATGTGAATACGAACTCCGATAGTAGCCTGTTTGGAAGCCATACGTGAACGCCGATAAGCGCACCAGCGACGCCGAGTATGACCACTACATCCACGTAGTGGCTCCGGTTCCGTGGGGGCTGTAACTTTTCGTCCAACCCAGTCATCGCTACTTGGATATTGGATTCTCAGCGGTTCCCTCAAGAGGCTATTGTATTCTAGCCCACCGAAATCAATAATATCTGATACAATTGATGTCTGACCACGTCGATATGGAGTGAGTCGTCCCATCTGGCTCAAGGATTAACACTATGTCACAAGCACTAGCGAGCCATCCGATTCACGATGTAAATCGCTAATCCGCAGCAGCCACTCGACCCCTGAGGTGGTGGTTTTCTCCCCAAGTTGTCGCTCAAGAGCGGACTCCGGAACACCTGTGTAGAGATCGTCATCGTACTCGTGCTCACGAAGCGAAACAATGGCGTTCCTGACTTTTGATCCATCTTGGCTTCGATCGTAGAGTTCGTTTACTTCAACGTGAATATCGAAGACGAATCCGCGGTCTTCCAGTCGTTCCAGTTTCTGTTTCATTGCTCCGATGAAGTCGTCACTCCCAAGCAGAGCTAGCTGCGACATGATCTCCTCGACGACCACGTCATCCTCAATCCCTGCCTGAGCGATACGTACCATATCTTCGACGTCATCCTCGCGATTTGCGACGGCTTTGAACAGGAAGATGTCGTTCAGCGATACCATCCGAACGGAAAGCCCGTCTTCTTCGAACAGGTGCCGGCTGCGTGAGACCATCGAGTCACTCAGTGAGATCACACCCGCCACCTGCTCGTGAAAGACATCGAATCGACGGTGGTCCTTTTCGAGAATGAATGCCGCCCCAAGTTCGTCGTACTCTTCGCCGAGGTCTTCTTTCGGTTTGTACCCCGCAGAGGTGAGTACGTTCCACAGTTGCCGCAGCTCCGACTCTTCGCGAACGATGAGATCGATGTCCTTCGTCGCGTTCTTGAGCCCCTCTAAGGTCAGTGCTCCCCCGCCGATCAGATACACGGTGAGATCGTCGTCAATGAGATTGGCAAGTTCGCTGAACTGCCGTCGAATTGCGGAGGACTCGAACGTCGGCTCACGGCTCATACTTCGACCCCATACTCGGACGCAAGGGATTCAAACTCCTCCCACACTGGTGTGCTCTCTGACGTAACGCTCCCTTCTGTGCGGAGGAACTCTACGAGCGGGAGTACGATGTCTTCAACTCCGTAGTAGGTCGCTGCCTCTTTGAGAGACTCCTCGGATAGCTCTGTTTCGGCGATGAGTAAGAGCACGTACTTTCTGTGTCGTGAATCGTTTTCGATGAGAAGGAGATGGCAGATGAGGTCTGTGGGATCGAGCGAGTCTCGACCTTCTGAGTAGAAATAGTACTGCTCGGATGTTGTAAAGAACTGAAGTCTGTACTCGGCAAACGCATCGAGACCGGTTCGGTGATAATTCTCGTCTTCGACATCAGTGTCTGTCCGCATGAGACACTCCTTGTGAGATTCCCAAAGGATTGTTCCAGCGCCTACGTCACGTTTGATCCGGACGCGATGGATGTGGTGGCGGAGTTCGGTCGCGAACAGATGGAGCTCATCGAATTCCTCTCGGAGTCTATATTCACTGTGTTCTTTGGTCGCCATTGCTCGGTTGGTTAGCGTCCGAAGGTTTCGATAAATCGTGGCTCGCGCATGCCCGGTGTGTTCAGTGAGCTCGGTGGCTGTCCACTGCTCCTCACTACTGAGATAGTACACCACGTTCAACATCGATGAAGTCAGCAGGTCAGGGAAATCAACATGTGGGTTCGATTTTGTAAGTGACTGAAACACCTCGACGCATCGAGCATCTACTGGTTTGGCGATCATCTGATTCCCGGCTTTCTCCTTATAAACAAGATCGACCTGTTCCAAGCTCCCGAGTGCCCGTGACACCGTTGATTCGAGGTAATCCAATTCATCACCTAGATCTTGTCTGGTCTTTGGTGAGTCGAGCGTAGAGAGAATCCGCAATTCTATTTCAGATATCATGTTGTCTCATATTTGCCCATGACCTACTTAAGCACCTGGGCTATTTTGAGACAAAATAAAATATATCCTACTTTTGAGTGTCAAAAATATGTGTCGTCCTAACATACAGGTGTCCGTTTTTTAGAGGTAGATCGGAACGAGGTTATCAGACTGGGACCCAGTACGCTGCTCGAAGGGCTGCTCGAGCCTGACCTCCGCTATTCTGACCGTAGACGGAAATCTGGAATGCTCGGTCACCATCGATGTCAAAGAAAACCGATGTTGAGCTGTTGTCGGTGGTGTAGATCTCAAGCGTCGTGTTCGGGTCGTTAACCTTGCTGAGTGTTCCTTGTGTTGTCGAAACAATCCCGTGGTAGTAGCCGGCGTCGGTGACCTTACACGCAATTGTATTTGAGTCTAGTTGGAGTTCATCTGCGAGGCGCTCTCGGAAAACTTCTTCATCCTGATCGCGGGCGCCACGCAGTGTTTCTGCTAATACGGGGAGGACGACAGCAGCTAACTCCTTCGACTCGATCTCATCTTCGGCATAGCGTTCCGCAATCTCGTGATAGTCATCACGATCAAGCTCTTCAAGAAGGTCTTCGCGAGACTGGTCGAGGAGATTTTCACAGATTGTGTTGAGCGTTGGATTCCGGACGTTCACTTTTCCACTTCCGACCATCTTGAGTGAGTATCGCTTCTCTTCAGCAGCCCCAACCACAACGAGATCAGTGTCGTCACCAGACACACCCCGCAACTCATCGCCGACCTCTGTCGCTGACTCAATTGGAAATGAGAGATCGTCGCGAATGAATTCCGCCGTTTTCTCACTACCGAGCTGGACCCGATCTTGCTGGCCGCTCGGAAGGTGATCGAGTTGCTCTACTGTATCGGGCTGCGGATCAACTCCATTCAAAATATCTCGGGTGAGCTTTTCGTGTGCCTTCCCAATGTATTCAGGAGTATCGGGCATTAGATCCAACTTCTCTTATTGTGATATATAATTGTGTCTCTACTGATATTCCTAACTGATAGAAAATAGGGAATCGAAGCCACCAGTTGTACGGGGTGAGCGGTGGAAGCGCTTCAATGGAATCACGATGAACTCTGTTCACCAGAATACGACACCGCTCTGCTTGTGGGATGAAATTTTACCCTCTATACCATATTGACTCAGGATATGGACGACGAACCCTCCCGCCGGTCATTATTATCGACGTCGACGATTCTCAAGGCGGGCCACCACGGCTCGGCCAGCTCCTCGAGTGGGGCGTTCCTCGATGCCGTCCAGCCACAGGCCGTCGTCACCTCAAGCGCGTACGACTCGCAGTACGGCCACCCGAACGAGGAGGTGCTTAAGCGGCTCTCGGAGCGTTCCATCTCAACCTACTGGACCGCCACTCACGGAGATGTTGTCCTCGTGAGTGATGGGCAGGCCGTCTCGATCCAGACGCAACAGGACGCGCCAACCGATCCGTTGAGCATTCGCGATGGGGAGGCCATCGAACTAGGGACAGCTGGTGGTGTTACCGAGCGTGAGCGGATCGGCGGTGGGGGGACCGGCGCGATCGACACTGGAGACGAGCCAGATGAGACCGATTCGGGATCCGACTCGGAGGCAGGCGAGAACACCAGTGCGCTTGCTGTCACAGAGGTCAACGCCGACGCTGAGGGGCGAGACGGTGAGAATCTCAACGATGAGTATGTTGTCTTTGCGAACACTGGCGCGGACCCACTCGACCTGTCCGGCTGGACAGTCGCTGACGACGCCGAGCACACGTACACGATTCCGGATGGGTTCAAGCTAGGGCCTGGTGAGACTGTGACGCTGTACACCGGGAGTGGCACCGCGACGGACAGCGAACTGTACTGGGGGTCGGGGTCGCCAATCTGGAATAATGACGGTGATACGGTGATCGTAACTACAAGTGAGGGCGACCGAGTGCTGGAGGAAGGCTACTAATGACTACAATTGACCTTCCAAACGGTGAGTACACCGCCGTTGTTGATTCGATTGAGGATGGGCTCGCAACGGTGTTCTTCGAGCAGGATGGTGAGGAGGTAGGGAATGCGGTTGTCGAACCAGACGAGCTGCCATCGGATGGGCAGCATGCTGATGCGATTTTGGAAGTAGAGATTCGTGATGGCGCCGTGTATTCTTCACAATACCAATCTGGGGAGACAGAAAGGCGTTCAAACGCCTCTCAAGGCCGTTTCGACCGGCTCTCGAAGCGACCGCCATCCGATAGAGATCCCTGAGAGAGCCTACGGGAATTAATGGAAACCGATTTGATTGGTGGGGTTTAATTCCAATATTATTTCGCTTGATTTTGTGGCCATTACCATTATATCTGTCTTCGATTAGCCGGGTAACAGAGGCAAATGATATGGCGTTGATTAAAAAGGTAATTGACAACAAGAGAGAATTTCAAGGAAGGCGGATTCACGCCCAGTTCAGGTCCAAGGAAACCGCAGACAACGGACTGAGCTTTCTATATAACAAGATCTGCGGAGGGGAAGAAAAATGAGCGGTTTGATTACGGATATCTGGGATACTCTGTCCACTGATACCAGCGTCTACCCCGCGATCAGGGTCGACGATGACCTATACGCCAAACTCCAGTCCGGCTTAGAGGTAGCCGAAGCCGACTCCGGCCCCCGGCTGCGTGTCCGACCTCCCCGGGAGAACAGTGGGATGGACGCCAGTATCAATCTCTACGAAACCATCCACGACCCACACGAGACCGGGATCGGAGTCGGCCGGTTCAAACTCGTCTCCACCAGCTCCCACATCCACAGTCACGAGATGGTCTACGACGGCGGGAAGCTCCAATTCTTCTTCAAACCGGACACCCGCGTCGACGCCAACCAGTTCGAGCGCCAACTCCGGAAAAACTACCCCGACGCCCAGATCAGCGAGGCCAACAAGCAGTTCCCCACCCTCGATAGCGGCGACCACATCGCGATGGCGAAGATGCGGCTCAAACAGCCGTTCTACTACCCCATCAAGTGTAAAATCGCGGACGAGGACTTCGATGTCGACCCATACGGCGACATTACCTCCGACATGGTCGTCGAGGAGGACCAGACCACCGACGGCCAGCGCGTGCTCGCCGAGGACTGTCGCGTCATGGTCCAGACCATCTTCGAGCCCGCACGCGACGTGTGGACCAAGCGCCGCCCCTACGGGCTCAACGTCACCGACGCTGCCTCCAAGATCAAGCAGGGCGAGGTCGTCGGCAACATGGTCGAAGGGTACGACCTGCGCGACCCCGGCGCCAAGCGGAGTCGCACCGCGAAGATCATCGACAAGCTCCACGGCGCCAAAGGCTACTATTTCACCGTCCGCGTGCTGGCGATCTCGCCGCACAAAGAGATTGCCGAACGCCGGTGTAACACCGTCGCGAGCGACTTCGAGAAGTATTACAACTCGTTCACCGAGCAGGGGCTTGACCCCATCGCGATCGGGCCCGACGAGATCCCACACCACCTCCGGGAAATGGCCGAACGGACCCACTCAATCCCGTGGACCCAACGGCTCAAACTCGGCCCCGGACAGCCCGCAGTGCTCCAAACCGTGAGCGCCCTCGGGTCGATCGCCCACATCCCCAACGACAGCATCAACACGCCCGTCGTCGATTGGGCGAAACAGCAGACCGGCCCGGGGATCCCCGCCGAAGCAGAGCAGGAGGACGACGTCGTTGAGAGGACAACCGACACCGACGAACAGCGAAAGAGTGGGTTCAGTCCAGAGCGTGCGGCAGGGCAGAGCAAAACCCCCGGAAGTACGCCAGTAGAGCCGACGAGCTCCAAACAGCCGGATGAGTCGTCGAGTCCCAGCGGGAGCGCCGACGCCACGGACACCGGAGTGGCGTCGAGTAAGGAACCCGAGACCGACGCCCAGAGTGACGGCCCCGACTTCCGGACCCCACCGCAGGCGACCCCAGAGGAGAGCAACCCAAGCGACACAGGGCCAGTAGGATCGGGTGAGAGTACCCCTACTGACCCAGAACCGGCGGGGGTGGGCGGGCTTCTTGACGATAGCACAGACGGCGAGGACGACGAGGACGGCGAGGAGGACGACGACTCCGCTCCGTGGAATACCGAGGCTAACCGACGGAGCGGCGACTGATACGACGAAACCGACACCGACCAGTCAAATCATCACATGGTATTCGATTTCTTTCGGAGCGACGACGAGACGGGCGAACCAGTTACCGAAGACCAGCTACAACGGCTCCATGCCGATCTTAAATCGACGGCCGAGAAGATCGAACAGCGACAACTCAGTATCGACAATCGGGTTGATCTAAGCAAGCAGATCGCGACGCTGTTAACCCGCGTCAACGAGGCGACCGTCGACGGCGCCGAACCCCAATGGTACGCGCCCGAAGTAAACCCGACCACCGAGGAGATCGGTGAAGAACTCCGCGATCTTATTCAATTCGTAACCCTCGATCGGCTCTCGGCGAGTGCCGTCAAGGAGGATATTTTGACGATGCGGAGCGATCTCGCTGGGATTCAGGACGCCGTTGACGCGATGGAGGATTTTCCCTACGCCTACAGCGAGAAGGGACGGAACACGATGTACGGCGAGGAGATCCAGTCCATTGGAGTCCCCGACGATGTCAACCCGGAGGAACTTGACTCCGGAGACGACGGGAGTGAGGTCTACGCCGCCGGGAGCGCCCGGAGAGTGCTTGAAGAACTCCCGCGCGAACACCCAGACGCGCCGCTGTTCGTCGGGAAGGGCACCCGGAACGGTCGCGACGCGTCGATCGACAAAGACCACCTGTTCCGCCACCGGGCGGTGTTCGGCGTCACCGGCTACGGGAAGTCCACGCTGTTGACGAACGACGCCCGACAGCTGATCGAGTCCGGCGCCGGCCTGTGTTTCATCGACCCGAAGGGCGACGATGCCCGGCGCTTGATGAAGATCATGCCCGAACACCGGCTTGACGACGTGGTGTGGATCGAGCCCGGTGCGACCGGCGACTACCTCTCGGGGTTCAATTTTATCTCGCTCAACATGGACCCCGACGAAGACGCGTACAACGCCGCGCTCGCGTCGCTCGTCGAGGACCTGAAAAAGATGCTGGCCGCGAACGACGACTACTGGGGGCCGCGGATGGACCGCGTCGCCCAGTCAATCATCACGGGGATGAACCTCTACAACTCCGAGACGCCGGACGACGCCCCCGAGATGAACTTCGTCGATATGTACTACGTCCTCAAGTCGGAGGCGTCACGGCACGAGTTTACGGCGCGGCTGAAAGAGGCCGGGATGCGGTTCATCACCCCGCACATGGAGACGGTCGCGGAGATGCCCGAGGACGACCTTGAGCCGCTACTCGGCCGATTCCTCCCGTGGATCCAGAACCCGGTTGCCCGCCGGATGATCGGCTTCCGCTCGGGCGGGGTGAGCATCCCCGACGCGATCGACAACGACAAGATCATCATCGTGCGGATGGGCTCCGAGCCGCGCGAACTCAAGCAGATGCTCGGGATGGCGGTCATCCGCAGGGTGTGGTCGCACATCCGCGGACGGGCCACCAAGTCCGAACACCAGCGGTCGCCCTTCTACCTGTTCGCGGACGAGTTTGACAACCTCGCGCTCGCGGACGACACGATCCCATCGATGATCTCCGAGAGTCGGTCGTATCGGCTCGCCATGACGCTTGCCAACCAGTATCCGGCCCAACTCCCGAGCAACGTCATCGACGCAATCACGACCAATTGCGACACCATCATGTCGTTCAACCCGGGCGACAAGAAATCTGCCCGGACCTACTGTACGCAGTTGGGGCTTGACCCCGAGGATCTGACCGAGGAGGTGAACTACCACTACTGGATGCGGACGACCATCTCCGAGAACATGGAGCGGTCCGAAGCGTTCCGCGTGTACGCGCACCCGCCGTTCCCACCCGTCCGCACCGCTGAGGAACGCGACGCGGCAATCGAGGCGAGTCTCAAGAAGATCGGTCGCGAACGCCGGTCGGACGAAGAAGTCTACCAGAACCTCCTGTTCAACGAGGGCGGTGGACGGTGGGAGACCGGTATCGGGCGGAAGATGGCGATGGCCGACGAGAAAGAGGAGAAGCTAATGTACGCTCAAGAACTCCAAAACGCCGTTCCAAGCCCGGAGGATCCCACCATCGACAGCGGGGGCGGTGGGGATACCACCGCGGCGTCGACGACGCCCATGTCCGGCAGCGAGGGCGGCGCTGGGAGCGCCGGCGAGACGCCCGGGGCGTTCGGGGCGTCGACCGCGGACGACGCCGAGAGCGTCGTCGAGCGCCATCTCGATACGGTCTTAGAGTCCATCTTTGCCGCCCGCCTTCGGGCAGGCAAGCAGGCCGATGAGTACGTGCCGACCGAGGACGCGAAAGACGAGCTCGTGGCCCGGCTTGAGGATTCGACGATCGACAGCCTCTCCGAGCTGTCGAACATCTACGAGCGGGTCAACAGTAGCTACGTCGAGCGGGACCGCAAGGACGGGACGCCATCGATCAAGCTCACCCCCGAAGGGCGCGGGGTCGTACTCCAACAGGACACGGGGAGTGCCGGGTCCGGTGGCGGCGACGACCACCGCTGGATTCTCGGTCAATGCTACGTCGCGTTCACGCAGATCGGCTACGTGTCGTGGCTCCCCGAGCAGGAAGGCGAGGAGATGCCTGACGGCGTCGCAGAAGCGCCGATCGACGTGACCGACGTGGACAGCGACCAGTCGCGCTCCGAGATGCTGGACGCGATTGACGAGCGTCGTGAGCGGCTTCGCGAGGAGTACCCCGGCGTGTGGAACTTCGCCGGCGCCGACGACGTATCGATCGAGGCGGAAACGTCGACGATCAAGTACCCGTTCCAGACGTTCACCAACCTCCGGAAAGCGATGGAAAAGGGCGAGAAGTGCGTGTTCGCGGTGAAAGACGGGTCCGCCAACTACGGCAGTTTCACCTATTGGGGCGAGCGCGCCGAGAAGGTCATCTACGAGACGGAAGGCCAGCGACAGAACACGGAGGTCGTGAGCGACGAGATCGCCTTCCGCAAGTCCCCCGGGAAAGACGGGAACCTACGCTACTACAACGACGGTGGCGGCGACTACCGTGTTGGCGACGAGAAAGTCGCCCTTCGCGAGCGGCGCGACGAAGACGACGAGGGACAGGGGACGATGAGCATGATCTGGTACCGCGACACCGACACCGGCGAGGTCGTCGCCGCGGTCGGTGACAAGGAGCCGGAGCCGGACGGGGAAGTCGCCCGGTTCGAGGGCCCGGAAGCCGCCCACGAAGGCGACAAGAACGCGGTGCCAGCCTACTACGAGTACGACCAGAGCGAAGGCGAGTACGTCGTCTACCACGACGGCGAGAAGCTATATTATCCGAGCAAAGAGGAGCTTGAGGACAGTTGGGTGTCCTTCCGAGGGCCGTTCATCCCCGAGGCTCGGTTCCCCGAGTGGCCCGACCACGAGGACTTCGAGATCATCATCTTCCCGGACGGGGACAACGAGGAGTACGACCAGCCGCAACTCTACCACCGCGGCGAGTGTAAGCCCCTATTCGACCATCTCGGCGTCGAGTCCGTCGACAACGTCGACGCCGGTGAGATCGAAGGGCCCGGCGAGGTAGAGGATGCGACCGCCGACGAACCTGTCGATGAAGATGAGACCGCCGAGAACGCCAAGAGCGCGGCGGAGGACGAGCCGAGTGCCGACTCCCCCGCCAGCGGTGCCCCGACCGTAGAGGGCTTCGAGGAGGCGCCCACGCCGGCGCGTGTTGTGAGCGACGAGCGGTTAGACCTAAGCGTCGAGAAGGTCAGAGACGCCGCCAAGGGGGATTTCAGACCAGAGAAGCAACACCGGCTCACGATCCAGACGATCGTGAACTCGCTTGCGACCGACTCCGACTACATGGCGCCAACGCCCGACGAGGCGGTCGACATGATCGTACTCCCCGAGGAGGACGAAGGTAAGGAGTCGACCGAGACGCCGGACGAAGACGAGGGCATGGAAACCCCCGAGGAGTCACCAGAAGCCGATGAGCGCGCCGAGGAGCGCGACACAGCGGGCTATGAGATTGACGAGACATTCGGAGTGTCACCCGAGAACCCCGGCCTCTCGCACCCGGGATACCGCACCGCACCAACACCGACGCAGATCGTGAAGGACGAGCGGTTAGAGCTCACGGCCGAGGAGGTCGCCGCGATCGCCCGGGACGAGCGGGAAGCATCGAGTGACGAGATGATGCTGCTCTCGCTGGTTCTCAGGGAGTACGCAGAAGGCGCTCCCGAATATACCCCTGACGAGGTCCGCGAGGAGATCATCATCCCCGTCGATGGCGTCGGCGCTTACGCGACCGATGAAACCGATACGTCCACCGAGTCGAGCGCCGCTGCCGTGTCACCGACGGTACCGACGTCGAGATCGAACACCTTCGCGATCGAGGTGTCCAAGACCGGATCGAGGCGGTCGTCACGTCCGGCGATGTCGTTCGCGGCGACCCGACCCATCCGGTTGGCCGGCCAACCAAGCGGTACCCACGCGTTCCCGTCGGTCCGAGCGGCCGGCGGAGCGGCGACGTCCCCAGTGTACGCGAGCGGGCGACCGTTGTTCTCGCCAGTGGTATGCTCTGGATCACGGCCGGAACTCAGCTTTTGACTGCGGTACTGGAAGCGATCCCGGGCGGCGCTGAGACGTGGATTGCTCCACCAGGGGCAATTTTCGGCGCATTAGCGCCACCGTACGCGCCAGCACTCATCGCCGTTCTGCTCACGCTCCCCGCTATCCGTCACGTTGACGGAATCGCTGTTATCGACCGACTTCGTGAGGTGGTTGCGTCGTGAGTACCTACCGTCGTGTCCTCGCGATGGTCGCACGAAACGTACCCGTCTCGACGATCGCCACCCAGTTGGACACGCGGGAAGATGCCATCCGTGGGATGCTTGACTCGATGGTCCGTGAGGGGTACCTCCGCGCGATCGACTGTGAGTCGGCGGCCTGTAGCGGCTGTCCGATGTCCGATGCCTGTGGAATGGGTGCCGACGGGAATCCAATGAGCTATCTGCTGACCCAGCGTGGTCGGGAACTGCTTGCGGAGCACGACTGCGTCGCTGTCAAGTCCTAACTGGTCGACTTGTCGCGCCATACGAGTGTACGCCACCGCAAAAGCGGGTAACGCACAGATCAAGGGTGGTAACGAACGCTGCGGCGCCGCCCTTCGCGACGGCACCGTAGAACGTGGCCGACTCGACAACCAGATAGATAATGCCGAGGCACGTCGTCGACGCTGCCTCGTTCGTGTTAGTGGCGCCACTTCCGAGATGGTTAGAGAGACAGAACCGGCATTTCAGCTGGCCGGCTGGGACTGACGCCCCACAGGACCGGCACTCGCCGTCGGTTATCGTCGGCACATCAGGGTAGCTACCTGTAGTCGTCGCGACGCGTTGCCGCCGGGGGGCACCCTCACACCTGTCGTCCAGCATCGTGTCCGGGATGTGGGATGCCTCGCCGGTGGGCCGTAGTTCCTCGAAATCTAGATAGCGATCACGCATCGATTGTTGAGGTTTGTCCCGGGTTCGTATTTCAACGCCAGGACCAGTAGTCCGCTCCGTCAGCTACTTGAGCATGGTTCATGATCTAAGATATGCGAACATCTTATACTTCATGAGAACGTAGATGGGAGTAGCAATTGGGATCCTATGAGCAGCAACGACACCAAGCACGTTCAAACTGAACTGAACGAGGACGAATACGAACGCTTCCGGGAGTTCGCAAGCGAACACGACCTCTCGCTGAAAGAAGCCGGTCACGAGGCGCTTCTCGAGTGGATCGAACGCCAGCAGCAAGCCGATCCCAACGACCCGGCGTTCACCGTTCTCGACGACCTTGATGACGGGTCCCTTCCAGCGTCGTCAGCGACTGACGCTCGCGAGGAAGACGATCTCGTCGACGAGTGGCACGGCAGCGACGAATCGTTCACGCTCGCCGACGACCCGTCCGCGCAATCCTGACCGTAAATGGCTGAACCAGTCGACACCCCGATCGGCACGGTCACAACCGAACATTTTCGTCCAGGACATGTCCGCCACGAGGTTGTCGTCGGGCCGAAATTCCTGTACGCATTGTTCAACCCTCAGGACCAGATGCACGCCGTCTCGCGAGCGTTCATGGCGTTCGTCCGCGACGGTGATCTCCCCTATCGTCGTCTCATCGTCAACGATCACATCGTCGACGAGGCCGCAACCCGGTTGAAAAAGCAAGCGTCGATGCGGAACGCCGCGTCGTTCCTGACGACACTGGATGAGAGCACGCTGTATCAGTTCGAATCCGTTTCCGAGGACGTTTTCGATGATGCTAAAACAACGTTCGTCGAGTGGACGGATCTGGATGCGTCACTCACCGATTTCACTGTTGCAGCCCATATGGAGGCCTTAGAGGTCGACCATATCCTTACGTACGACCGACACTACGATGCGTTCGACGTGACAACGCTTCCGTATCGTAATCAGGACTAGAGGTGCCAACCATGACCGAATCCCCGCGAGATGGGGTCCAATCGTGGACTGAGTCGATGAGCGCCCGCGACCGCATTCGAGCGGTCGCTGAGTCGCTTCGCGAACCCCGCTCAGTTAACTGGATCAGCGAGCAGGCCGACGCCGCCTGGAGCACGACCAACGAGGAACTCCAGGATCTCGTCGACGAGGGCCAGCTGCGCCGCGTCGAGGCCGGTGAGACGACGCGCTACCAGCCGGACTACACGCGCCTGCTCTTCGAGGAGATCCACACGCTCATCGAGGAAAACACCCGCGAGGAGCTACGCAACGAATTGGCCGCGATCACCGAGGAAATCGAGCAGTGGCAGGCGACTTACGAAGTTGAGACCTGGGAGGAGCTCGAACAGTCGCTTGCTGATGGCGATCTCGCAAGTGCCGAGCTTCAGGAACGCCGTGACGTGATTACGCGCTGGGAGGAGAATCTGGAAGACCGCCGACTCATCAAGCATGCGTTGGCGCTCTACTCGGATGTCGAAGCCGCTCGCGAACAGATGATCGACGCGACTGACCGCGACACAAACTAATTTTCGCGGTCGTCGAACGTGTGGGCGTCATCGAGGGCGACCCAGCTATTCCCCGGCCTGCTCGCCCAGCTTCGCTCGAAGCTCGACTGCTGCCTTCTCAAAGTGGTCCGCGGGGACCGGCGTTCCCGCCGTCACCCGCTCCTCAAGGAACGCAACGGCGTCAGTGACCGCATCAGCGTCGCGGTTCGCGGTCGCGACACAGTCAACATACCCGTCGAGTGCCTGACTGAACGCACGCGAGAAGTGGTCGTACGCGCCGTCGACGCGCTCCATGTTGTCGTCGAGGGACTCGACGAGTGCCCGGTAGACGGTCGCCGCTGACGCGTGCCGCTCCTGCTCGCGGTACTCGTTCGCGAGCTCGAACCACTGCGTGAAGTCGATCGGCTCGAAGACGACGTGGTACTCAGGGTTCGTCTCGTGGAACCGCCGATCGATCGAGGCACGAAGCTCACCGACCGACTGGCTCGTCGGCTCGCCAACGCCGGCGAGAAACCGTTCGCGGAGATCCGTATTGGTCGCAAGTTCGTCACGCAGGAACGCGCGGAGTTCATCGTCGTCGGCACTGTCGAGTGCGGCATCGAGTCGATCGCCGTCGTCTGCCGGTGGGTCGTCGACACACCGGAGCAACACGGCGACGACGTGCTTGCACGCTCCCGGCCTGTCGTACGGACAGTCGCACCACGGGGCAAACCCGTCTGCGGCGAGGTCAACACGGACATCGTACTGACGGCTGCCGCTCACGACGGCGGTAACGGTGCTGTCGACGCGGTGTATTTCGTGGATACGGCCCTCAGCAAGATATCGTTCGCCGCGTTCGAAGACTGCGTCGGTACAGATGTCTCGAACCGTGTCCTCGGTTACATCCATATGCGTGGCCGATGTTCCAGTGCGAACGGGAAAACCGGTGCGTCAATCTCGCTTTCGCTTCGGATTGGAACGGTCTCGCTCTGCGAGAAACCACGGTACTGTTGCAGTACTACGGAGAACAGCCTGGAGAGAGTCCTACTCGGTCGCGAGTTCGTCGTAGATCTCCTCGTGCTCGTCAAGGTCTTGGCGTCCGAGGAACCGAATGAGATACTGCCGTGCCTCTTCGGGGGACAGCTCATCGGGAATCTCGGGCTGCTCACTTTCAGCGGCCATCCTTATTCATCACTATGGCGGTCATCGTCATAATCGTTCGGTTCGTGTTGTTCATTGTCGCCTGTATCGAGCTTGGGATCTCTGGATAGCTGATCTGTGCCTTCGATGCGTGACAGCCACAGGTTGATGGTTGCCTCGTACTCCGGAGCGAGCGGCTCTGTGTGTGCTCTGAGATACTCGATCACGTCATCCCCATCGACAGCGCCCTCATCGGTCGCGAGCGCCTTCAGGGTCTCTTTGATCTTTCGATCGTAATCGAAGTGCGGCAATCGAATAAGAACTATACAGGTGAGAGCGAATCGAGCAATATGGCTCACCTATCCTCCCTCACTCAGGATCTAACTAAGCAAGACAAGCGGAAGATCGCTACTATCGTTCTGGTCATGACCACCGGACTCCCAGTCTACGTAGTGTTCATGTCTCTCACCGGTGTAATTGATGTGCCAATGACCACGTTCTTCCTCGGACTTACTCCTATTGTCGGGTTTCTGATGTCACTGCTCGCGATTATACCAGCCTATCTACTAGGGAACAAAATGACTCCCTGATTGTCTTGAGCTAGGCACGGATACGTTGATCATACGTGCGCTGTGTATCTCGCACAGCTATCGAGTTATCTCCCTGATCTGGCAGAATCTTCGGCACTCAATTCGCATACTCGTCCTGACAGCTAATTCATAGAATCCCAGATAAAATCAGATTTTTGTGAATAGTTCTATAACACCTATTGATATTCGAACACGAACCTGCCTTCTGCTTTTGTATCGAACTTTCTATGGGAATCAGATACCTAGAGACGCTGCTCAGTTATCCGGAATTTGTCATCCCACCGTCGACGTATAGTGACTCCCCACTAACGTAGGATGCGAGGTCGCTGGCTAGATAGAGTGCGGCATCAGCAACATCCTCTGGTTGACCAAGCCGGCGTAGCGGGATCGTCTGGCGATAACCCTCTTCAGCTTCTGTCCCGACGACCTCGACGTCCTCTTTGAGCATTGCCGTCTCGATAGCGCCCGGATGAATCGCGTTCACTCGGATGTTCTCAGGCCCCAACTCGTCGGCGAGCGCGTACGTCATCAGTCGGACCGCACCTTTTGACGTACAGTAGGTGACGAAGCCCGCACTCCCTTCGAGACCGGCGTTGCTCGACATGTTGATAATGCTCCCACCGCCGTTCTCAACCATTTTGCGGGCAGCGTACTGCGCGCCAAAGTAGACTCCCTTGACGTTGATGTCCATCATCTGGTCGAAGGCGTCTTCGTCGGTGTCGACGAACGTCTCTTGGCGGAAGATACCCGCGTTGTTTACCATTATATCAATGCCACCAAATTCGTCCGCGGCATCGACAGCCGCTTCGAGGTCGTCAAGATTTGTCACGTTACATTCTACATACGTCGCGTCGACATCGTACTCGTCGATGACGAGTTCGTGAGTCGGCGTGCCACCCTCCCGTGGTGCTTCCTGAATATCGGCGACAACGATATCCGCACCCTCTGCGGCGTATGCCTCCGCGATAGAGCGTCCGTTGCCGCTCGAACCACCAGTGATCACGGCCGTCTTCCCGTCAAGCAGGGGACCAGACATGGTGTACCTAACATGTTCCCCTTTGTAAATAAACGTTCGTGATATACGTTTTTATTCTTGTGTTACCTAACCTAATGGGGATTCTTACGAGGCGATGTATATGACCCATTGTTATCAACACAAATTTGAATTGATCACAGTCGGATGAATGTGTATTGCCTACAACTCTCCTACTAACTGATCGGTTTCCCTGATCGCTCCACCCGGTTGTCGGCGGCGGAGGGCATCAAAACCCACTTTTCGGTCTCTCCCGTACGTACTGCCATGGATCGCCGTACATTTCTCGAAGCTGGTCTCGGGGTAGCCACCGCCACTAGCCTTGCCGGCTGCGCTGGCCAGGTTACTTCTCGGTCCCCGCGTGCTCCTGCTATTGTCGAAAATCGTCCTAACGGGATCTATTTGCCGGGCCACGTTGAGGGAATGCAGATGGTTGGAACTACTGAGCAGGGCGATTACGGCTTTGGACTGATGTACAGCTACGCCCACCGATTTTGGAGCGTCAACGGTGAAACCACGTCGCTGACCGAGATTGGGCCTGACGACGATATCCATCTGATGGCTAGCGTCTGGGATTCTGAAACCCAAACGATCCTCCCAGAAACGGGGTTGAGTGTTGAGATCTACCGCGACAGTGAACTCATCTCCCAAGAGGCTATCTACCGGATGTTGTCACAGCCAATGGGCTTTCACTACGGAGCAAACTTCGGACTTGACGGGGATGGCACCTACGATGTCCGGCTCAGTGTTGGTGGCTTATCGACTCGACGGACCGACTTATTTCAAGACCGGTTCGAACAACCTGTAACCGCG
Source organism: Halorubrum sp. GN12_10-3_MGM (assembly GCF_005435235.1). Taxonomy (NCBI): domain Archaea; kingdom Methanobacteriati; phylum Methanobacteriota; class Halobacteria; order Halobacteriales; family Haloferacaceae; genus Halorubrum; species Halorubrum sp. GN12_10-3_MGM. The sequence continues at coordinate 31,281 of NZ_SGUB01000031.1, forward strand.
AGAATCCCATTTGAGTACCGTGAATCGAAACGAGACAATATCAGTTTTCGCCGGCTTGAGGACGCTGGATCCCCCGGTGCTGTCGACCCCATGGCGATGGAAATGCTCCCAGGTTCGATTGTACCCCGGGCAGACGTCCTCCCCGGCCGCGTCGTTGGCACCGGCAGTACCGATGGGGCCGTTTTCGTGACCACGGTGCTTGACTCCCCTCCGGCAGGCGTTGTTGGTCAGGGACAGTATCTCGCCGTCTCAGCGCGGTCACAGTACAACCGTATGGTACTCCCGGCGATGAGCCTCTCAGCGGCACAGACTCGCGACGGTGAGATACTCTCTAACCAACGGCTCACTCGGACGCTGGACCCATCCCTCGGCTACCACTATGGCGCTGTCGTTGACGCCGTCCAGTCCGGTGACAAGCTGACACTCTCGCCGACGCTTCAGCCGCAGACAGCGCGTCACGAGGGGTATGAAACGGCCCTCGGTGGTGAAACCGGGGCAATGGAAGACATCAAGTTCACCGTCAACGATCAGCAGTCGGCGTAGCGATGGTGGCGACAGACTGTTGATTACGCTGGTCGTGGCGACGGCAGCACCCGGTGCCGACGGGGTGGAACAAGGAAGTTGCCACGCCGGCGGGTGAAGATGTACTCCAAAATGCCGTTGTTGACCCGCTGACGGACAGCCGGTGTTTCCGCTGTGATGTCTACGCCGTTCATCGATCGACGGACATCTTCGAAGGCAGAGATGCCTTGTTGTAACGAAGGGAAGTGGAGACTCGCAACCTCTTGATCGGAGCCGATGTCATCTGTTGACTCGAAGTGCCGGCGGAGTAGTCGCACGTTCCCGTCCACGTCTCGATTCGCACGGGCCGCCTTCTGAGCATGCCCAACTCGGGCATATTCACGGGATTGATCAACGATATCATCTGGGATCTCGTCGATCCCGCTATTATCACCGAGATTCGCACCAACGCCGTCGACGAGGCCTTGCTCTGCGTGGACCGGGCTGAACATCTCCGCCACCCGGTCGTCGTGGTCCTGTTCGAGGTACCAGTCGTCAAGTCGCTGCCGAATGTTCGAAATTGCTTTTATCCTTCCCCCGGCGAATGGGCCGTCCTCCAGCGTGACGTAATCCTCCGTGGCTTGGTTGCCGACGAAGCCGGCGGTGAACCCCATAAATAGCGGTGAGTCTTCGGGGACCGGTTTCGAGTCGGGGATGCCCGCGACGTCTTGATTCTGTGCTGGAAGGCCCGCTCCAACGAATCCGGTGCGGCGGGAGTCGACGGTGAACGCATCTGTGAGCCGCGCCTCGACGTCGACACCATTCACACGCTCTTTTTCGCCAGTTAGTGCCTCCTCTGCCGCCAACACCGTATCAGCTCGGTCACTCGCAAGGTGGACGACCGCGTCTTGTGTATCGAATGTTGGTGTTTCAAACTCAGACAGTGACTGCGGAGCGGGGAGGTCCACAGCCGCTGTCAGCGACGCTTCGAACCGGCCGAAGTATGCGGGCGAGTAGGCAATTGAGTAGAGCAATCCCTCGTGGCTCCACTCGTACGCGCGATCGATCGTCCCGAGCGCTGTGGCGACGGCCTCGCGCTGGTCGTCCGTTGGTGGGCCCTCACCGTCTACGTTCAGGTATAACATGCTGTGTTGAATAGCGATCTAACCGACTAATATCACGGAGTAGAAGGACGAAGCCGAGGAAATCGATTCTGTCCATGGAAGTCGATCTCCTCGACTTCGTTGAGCGGTGTCGTCGCCTAGTCAAACAAGCGTTGGGAAAGCACGCGGGCGAGCCCGCAAGCGGCGGGTTCGCCCGCTGGAAACACTTTGTGCTACACTGTCTTCGGCTCGAAGACGGCCACAGCTACCGAGAAACGCCGAATCGGCTGAAGTACATGGCCGAGATTCGCGACGCACTGGACTTAGATCGAGACGATCTCCCAGATTACAGCACGATCTACAATTCGTTTGATCGGCTGAAAATGTGGGTGTGGCGGGCGCTGCTGCGCGTCTCTGCGCAGCAGCACCCGCAGTCTGGCCACGCCGCTCTCGACAGCACGTTCTTCGATCGCCGACGTGCGTCATCGTACTTTCGTCAGCGGGCAGGACGGACGATACAGACCCTAAAAGTGACGACATTGACTAATGTGGAATCGCTTGCTGTGCTTGATGCTCACATCGTAGCTCGGTGGAAGCATGATACGAAGACCGGACCGCAGGTCGTCCGCCGAAACGCGGACGACCTGCAGTCCGTCGCCGCTGACAACGGCTTCCAAGACTGGCATACCGAGTACAAAATCGCCGCACATGACGTTGAGTACCTTGTTCATTACCGCGGCTCGTCAGCGAACGCAGCCGCGAACAACGCTCTCAACCAAGCAAATGGCTACTCTCAGCGGTGGATGGCCGAAACATCGTACTCAACAACCAAGCGCTCGCTCGGCGATGCCGTGCGAGCGCTGGGCTGGTATCGGCAGTTCCGTGAAATCGTCTTGATGTTCGCCATTACCAACATAGAACCACTGTGTGAGCCGCTGTAACCGTGACTCAGCATCTATTCAACACAGCAAGATATCTACCTCTCTACTTTCCCACTTCTCTTCTACCTCATCTACTGATTTCTCGTTGTCAACCACGTCGGCTAAGTCGCGGAGGTACTCTACGATGTCATCGTTTTCTACGTCCCATCGCTGGTCCGAGATGGATTTGAGACTCGTCGCTAGCTCACGGGCTTCATCAGCCGTGTAAGCTGCGTCGGTCTCGCCAATATCAACGATGACGGCAAACTCGTTGTCGGTGATGCTGAGGTTCAACGAGGACACCTTGCCGTCAATAATGCTGCTCGATACCCTGTCCTGAAGATCTGACTCATACATTCCGTAGTCGGTCTTGTCGGTCCCATTTAAAATCGGGGGCGTCGTCAGGGTTGGAGCGGTCAACTTTCGACCGGGGCGTGGTACTCCTTTGACCTGAGATATTCTGCTCAACGGTCGTGTCAGACACGTTTCTCCACAGTTACGTATTGAATCAAACACCCAAGACTGCGTCGGGGTCGACGTCCGCCGGTGGGTGCGTACTGGGGTCACTATTCGGGCCCATACGTGCTATCTCGGGTTGTGGGACCTAATGAGAGTCCTATTTGTTAAAATATAGTTTTCTTTATGAGAATTCCTATACTCGCCCCTATAGAATTCACTGTAAGTAAAGCCACATCAGACAACCAGCCTGTGACCGCCGTACGCCCCACGCGGCCGAGGTCTTACTTGTCGGCAGCGCGGTCATCAAGCGGATCGGGCACGGGGAGGTCCTCAACGTCGTCGTTGATCTCCTCTGCAGAGAGATCCGACCTTTCAGCGAGGAATTCACTCACGCGATCGCCAAGGTCCCCGACGGCGTCCTCGAACGCCTCGAGTTCGGCGTCACTCATAGACTCCTCCCGCCGGATCCTGACTCAGATCGTGCCATTTCTCGAACCTCCGGAGCAGCGCGTCGGCGTGCTGCTCGATGTACGCGATACAGTAGTGCGGGGCTCGTGTTAAACTAGGTAGGATATCAATAATGTCTATTCATCTACGAAGTTAACGTTCGTGATCTCAAACCGTGCTCCACCGTCAGTCCCGTCCGTAACGCGAATCTGCCAGTCGTGAGCATTGACAATCTGTTTGACAATATTCAGTCCGAACCCAGTTCCATTTGCCGACTGCGAGTAGCCGACCTCAAAGACAGCGTTGCGTTCGTCGGTCGGAATGCCTGCCCCATCGTCTTCAACATAGAACCCGTCGGTTAGTTTTCCGACCGTCACTGTCACTTCTGGCCCACCGTGTTCAACCGCGTTTCGAAACAGGTTCTCAAATACTTGCTTGAGACGACTGCTATCTGCCCACACGGTTCGATCGACGGTAGTAATTACGCGTCCCTGCTCCATCTGAACGTTCTCCCGACACCTGTCAGCTATCGTCGCGAGATCAACCGGCTGAGTGTCACTCACCTCTTTATTATCCCGAGCCAAAATGAGAAGATCTTCAATCAGCGCCTCCATCCGCTCTAGTGCTCGGCGGACACTGTCGAGATGGTCGTTGTCACACTCGTCGGCCACCAAGTTGAGATGCCCGGTAGCAACGTTCAGCGGGTTCCGAAGATCGTGTGACACAACGCTGGCGAACTCTTCTAGTCTCTGTTGGCGTTCTATCCGCTGAGTAATATCTTGAAACGTGCCGCGCACACCAACGATTTTGCCATCCTCACGCCAAGGCTCGCCGCGGGTACGAACCCATCGCACCTCATCGTCAGCTGTGACGATGCGTAACTCCAAGTCGCATGGTTCCCCGTCAGTTAACACTCGCTCGACGGCATCCTGAATCGTTGTCTGATCTTCGGGATGATAGAACTCGACTGTGTTCTCGACTGTTGGTTCGAAGTCCATGTTGACGCCGTGAATCTGGTAGACTTCATCGGTCCATCGGAGTGACTCTGTTCGGCGGTCAAGCTCCCAGCCACCGACGTCTGCGACGGTCTGGGTCTGTGAAAGGAACTCGTTGACCTGCTCAAGTTCTTGATTTTGCTGCTTACGAGTCGTGACATCACGATATAACCATATGTTCGCTTCACCTTCGGACAGGGTATATGGCACGTAATCACGTTCCAACACGCGACCATCTGTGAGTTGGAGTTCCTCGTTTTGAACCAGCTCCCGCTGTTCGAGTCGCTCGGAAATCGCCTCGATGAACGCCTCTGGGTCGGTAAATCGGGATTTGAATTCTTCAGCTGCTGTGGCGCAGTCGCGTCCAATTACTTCCTCACTGTCGATCGGGACGTCAAGTGTTTTGCCCAACTGGTCGTTTGCCATGAGTACGTCACGTTCAGCGTCTTCAACGAGTACGCCCATCGGCAGACCTTCGACGATTGTGCGAAGAACAGTATTTGTCTGCTCAAGTTCTTGTTTGCGCTCTTTACACTCGCTGATATCACGCAAAATCCCAACTGACCCCTCGAAAAACTCCCCTTCGTAGGGTAAGACGCCCATGTGATCCTCACAGGGGATTGGATCCCCTTTGGCGGGCTGGACCTCAATCTCGAACTGTACACTATCGGGGCCGTTCGACGAAAGAAGCCTCCCGAGGTGATCTTCCGAGCGGTTGACCACCTCCGATGATTTAATTAGTGTTGGTGACGCTCCAATAATTCTCTCACGGTCGTACCCAACTATTTCGATGAATGCGTCGTTCACGTATTCGAAGTGTCCTGTTTCATCAAGTACGTAGACCGGGTCGTTGAGAGTCTCGACAAGTGTTCGAAATTGAGTGAGTGCCATCTCCTGTTCCTGTTCCACAGAGCGATCCCGTACCGAACAGACTAGCTCACTGGTGTCCGTCTGGGCAACGGTATGATCCTCGACGAAGGTCGTCCCATCGGCCCGGAGCCCAGTCGTCTCCCCGCTCCAGTAGCCGTCTTCGGCAACAGTCGGCAAAATAACGTCCCGCACCATCGCTGTGTCGCTGTCGGGATAGATCAGTTCCCAGTGTTTGCCCTCCATCTCGTCGGGTTCATATCCGTAGATGTCTGCGTAGGCCTGATTGACGTAGATATACTCACCGTCTTCATTAAGGATGCTAATGCCTTCTTGCGCCGTTTCAATGGCTTTGCGCTGCCGTTTGCGCTCTTTTTCCGCACGATATCGGTCGACGGCGTTTCGCAGTCGGTTCGCCAATACAGTATACTGGTCAGATACACGCTTTTTTTGGAGATAGTCAGTCACGCCAGCGGAGATAGCTTCACCTGCAATCTCCTCAGAGCCCTTGCCAGTAAACAGCACGAATGGCAGGTCAGGGGAGTTTTCTCGGACAGATTTGAGAAACTCGATACCATTCTGTGTAGGCATATCGTAATCAGAGACGATACAGTCGAAGTCGCCACAAGAGAGGTATTCTAGCCCCTCACCGGCGCTCGTCGCTGTCGTGACGGTGAAGTTATCATCCTCGCGTTTCAGAAACTCCGCAGTTAACTCAGCGAAGTCTGGTTCATCATCGACATGAAGCACGTGGATGCTTGCTTCACTGTTCATGAACCAATACAACCATGACCGGATAATAACACTATCCAAGTATTTCTCAAGACAGAAATTCAGAGGGTTGCTGACACGCGGCATTCCACCGGGATAACGGCGGAAACTCGATGGTACAGCTGACACTCGCTGACTCTGTTACCTTTGCGTAGCACATTGTTGATGGACTGCGGTCTTTCGGTTTGCGGTGCGTGAATCAAATTGGGAGTTCACGGTAGCGATGCTTAGAAGTTCGATTAGTTCCCCGCTCAACTAGCCACGACTGTACCAACAATCTCCTACAGAAGAGCGACCGTACAGAAAACGGGGGTTTTCTGAACACCTACATTAGAACTAAGTCTAATCCTAATAATGGGCCTATACAGAGATGGCGAAAACGAGAGTCAGTCAGGGGGCGAACGGGCAGTACAGGGTTACAGTTCCGAAAGGACTCGCCGAGGCTATGGATCTTGACGGAAAGAGACTCAACAGGAAGGTCAAATCGGGAAGCTCTCTAGAGGTGACGGTCGTCGATGAGTAAAGCACTCGCGTGGATCCGGAAGTCGAAGGGTGACGATGATGACGTTGGGCTCGAAGACCAGCGTGAGCTGGTCCAAGGTTTCGCGAAGGACGCCGCCGACGAGGTGGAGGTTCTCGATCTCTGGATCCACACTGGCTTCTCGACGATGACACGAGATAATTCGGCGGGCCTCCTAGACCAGAACGATCGCATTCAAGTATGCGTCAGCGATCTTGAAGCTGGCGAGTATTCGCACCTCGTGGTGTGAGACGATCGACGGATCTGCCGCGACGAGCACTTTTCTGTGATTCAGTATCAGTACCTCACAAAGCATTGCCAGTTAGCGTGACCTGAACCACCTGTTCTGTTGTGATGAGTCGTCGATCACGGTTGAGCAACGCTGATCGAAGACGGAGTTGTCGCTGTCGGCGGCGGTCAGCCGCCGACGCGACAGCGTTGCCACTTGCGAAGATGCTTGCTCGGTCAGTGACTACCGGTGTAATGAGTATGAAAACTTTTGTTAGTTAAGCTTGATAGAAGAGTAATGGAGCGCTCACGTCGAAAAGAGATTGAGCATCACTTGACTGAGGAAGAAATCGATGAACTGCTACGTGAGGCCGAAGA
>NZ_SGUB01000032.1:0-34302 GCF_005435235.1 Halorubrum sp. GN12_10-3_MGM
GTGCTGTTCGACAGTCTCCGCCACCTTTTGTGTCGGATAGGCGTGGTAGCGGTGACTGTATTCCATCGCTGTCCCTCAGTTTGGGATATGTTTATTTAATGGTTTGTACTGCGTGCGGCGATTCATCTCCTCCCTACTCGCTCCCGATAGTCGCTCCTTGAGGAAGGGGCATTCTCGCCTCAATTCTGGTAAAAAGTCCGATTACGCCGACTCAGTCCGCGCTCGACACCGACACCGTTGCGGTCGTGCCCCGACCCGCATCACCGTCCTCCTCGCCGATCTCGGAGTCGGCCTCGGCCGCCAGCGTCTCCACGTTCGCGAACACGAAGCCCGCGAACCCGACCCGGAGCAGGAGGTCGAGGTACTCCAAGGTCACCGCCGCGGAGAACTGATCGAACAGCCCGGCGATCTGTAACATTGCCCACGCGATCAGGACGCCGAACGCGAACAGCGCGAGGTTCCGCGTCTTCTTGTAAAACAGCTCCCGGGCGGGCGGCTGTCGGGCGGCCGCGCCCGCGATCGGGCCGAAGAACAGCCCGATCAGGACAAGGTACCCGACGAGGATCCCGAGGGTGCCCGCCGTCGCGAGCGCGCCTTCGAACACCTCCGCGAAGTCGTAGCCGAGCCGCATCGCGACGGTGAGCGCGACGATCCCCCAGACGTACCGCCGGCCCGCCCCCGAGACGAACGCCGCGAACCCGAACAGGAAGGGGTACGCGACGTAGTCGGAGAGCAGCTGCCCCGCCTCCAGCGTGCCGCTCCCGACCGAGAACGCCCCGATCCCGGCGCCCCACGTCCCGATCCCGACGCCCGCGAGCGCCACGACCGCGATGAACGGGTAGCAGTACCGCCGCAGCTCGGGGGGTTTACGCCGCGCCAGCGCGAGCAGGACGACGGCGGAGACCGCGTAGACCCCCGCCGAGGCGAACCGCACCGTCGACGGCTCAATCATCGGCGCTCACCTCCGCGTCGCCGGCGGCGCCCGCCGGGGGCTCCGTCCCAGCGTCCGTCCCCGTCGCGGTCGTCGCGGCCGCGACGTCGGCCGCGTCTCCGCGCGTCTCGAACTGCGCGAGCCGCTCGGTGAGCGACGCGGTCCGCTCGGCGAGCGCCGTCGCCGTCTCCGCGAGGTCGCCGACCGTCTCAGCGGTGTCGTCGGCGGTCTCGGCCAGCGTCCGCGCGCGGTCGGCCGCGTCGGTCGCCGAGTTGTGGACCTCCTCGACGCGGGCCGCGACCGACTCGATCCCCTCGGCGCCCTCGTCGGTCGCGCGGGCGATGTCCCCCATCGCGACGTCGACGTCCTCGACGGTGCCGGTGAGTTCCTCGATCGCCTCGCCCGCCGCCCGGACCGCGGCGGTCGTGTCGTCCAGTTCGGTCATCGTCCGGTCCATCTCTCCGGCGACCGCCGACACGTCGTCGGTCACCTCGCCGATCGTCGACTCGATTGCCGTCGTCGACTCGCGCGTCTCCTCGGCGAGCCCCTTTACCTCGTCGGCGACGACCGCGAATCCGTCGCCGTCACCACCCGCTCGCGACGCCTCGATGGAGGCGTTCAGCGCGAGGATGTTGGTCTGCTCAGCGATGTCGGCGATCACGTCGGTCGTCTCCGCGACGCCGTCCATCCGGTCGTCGAGCCCGGCGACGAGGTCGTCGAGCTCTGCCAGCAGGTCGCCGATCTCGACGATCGCCTCGACCGCCTCGGTCGCGCGCTGCTCGCCCTCCTCGCCGAGCTCGGCCGCGGCGCTCGCGTCGCCCGCCACCTCGTCGGTGGTGGAGGCGATCTCCTCGACGGTCGCCGAGAAGTCATCGGTGTCGGCGGCCGTCTCGCGCAGCCGGTCGGTCTGCTCGTCCAACTCGTCGGCGAGCGTTCGCATCTCGTCGGCCACCTCCTCGTTCATCGCGGCCACGTCGTCGGCCTCGGCGGCCATCTCCTCGCTCGTCGCCTCCACGTCGCCCGCGAACGTCTGGATGTCCTCGATCGTCGTCGAGAGCCCGCCGGTCATCTCGTTGTACGCGGCCGTGATGCGCTCGATCGCGTCGACCTCGCTCTCCTCGGAGAGCTGTCGGGAGAGGTCGCCGTCGGCCGCCCGCTCCATCGCGCCGCCGATCTCGTCGGCGCGTTCGAGCAGCGTGTCGGAGAGCTCCTCGGCCTCCTCACGGGCCGTCTCCGCCTCCGACTTCGCGCGTTCGGACTCGGCGACCGCGCCCCGCAGCGACCGCCGGGTCTCGTCGAAGGCGTCGAAGAGTCGCCCGATCTCGTCGCCGCGGTCGGAGCTGGCGCTCGCGTCGAACTTGCCGCGGCCGACGGCCTCGGCCGTCTGCGTCAGCCGCCGGAGCTCGACGGCGACGTTGCCGACTATGACGATCCCCAGTAGGCCCAGGTTCAGGGTGAGGACGACGCCGATCCCCATGAGCGACGCGGTCGCGGCCTCCGGCGTCCCGACCGTCGCGACGTGGCCCGCGAAGAGGCCGACGAACCCGAGCGTGACGACGAGGGTCGAGAGCACCGCCGCCCCGACGCGTCGACCGTACCGCCCGGTGATTACGTTCAGCATGTATGATCGGAGAGTAATAACCACCTTACTTAGGAGTACAGGCGAAATTACCGGGATCGATAATCAGAGCGGCGAGCGTGCGAGCCGCGGGCAGAGCGGTCGGCGATCGGAAATCGAGCGACTGCGAGCCGGCGACGCGCCGGGGCGCGGGCTTTTCCCTCGGCCGTGCCACCCGTATCCATGCCCAGCGTCAGCGAGACCTACATCGAGAACCGCCAGCGCGTCCAGCCCACCCACACGAACAACTACGCGTCGGCCCACGGGGGGAACGTCGTCAAGTGGATGGACGAGATCGGCGCGATGTCGGCGATGCGCGCCGCGGGCGAGACCTGCGTCACGGCCAAGATCAACGAGCTCGACTTCAAGCGGCCGGTGCCGCAGGGGGACACCTGCGTCATCGAGTCGTACGTGTACGCAGTCGGGCGGACGAGCCTCCGGACGCGGATCCGCGCGTACCGCGAGTCGCCGCGGACCGGGGAGCGCGAGCTCACCACGGAGTCGTACTTCGTGTTCGTCGCCGTCGACGCCGACGGGGAGCCGACGCCCGTCCCGGACCTGGAGGTCGCGGGCGAGCGCTGCCGCGAACTCCGCGACGAGGCGCTCGCTGCGGAGCCAGACGAGGACCGCTGAGCGGCCGAGACGACCGATCCAAACGAGGACCACCGAACGTGCGGGCCGACCGCCGCGCGCGCGACGCTCGACGCGTCAGCGGCTGATCCGGTCGGCGCCGTCGATGACGGACGCGACCTCCGCGCGGGTCGTGACCGCGAGGTCGCCGTCGGTCGTCCGCTTCACGGCCGCCGTCGCCGACCCCCACTCCAGGGCCGCGGAGACGTCGCCGCCCCGCAGTCGCTCGGCGACGAACCCGGCGACGAACGCGTCGCCGGTGCCGATCGCGTCGAACGTCTCCGCCTCGAACACCGTCTGCTCGTACACGTCGCCGCCCGTGAGCGCCGTCGCCCCCTCGTCGCCGCGGGTGACCACCACAGTGTCGAGGGCGTGGTCGGTCGCGAGGCCGTGGGCGACCTCGACGGCGTCGCCGTCGCGGTCCAGCACCGCCCGCGCGTCCCGGTGGGGGACGAACAGGGTGTCGACGTGCTCGAACAGCGTCTCGTACGCGTCGCGTGCCTCGTCGGGCCCCCACAGCTTCGACCGGTAGTTCAGGTCGAACGAGCGGGTGGCGCCCGCCTCGCCCGCGCGGCGCAGCAGCGCGGTCGTTGTCTCCGCGGCGGCCGGCGACAGCGCCGGCGTGATCCCCGTCGTGTGGAACCACTCCGCGCCGTCGAGCGGCGCCGCGGGGAGCTCGTCGGGCTCGACGGTCGTGATCGCGGCGTTTGCGCGGTCGTAGATCACGTTCGTCCCGCGCGGGGCGCCGCCGTGTTCGAGGTAGTACGTCCCGACCCGACTCTCGTCCGGGTCCGCCCACGCGACTTCCGGGCTGACCCCGTGACTTCGGAGCTCGCTCGTCACCCGCCGGCCGAGCGGCGAGTCCGGGAGCTTCGACAGCCACGCGGCGTCGACGCCGAGCCGCGCCGCGCCGACCGCGACGTTGCTCTCCGCGCCGCCGGCCTGGACGGCCAGCTCGCGCGTCGTCTCGAGCCGGTCGCCGCGCGGCGGCGACAGCCGGAGCATCGTCTCGCCGAAGGTCACGAGGTCAGTCATCGGCGCCACCCCACACAGCAGGTCTCGAACGTGTTCATACCCGGTGCTACGCTCGACCAATTATAAGAACGGGTGATCGGCGGCGGTCGTCACTCGCGGTCGAGCGCGAACGTCACGCGCTCCCCGTCGACCGCCGCCGTGAGGGCCCCGTCTCGAACGGTCGCCCCCGACGCGCGGTCCGACCCCCCCGTGAGCGTCGCGGCGTCGCCGAGCAGGTCGCCGTCCTCGGCCGAGACGACGGCGAACACGGCCGCGCCGTGCGGCGGCAGCTCGCGCTCGACGACCGGACCGGCAACAACCGAGCCGGAGAGCCCGTCCCAGACGACCCGGTCCGATTCTGGTCCCCCCCTCCACCCGTGCTCGCGCGCGTCGAACCTGACGGTCGACGGCTCGTCCGCCCAATTAAACAGGGCGACGGTCGTGGCCCCGTCGCCCGGCCGGTCGCAGACGACTCGCGACGGGAACCGCTCCTCGTCGAGTCGCCCGACCTCGCCGCCGGTCGCGGGCGGGATCGTCCGTTCGAGAAGCCGGCGGCCGGCCGCACCGATCTCCGCGAGCCGGTCAGAGAACACGTTCACGCCGCCGGTCGCGGCGACGAGCGCCGCGAACGACTCACGCTCGGCCGCGGTGAGGTCGCTCGTGTCTCGGACGAGCTGGCAGTCGGGGTCGTTGAGCCACCACCGCCGGTGGAGAAAGTTTCGGGTGAGTGTGTTGCGGACGGCGTTTTTCAGCCCCGGCTGACTCCCCGACTCCCCCGGCGTCTCCCATGTCGGGTCAGTGTCCGGGCCGACCCGCATGGCGTCGAAGAGCCCGACGCTCGGGGCCATCGGCGCGCCGCAGCCGAGGAGGAACGCGTCGTCGCCGGCCGCCTCGGCGATCGCTTCCACGCCCCGCCGATACGCCTCGATCCGGGTGGCCTCGGGGTCGTGCCGCTCGCCGGGGAGTGCCGCCGCGAAGAGGAAGTCGAGCTTCAGGTAGGTGAATCCCCACTCGTCGACAACCGTCGAGACGGTCTCGCGGAGCCAGTCGAGGACCTCTGGGTGCGTCGTGTCGAGCCCGTACAGCTCGGACCCGGCGCGGAAGCCGCCGTCGACCGGCGTTCCCGGACCGTCGCCAGCGCCGTCCGTCGGCTCCGTGACGAACCAGTCCGGGTGGTCGGCATACAGGTCAGCGCCGGCCTCCACGTAGAACGGCGCGAGCCACAATCCCGGGCGGTACCCCGCGGTCGCGATGTCACCCGCAACGGTGCTCATATCCTCGAACCCGTCGGCGATCGACCGCCAGTCACCGAACGCCTCCATGTAGCCGTCGTCGACTTGGACCACGTCGACCGGGATCTCCCACCCTCTGAGTTCCGCGAGGTTCTCCCGCACGTCCGCCTCGGTGACATCGGTGAAGTAGTGGTACCACGAACACCACCCGGTCGGCGCGCGCTCGGGTACGCGGGCGTCCATCCGCTCGCCGACGCGGTCGGCCAGCGCGGCCAGTCCCTCCCGCAGGTCGCGGTCGGCGTCAACCCACAACGGCGGTAGCTCGGTCCGCTCGCCGGGCGCCAAGCGCGTCCCCTCCAGCGGACACACCGCGCGCAGCGTCGCGACCCCGTCGGCGTCGTCGGCCACCTCGAACCGCGTGCAGAACCGGTCGTGTTCGAGGAACCCCGCCGTGACGCCGCGATCCCCCTCGACGAGCCCGGTCAGGTAGCTGCTGACCCGGTCGTCTGTCGACGCCGCGAGGTCGTTCATCATCGGGGCGTTGTCGGGGTCCTCGATCGGGAACCGCTCTCCGACAGAGAGCGTCCCCGTCGGCGTCCACGACTGGTACCCGTGCCGGTACACACGCGCGTCAGCGCCGAACGCGGTGTCGAACGCGCACGTCACGTCGCCGACTCGGACCGGTTCCTTGCCGGCGTTCTCGACGGTCACGGTCGCGGTCACGCCGCCGCCCTCCGTCGACAGCGACACCGCTGCGACCCGCACCCGCCCGTCTTCCCCGTCGGTCGCCGCCGCGTGGAGGCTCCCGACGAGGAGGTCGCCGGCGTCGTCCGCGACCGTGACCTCGCGGTCGGTCGGGTCGTACGTGACTGCGGTGGTGTGCGCCCTGCCCTCGTTCATATCACACCCTCTCCGTGCCCCCACAAATACCCTGCCACGCGAGCGCCCCGTCGGGCGGAGGCCGACCGCCGTCGACTCCGCCTATCCGAACGCTTAGGTGACACGGTCGACACGGTGAGCCATGCGAACCGGAGTCTGTTACTTCCCGGAACACTGGCCGAGCGAAGAGTGGGAACGCGACATCGCCGCGATGGCCGACGCCGGCCTCGAATACGTGCGGATGGCGGAGTTCTCGTGGGGAGTTCTTGAGCCCGAGCGCGGGGAGTTCGACTTCGGGTGGCTCGACGAGGCGATCGAGCTCGTTGGCGACCACGGGATGGAGGCGGTGTTATGTACGCCGACGGCGACGCCGCCGAAGTGGCTAGTCGACGAGCGGCCGTCGATCCGGCAGGAAGAGCCCGACGGCACCGTCCGTCAACACGGCAGCCGCCGCCACTACTGTTTCAACTCCACCGCCTACCGCGAGGAGACGGCACGGATCGTCGAGCGGGTCACCGAACGGTACGCCGACTCGCCGCACGTCGCCGGCTGGCAGACGGACAACGAGTTCGGCTGTCATCGGACCGTCCGCTGTTACTGCGACGACTGCGCCGAGGCGTTCCGGACGTGGCTCGCGGACCGCTACGGCGACATCGACCGGCTCAACGAGGCGTGGGGGAACGCGTTCTGGAGCCAGCAGTACGGCTCGTTCGAGGAGGTCGACCCGCCGGGGCCGACCCCCGCGGAGCACCACCCCTCACGGCTGCTGGCGTACGCGCGCTTCGCCAGCGACTCGGTCGTCGAGTACAACCGCCTCCAGGCCGGCCTGATACGCGAGGCCGACCCAAACTGGTTCGTTACTCACAACTTCATGGGACGGTTCCCAACGCTGAACGCCTACGACGTGAGCGCGGACCTCGACCGCGTCGCCTGGGACTCCTACCCGACGGGATTCGTTCAGGACCGCTACGACGGGGAGGCGTCGCCGGACCAGCTGCGGGCCGGCGACCCCGACCAGGTGGGGATGGACCACGACCTCTACCGGAGCGCGCTCGACAGGCCGTTCTGGGTGATGGAACAGCAGCCGGGCGACGTCAACTGGCCGCCGCACTGCCCCCAGCCGGGCGAGGGCGCGATGCGGCTGTGGGCCCACCACGCCGCCGCTCACGGGGCCGACGCGGTGCTCTACTTCAGGTGGCGGCGCTGTCTCGAGGGGCAAGAGCAGTACCACGCCGGCCTCCGGAAGGCGGACGGCTCGCCCGACCGCGGGTACGCTGACGCCGCGCGCGCTAGCGAAGAGTTCGCGGCGCTCGACAGCGCCGACCACGTGGACGCGCCGGTGGCGGTCGTCTTCGACTACGACTCCCTGTGGGCACTCGACGCGCAGCCCCACGCCCCGGAGTTCGACTACTGGGCGCTCCAAGAGGCGTTCTACGGCGCCGTCCGCGGTCGCGGCGTCCAGGTGGACGTGGTCCCGCCGAGCGCCGACCTCTCCGGATACGCCGCCGTCGTCGCGCCCGCGCTCCACCTCGTCACCGAGGACCTCGCCGACCGGCTGACCGACTACGTCGCCGGTGGCGGGGAGGTCCTCTTCGGACCCCGAACCGGCGTGAAGGACGCGGAGAACAAGCTCCGACCGACGTCGCAGCCCGGCCCGCTGACCGACCTCGTCGGCGCGGCCGTCGACCAGCACGAGTCGCTGCCGCGGCGCCTCGAAACGGCGGTCCGGCGGGCGGACGGTCCCACGGACGACGGGAGCGATGCCGACGACGGCGCGGCGCCGTCCGCCTCGTTCCGGACTTGGGCCGAGTGGCTCGACCCGGACGCCGCTGAGGTCCGGTACACGTACGAGGTCGACGGGCCGGCGGACGGTCGACCGGCGGTCGTCGCCAACGCGGTCGGCGACGGACGCGTCACCTACTGCGGGGTCTGGCCCGACCCGGACCTGGCGGACGCGCTCGCGTCGGCCCTGCTCGACCGCGCGGGTATTCGTTACGCCGATCGGCTTCCGGACGGCGTCCGCGTCGGCTACCGCGGCGGCCACACGTGGGTGACCAACTTCACGGGCGACCGGCTCCGACTGCCCGGGATCGACCCCGACTCGCTCGCGGTCGACGACGCCGACCGGGACGCCGTCGACGCGGCGGGTGACGGCGGCGAGGAATCGCGCGCTGACACCGCTGTTGTGGGGTCGTACGGAGTCGTCGTCATCGAGGGCGACCGCGTGGACGGTCTGCGGGTCGCTCAGCCGTAGTCGGACACGTCAGTCGAAACATACGGCTCCGCTGAATCCCATTCTTAAACCTTTTCGCCTGAAACAGCCGGTCGTTGAAGAGTGCTACCTGATCGATAGCGGGAGTGAGTGTTGCAGATCGGTGGTGCGAATAAGATATTTAAATAGGCGTACGCCACGGCGTCGATCGTTTATAAATGGACGAAGCGGTCGGCGCGGGCCCGGGAGCGGGCCGGAGGCCCGCGAGCGGCGCCGCGCGAGGGAGTCGGTGGCGGGCGGAGCGAAGCGACGGCCGCCAGCGACGAGGATGGGGAGGTTGAGGCTGCGGTGCTGTTCCGGGGCGGGAATCGAAGGGGCAGCCGCGAAACCGCCACAGGCGACGCAAGCACCGCAGGGAGGGAGTGGCAACGACCGACTGAGGACCGCAGCGAGCGCATCGAGTCCTCCCGACTGGGGCTTTAGAGGTGTTCACCGCGTCGTCGAGCGCCTATAAACAGCTACCAGCAACACCACTCGATCAGTTATAAACGACCGCACTCGCGACCTGCGATACGCACTCCCGCCCTCACCCGTTGCCGTCCCCGTATTGATCACGACGATTCACAGTGTGTGATCGTCGGAGCAGTTCAACAGCCACCAATTCGGAATCTTCCTCGACCGGCTACTCCGAGCGCTCTCGCGCCCGGTAGTCCGGGAGGGTGTCGTCCTGCATCACCGCGCCGCGGCCGCCGTCGACGAGGAGGGCGGCGCCCGTGACGAAGGCGGCGTCCTCGCTCGCGAGGAAGGAAACGGCCCCGGCGACGTCGGCCGGCGTGCCGATCCGGCCGGTCGGGTGGATCGACTCGACCTCCTCGAACCGCCCCTCGGGGAGCTCGTCGCGCGTCCGCTCGATCTCGACCCAGCCCGGCACGACCGTGTTCACCCGGACCCGGGGGCCGAAGTCGACGGCGAGCGACCGCGTCATGCCGTTGATCCCCGCCTTCACCGCGTTGTATGGGAAGTGCGCGGGCATCGTCGCGTACGCGTGGTTTGACGAGACGTTCACGATCGCCCCCCGGTCCATGTGGTCGAGCGCCTCCCGCGCCGCGAGCCAGTACGCACGGAAGTCCGTCTCGACGACGAACGCCCAGTCGTCGAGCGTCGCCTCGTCAGCCGCGGTCTCGGTCTGGACGCCGGCGTTGTTTACGAGCACGTCGAGCGAGCCGTACTCTTCGACGGCCGCCTCGGCGAGCGCCGCCACGTCGTCCGGGTCGCGCATGTCGGCGCGGACGAACGTCACGTCGCCGGCGGGCGCGCGGTCGGCCGACTCATCTGGGGACAGGTCCGCGATCCGGTCGACGACGGCCTCACCGGCCTCGACGGTGCGGCCGCTGACGACGACGTTCGCGCCCTCGGCGGCCAGCCGCTCCGCGATTCCGGCACCGATGCCGCGCGTCGACCCCGTGACGATAGCGGTCTTCCCGGCGAAGCGTCGGGGCACCGCGTGGTCGGTCGGTGATTCGTGTCGGCGGGTCATCGCTCTCTCCCGCGTCGCCGCGTTTGTGTCAGCATCCGGATCACCACTCCGCCACGGAGCCGTCGTCGTGCCGCCAGACGGGGTTGTGCCAGTCAACGTTGCCGTGCTGTTCCCGGACGTGCTCCTCGTCGATCTCGATCCCGAGCCCGTCGCCGCCGGGGATGTCGACGAAGCCGTCGCGGTACTCGAACACCGCCGGGTCGGCGAGGTAGTCCAGCACGTCGCTCGTCTCGTTGTAGTGGATGTCGAGCGACTGCTCCTGGATCAGCGCATTCGGCGTGCAGGCGTCGACCTGAATACAGGACGCGAGCGCGATGGGCCCGAGGGGGCAGTGCGGCGCAATCGACACGTCGTACGCCTCGGCCATGGACGCGATCTTCTTCATCTCGGTGATCCCCCCCGCGTGCGAGACGTCGGGTTGGATCAGGTCCACGGCGTCCGCCTCGAGCACCTCCTTGAAGTCCCACCGCGAGTACATCCGCTCGCCGGTCGCGATCGGGATCGTCGTCGACTGCCGGATCCCCGAGAGCGAGTCGTTGTGCTCGGGCAACACCGGCTCCTCGATGAACATCGGGTCGTAGGGCTCCAACGCGGCCGCAAGCCGCCGAACCATCGGCTTCGACACGCGCCCGTGGAAGTCGACCCCAATGTCGACATCGTCGCCGACGGACTCCCGGACGGCCGCGATCCGGTCGACCGCGTCGTTCACGGTGGCCGGGGTGTCGATCGGCCGCAGCTCCGCGGTCGCGTTCATCTTCAGCGCCGAGAACCCCGCGTCGACCTTCTCGCTGGCGGCCTCGCCGACGTCTGCCGGCCGGTCCCCGCCGATCCACTGGTAGACGCGGATACGGTTGCGCGCGCGGCCGCCGAGCAGCTCGTGGACTGGCGCGCCGAACTGCTTCCCCTTGAGGTCCCACAGCGCCTGGTCGACGCCGGCGATGGCGCTCATCAGCACGGGGCCCCCGCGGTAGAACCCCCCGCGATACATCGCCTGCCAGTGGTCCTCGATCCGCGTCGGGTCCTCGCCGAGCAGGTAGTTGTCGAGCAGCTCCTCAACGGCCGCGACGACCGTGTGCGAGCGCCCTTCCACGATCGGCTCTCCCCAGCCGACGGTACCGTCGCTCGTTGTGAGCTTCAAGAATAGCCAGCGAGGCGGTACTTCGAACAGCTCGTAGTCGGTGATGTACATGATCGCTTAGTTCTGTGTCGTTCCGACGACAGCGCTGTCGACGGAGTCCGTTTTGGTTTTCAGCGCGTCGCCGGTCTCGACGTCGAACAGGTACAGCGCCGCCTCGTCGAAGTCGAACGCGACCTGTGACCCCTCCGCCGGCCGGACCGTTGGGCTGACGCGGGCGGTGAGCTCGTGGCCGCCAATCTCCATGTAGAGGAAGTTCTCGTTCCCCATCGGCTCCACGACCGTCACGTCGGCCGCGTTCCGACCCGATTCGACGACCTCGATGTCCTCCGGCCTGACACCGACACTGACCCGTTCGTGTCCGTCGACCGGCTCCGAGTCGTCGAGCTCGTACGCGAACCCCCCGGGACCCGCAAGGGTACCGTCTTCCACGTCGGCCGTAAGGAGGTTGATGCTCGGCGATCCGATGAAGTCGGCGACAAACCGGTTCACAGGCGAGCGGTACACCTCCTCCGGCGACCCGACCTGCTGGAGTACACCGCCGTCCATCACGGCAATCCGATCGCCCATCGCCATCGCCTCCGTCTGGTCGTGGGTGACGTACACCGTCGTCACGTCAAGGTCGGCCTGTAGCTCCTGTAGCTCGGTCCGCATCTCTGAGCGGAGCTTGGCGTCGAGGTTGCTGAGCGGCTCGTCCATCAGGAACACAGACGGCTCTCGAACGATCGCCCGTCCAAGGGCCACGCGCTGCTGTTGCCCCCCGGAGAGTGCCTTCGGTTTCTCGTCGAGCAACTCGCGTATCCCGAGCATTTCGGCGACGTCCTCAACTTTCGCTTCGATCTCGTCGCCGGTCAGCTTCGTCGAGAGCTTCAGCCCGAAGCCGATGTTACCCCGGACGGTCATGTGCGGGTACAGCGCGTAGTTCTGGAACACCATGGCCACGTCCCGTTCGCTGGCCCGGTACTCCGTGACATCCTCGCCGTCGAACCGTATCGTCCCCGCCGTCGCGTCCTCAAGACCGGCGAGACAGCGGAGCGTCGTCGACTTCCCGCAGCCGGACGGCCCGACCAATACGAGGAACTCGCCGTGGTCGATATCGACGGAGAGGCTCTCCACGGCGACCACGTTCTCGGTTCCGGAGTCGTACACCTTGTCTAATTCGGTAATGTTGATTCCTGACATTGGTTACTCTTTGAGCGACCCCGCGAGGATGCCACTGACGAACTGTTTCTGTAGCACTAAGAACAACACGACCATCGGAACGATGGCAAGCGTCGCCGCCACCATGATCTGGTCGTAGTAAATCCGCTGGAACCCGGTCAGCTGCGCCAGTCCGATGGGGATGGTGTACATGTCTGCCGACTCGAGGATCACGAGCGGGTACAAGAACAGGTCCCACTGGAACAGGAACAGGATGATCGCCAGCGCGGCCAGCGACGACCGCATTGTCGGTAAGGCGATCCGATAGAATATCTGGAACTCCGTCGCGCCGTCCATCCGGGCGGATTCGAGCAGCGCGTCCGGGATCGATTTCATGTTCTGCCGCATGAGGAAGATTCCGATGGGGTTGGCCGCCCACGGGAGGATGATCGCCCGGAAGGTGTTTGTCCAGTCCAGCTGTGCCATCAGCAGGAACAGCGGGATGACGAGCAGCTGGATCGGCAACACGAGCGTCGCCAAGATCGTATAGAAGATCGGTTCCTTGTACTTGAACTCGTACTTGGCGAACGCGAAGCCACCCATCGAACACAACACGAGCGAGAGCAGCGTGTAGACGACGGCGATGAAGACGCTGTTCCGGATCGTACGGACGAAGTCGAGCCGCTCCTGTAGTGCCGCGAAGTTGTCGAGGAATGCGGTGCCGGGAATCAACCGCGGCGGGAACTGGAGGAACTGCTCCTGTGGGAGCGTCGCCGCCACCAGCATCCAGTACAGCGGTACCATCATCACCACAACCATCGTGATGACGAAGGCGTAGGTGAGGAACCGCCAGACCGCGTCCTTCCGGCGTTGATCGCGCATCAGTCCTCACCCCCGAGCTTGATCTGGATGATTGAGAAGATGCTAACGACCACCACGAACACGACCGTAAGCGCACTCGCATAGCCGAGGTTGAAGTTGACGAACGCCTGCCGGTAGATGTACTGGACGATCGTGATTGTCGCGTTCGTCGGGCCGCCGCCAGTGATGACGTACGGCTCGGCGAACAGCTTGAACGTCCCAATCGTCGACAACACGACGACGAATAGCAGCACCGGTTTAAGCTGCGGGAGCGTGACGTAGCGGAACTTCTCCCACCGGTTCGCTCCGTCGATCTCAGCCGCCTCGTACAGCTGCTGTGGGATCGTCTGGAGACCAGCGAGGAGGATAATCATATTGTACCCCGTCCACCGCCACGTCACCGCGGCGATGATCGTGTTCCGAGCCCAAAACTCACTGGTCAACCACGGTATCGGACCGAGCCCGACACCGGAGAGGACGTAGTTCAGGAATCCCAGCTGCTCGTTGAAAAGCAGCAGGAACACCGTCGAGTACGCGACGAGGTTCGCCGAGACCGGCAGCGCGATCGCGGTGCGGAACACTCCCTTGAGACGCATGAACGAGGCGTTCAGCGCGAGTGCGAGCGCAAGTGCAAGCCCAATCATAAGCGGGACCTGAACCGCGAGGATGTACGAGGTGTTGAACATCGACTGCCAGAACAGATCGTTGCCGAGCAGGCGGGCGTAGTTCCCGAGCCCGACAAAATTCAGCTGCGCGATCTGTGGAATCTCGACGTACAGCGGGCCGAGGTCGATCCAGAACAGCGATCCTTCGCCGACGCCCTGATACTCGAAGAACGACAGATACAGCGTGTAAAACACCGGGAAGGCGAGAAACAGCCCGAACAGTACGAAGAACGGTGCGATGAACAGGTACGCGACGCGCGGCAGCGCCGGCATCGCCGCCGTCAGATCCTGCCTGGCGAACCGCACTCTGTCCCATCCCGGTCGCGCCGCTCGTCTGAGCCGTCTCCCGACGCTCTGTATCCTCGCCCGGGCGCGTCGGCGGTACGTCTGCTCGACGCGGTCGTTTGTCTCGTCAGAAGTGGCCATTCGATCGGTCCCTCCGAGTTACGCGAGGTCCCGATCGGTGTTCTCGGCGACAGTCTCCGCGGCCGCCTGGACGGCTTCTTCGGGCGACTGCTCGCCGTTGATCATCCGCTGTAACTCGGTCTCGATGGCCTGTGACACCTCTGGCGTGTCCGCGGTAAACCGGTATCCGGGCGCGTCCTGTGCGACCTCAGCGAAGAGCGCTCGTGCGGGCTGACCGTCGTAGAAGTCCAGTTCCTCGTCGAAAACCGGGTCGTCGTAGGTGGTCTCCAGCGCCGGGAAGAGACCGTACTCGTCATACATCGCCAGCTGCATCTCCTTGGTCGCCAGCGAGAACTCCATGTAGTCCCACCCACGCGCATGGGCCTCGTCGGACACCTGGTCGGCGATCATAAGGTTGGAGCCGCCCCAGTTCGACGCGCGCGGCCCGCCCGACTCCAGCGCGGGGATCTTGAACACTCCCCAGTCGCCCGCGGTGTCGGGAAGCTCGGCCCGCAGAGTCCCTTCCATCCACGCCGCCGAGGGGAGCGAGGCGATCGTCGCGTCGCCGTAGGCGCTGAACCAGGCGGACGTCCATCCTTCAATGTTGGCCGCGATATCGGCGTCATAGATCTCCTTTATATTGCGGGCCACACGGAGCGACTTCTCGTTGTGGATGTTCACCTCGCCGCTCTCGAGGAAGGGCTCGCCGGACAGCTGGCGGAACTGATACCGCCAGACGCCGGAGAGGTCCCCCTCAGGGAGGTTGAGCATATACTGGTCATCCGGGAGCTTCTGGCCCTCCTCGATGAACTCCTCCCACGTCTCGATGCTGTCCGGGTCGATATCGTGTTCGTCGTACACCGACCGGCGGTAATACACCGCCGTGGGACCGGTGTCCCACGGGAGCGCGTAGATGTCGCCGTCGACGGTGAGGGCCTCCCACTTCCCGGAGACGAAGTCGTCCTGAACGCCCGCTTCCTCGATCTCGTCGGTGAGCGGCGCGACGGAGCCCGTGTCGATGAACGACGGGCCGTCGACGGACTCCAACATGGAGACCGCCGGCGCGCCGGAGCCCGAGAGCAGGTTCGTCTGGAGTCGGTCCTTCATCGCGGACCGACCGAACTCCTCGACGGAAACCGTCGCGTCGTTCTCGGACTCGTACTCCTCAGAGGTTATCATCAGCGCTCGCGCGGCAACATCCCACCCCCACACGTTGATCTCCGACGCCATGCCGTTGCCGCCGTCGCTCTCGTCGCTGCCGTCGCTCCCGTCACTGCCGTCGCTCCCGTCGCCGCCGTCGCCGCCGTCTCCCCCACTTCCTGGGTCGCCGGTTCCGATACACCCTGCGAGTCCCGCGAGCCCCGCGAGTCCCGCGCCTTTCATGAGTCTACGTCGCCCGTATTGGGCGTAGTTTGGTTTGTTAGTCATGATCGAACCTGACTATCAGTCTCTTGCGTTACAGCTATATAAAATTACTGGGCATTTGTCCTAAAAACGGCTCAGAACCGCTTCATTTGTGTTTTCACGAGGTGAACAGAGGCGATATATATGCGTTTTTTCGAATTTGTTCCGTCCGAACCCAATAGTGTGAGCATAATGTAATTAATTTATAGACTACAACCATAATATAATACTCTTATCGGTGACTGTGTTCTCCTATACTAAACAAGTGTTATACCGCTGTCTCTCATACCACTCTCAGAAACGATGGGAGATACGGACACCATCACTGTTCAGGCGACGGAGACGTCCATGCAGATCGTCGAGGAACTATACGACCGTGACGGCGCCGGAGTCACCGAGTTAGCCGACGCGATGGACGTCTCGAAAAGCGCGGTTCACAACCACCTCTCGACGCTCCGTACGCTCGGTTACGTGAAGAACACCAACGGGACCTACGAGCTCACCCATCGATTCCTGCGGATCGGGTTCGGGACGAGAGAACGCAATCCCGTCTATCAGGCGGCGCAAAGCGAGATACGAAAACTGGCGCGGAACACAAACGCGGTCGCGAACCTCGTGGTTCCGGAGAACGCGGACGCCGTCTATCTACATCGAATCGGCGCCCGAGACCACCCGATCTCGATCGGTGGGAGCGTCAAGCTCCATGCCGCCGCGGCCGGCAAGGCGATCCTCGCGTTCCGGTCGGCGGACGCGGTCGACGAGTACGTCGGCCGTCACGGCCTCGACCCGAAAACCGACCGGACAGTGACCGACCGGGCGACGCTCCGCTCCGAACTTCGGTCTATCAGGGACCGGAACATCGCGTTCGACCGCGGCGAACTCGACCCGGACTGGCAGTGCGCCGCCTCCCCCGTCGTCGTCGACGGCGACCCTGTGGGCGCGGTCAGCGTCTCCGGCCCGTCAGACGAGATGCAGGGGAAGCGGTTGGAGGAAGACACAGCCGGACTCGTCTCCAGCGCCGCGAAGACTATTGAACTCGAACTGTTGTGACGCGGCGCGACCGCGCTCAACACGGTTTAATTTAATACCCCTCCCCGAAAGATACTCGCCATGCGAACCGACCGACTCGACCGGATCACGGACAGCGGCGTGATCGCCATCCTCCGCGGCGTCGGCGTCGAAGAGGCCCCGGCGGTCGCCGACGCCGTCACCGACGGCGGCGTGACGGCCCTGGAGGTGACGGCGGACACGCCGGACGTGACGGCCGCGATCGAGGCGGTCGCCGAGCGCGTCGACGACGCCGCGGTCGGGGTCGGCACCGTCCTCGACGCGGAGACCGCCCGCGCGGCGCAGCTCGCCGGCGCCGAGTTCGTCGTGACGCCGACGGTGAACCGAGAGGTGATCCGGACCGCGAACCGGTACGGGACGCCGATCGCGGCCGGCGCGTACACGCCGACAGAGGCGATCGAGGCGTTCGAGGCCGGCGCGGACTTCGTGAAGGTGTTCCCGGCGAAGACCGGCGGTCCCGCCCACGTCGCGGCGCTCGGCGGGCCCCTCTCGCAGGTCCCGCTCGTCCCGACCGGCGGCGTGACGGCGGACGACGCCGGCGCGTACGTCGAGGCTGGCGCGGCGGCGGTCGGGGTCGGCGGCGCCATCGTCGATCACGACGCGATCGAGGCGGGGGCGTACGACCGGATCGCCGCGGACGCGCGGGCGGTGGTCGAGGCCGTGTCGGCCGCGCGGGAGTGAACCGGGTGGCTCCGACTCGACGAGGGGGGGTTCCGACCCGACATGCACATATGCCGCCGCGAACGTCGTTCGGGTATGCGTAAGTCCGGACGGGTGTTCCTCGCCGGCGTCGCGGCGGCGGGCGTCGCGGTCGGACTGTTGCTGTTGGTCGGGGCGCCGACCTCGCTGGTCCCGACCGGCGCGCTCGGCGCGGCGATCCCCGTGGCGCTGACGTACGCCGTGATGACAGCGGCCGACGACGACGCTCAGTAGTCGCCGAGCACGCCGAGCCGCCGCGCTCGGCGTGTCGCCAGCTGGAAGACGAGGTATCCTCCGGCGAGGTAGCCCCCGGCGACCGCGACGAGCAGCGCCAGGTCGGCGGGCGGGAACTCCCACAGTCGGGTCCCGTCGACCATCGCGCGCTGGAGCATCGCGCTGCCGTGCGCCAAGGGGAGGACGCGCGTCCACGGGAGATCGAAGACGGGCGCCGAGATCAGCCCGACGAACCCGAACTGGAGGAGGTTGAGCCAGTTGCCGATCCGCTTGTACAGCACCGTCACGCCGCCCGCGGCGAAGCCGAGCCCGAGGACCGAGACGATCGACAGCCCGGCGACGGCGACCACCGTCACCGGCGCGAGGCTGAGCCGCGTCCCGGTCGCGAGGAGCATCACGGCGAGGATCACCGCGCTCGTGAGGAAGGTGCGCACCACCTTCGCGACCCCCTTCAGCAGGGCGACGGGCGCGAAGCCGAACGGCGTGGTGATGTGGCGTTCGAGGGTCCCCCACTGCACTTCGCTGCCGATGTCGTTCGACACCGAGGAGTACGCGCCCACCGACAGCGTCCACAGGAAGTAGCCGACGACGATCCCCTCGATCGAGTCCGCCAGCGCCTGTCCGGCGAGCAGCTGCCCGCCGAGGAACAGCGCGGCGAAGAAGAACAGCGACACCACGATCCCGCCGATCGCGTTGGCCGGGTACCGCACGAAGATCAGGAACTCCCGATAGAGGACCGCCCGCGCCAAGTGGTAGTAGGTGGCCGGCCGGGGCTCGTCGTCCGGCCGCACTCCGTCGCCGGGTTCGGCCGCGGCCGCGCCGCCCGGATCCTCCGGCGGGCTCGTGTCCGCGCTCATCGCCGGTCACCCCCGGACGGGGCGCCGAGGTCGCTCCCCGTGCGTTCGAGGAACACCTCTTCGAGGTCGGGCTGGACCGTGCGGATGTCCGAGACGGTGACGCCGGCCGCCCGCAGCGCGTCGGTCAGGTCGTACAGCCGGTCGCCGCCGGCCGCGACCGTCACCGCGGGCGGGCGCGCCTCGCGGTCGACGTCGAGGACCTCGAACGCCTCGCGGAGGCCCGCGACCGCCTCGGCGTCGAGGTCCGGGCTGGCCACGCGCACCGCGTCGCTCGCGGCCGCGCCGAGCAGCGCCTCCACGCTGTCGTCCGCCACGATCCGCCCGTTCGACAGCATGACGACGCGGTCGCACACCGCCTCGATCGTCGTCATGTCGTGGCTGCTGACGACGATGGTGAGCCCCTCCTCGACCGCCAGCCGGCGTAACTCGGCCCGGAGCGTCCGCGCGCTCTCCACGTCGAGCCCGAGCGTCGGCTCGTCGAGGAAGACCAGCTCCGCGCCGCCCGCCAGCACGCTCGCCAGCGACACCTTCTGTTTCATGCCGCGCGAGAGGTCCCGAACGGGCGTGTCCGCCTTGTCGGCCAGGTCGAGCCGGTCGAGCAGGCGGTCGTGACGCGCCGCCACGGAGTCGGGGTCGACTCCGCTGATCGTCGCGAAGTACCGGAGGTTCTCCCGGACCGTGAGCCGCCAGTAGTCGTTGCGCGCGCCCTCCAACATCGCGTCCACGTCGGCGTAGGCCGCGCGGCGGCCGTCGCCCACGTCGTTGCCGAACACCCGGACCGACCCCGCGTCGGGGACGACGATGCCCAGCGCGCACTTGATCAGCGTCGTCTTACCCGCGCCGTTCGGTCCGAGCAGCCCGACGACGGAGCCGCGCTCGACCGCGAGACTCACGTCGTCGACCGCCGTCACCGCGTCGTCGCCGTCGCCGAACCGCTTCGTGAGCCGCTCGACCGAGAGGGCGGGCGGGCCGGTCAGCCCGTCCGTCGACGCGTCGTCGTCCGCGCTCCGGGTCTCGTCGCGCTTGCGGGGACCATCGCTCGCGCTCGCCGCGCTCCGTGCCATTGATCCGGGGTACGAGCCGAGCGGGGATATATCCGCGCTCGCGCCCCAACGCGGACATGGACCTCGACCAGTTCGCGGCGGACGCCCCCGACGACGACGCGCCCGGCGACGCCCGCGTCTGCGTCGTCGCGACCCAGCCGGACACCTTCGAGCGCTGTCGCGCCGGCTTCTACCCCGCGCCGCGCTCGTACGACCGCACCCGCGCCGACTTCGCGTACATGGCCTTCTACCGGACCGAACCGGTGTCGGCGGTCACGCACTACGCCCGCGTCACGGCCCGCACCGAGCAGACCCGCGGTGAGCCCGGCCCGATGGACGAGGCCGACTGGAAGGCGCTCATCGACCCGTTTTCGGAGGAGCGCGTGGTCGTCGTCTTCGAGTTCGACGACCTCGTGCCGCTGGAGCGCCCGGTCGAGAACGACCTGAACGGCGTGCGCGGCGCGTGGTACTGCGCGGTCGACGACCTCCGCGAGGCCGGGACGCTGTCGGCGCTGCGCGAGCGGGCGGAGACCTGACCGGCCGGTCGTGATCACCGGCTCTACTGAGATACGCCGCGACGGCCGGGCGGACCCGCGAGACGGCACCTGAGCAGACCGAATTTTATTATCGACGAGACTCAGGGCGTTCACGATGCGGTACGGTGCCCTCCTCGCCCTCTGCGTGGTACTCGCGGGATGCGGCGGGTCGCTCGGACCCGGGTCGGCGCCGGCAGACGACGTCTGCCGCGGGGCCACGGGGGCCGAGACTCCCGAGTCGGTAGCCAGCACTGCGCCTCCCGACGCCTCCCGGGTCGAGGTCCGAGGTGACGGAGACAGGCTCCCGGTGAACGCCACCGTGGTCTGGCTGCGCGTGCTCGACCTCCACGGACTGTCGCCCGCGGAGGTTCCCGCCCCTGTTGTCAGGGTCGCTCCGGCCAGCGAGCAGACCTTCTCGCAGACCGATCTGGACGGGAACATGGACCGCTTCGGCAACCTGATCGGGTTAAACGAGAACCAGAGTCGAGACGTGACGCTGACCAGCCCCGACGGCTACGTCGCTCCCCCGGATTTCACCGACGGTAATTACTCGAGAGTGAACGTGGGGATCGGCGGGGACGACCCCGTCGCTGACGTCGAGGCCACGCTCGCCCACGAGTACGTACACGTCGTCCAGATCGAGACCGATTTCTGTTTGACCGACGAGGAACTGACACAGGTTCAGGCGAACGTCTCACCGGGGATGTTCGCCGCCGTCCGCGAGGGGGCCGCAGAGTACGTCGCCGATGTCTACGCCGAGCGCTACCTGGAGGGGATCGATCTCAGGGCCGAGCGCCGGGCGGCCTACGAGCGGGCCAGACCGAACGCCTGGAAGCTGTCCAGGGCCGGCTACTATTACGGCTATCGCCACGTCGCGGCCCGCGCCGAGTCGCCGCGACAGCTGCCGGCCGTGTACGAGACGCCCCCGGAGACGACGGAGCAGCTCGTTCACGGGCTGCGACCCGACGAAGCGCCGCCGGTTCCCCTGTCAGTCCGAGCCGGAGAGAAGTGGCAATCCCGCGGGACCGTCGGCGAGCTCCGCCTCCAGGTCGCGCTGACGGAGGGGGTGGCAGAATCGCGCGCTGCCGAGGCCGCGGCGGGGTGGGGCAACGACACGCTCCTGCGACGCGGTGACGACTACGTCTGGATCGTGCGGATGGACGACGCCGCGAACGCCTCCGATCTCGAAACGGCGCTGGAGTCCCACGTCGACGGGCTCGCGGCCGCCACCGATCCGATCGGCCGACCGTCGGACATCGCATACCGGGTCGTGCGGGTGGACGAGGAGACGCTGGGGCTCGTCGTCGGTGAGTCAACGACCGTCGAGAGCCTCCGTATTTCGGCTGAGGGCGAGGCGGTAAACGTCTCCACCGAGGCCGCGTAGCCGCCGGCCTCGGCGGCGGTTCGGTTTCGAGCGCGCCCCTCGACCGTGCGTCGCCTCAGTTCGTATCGAGGGTCGGGTCGAAGAGCGTCTCGACCCGGCAGTCGAAGTGTGCGGCGAGTTTGAACGCCAGTTCGAGCGAGGGGTCGTACCGCTCGCGCTCGATCGCGTTGATCGTCTGGCGGGACACGTCGACGGCGTCCGCGAGGTCGGCCTGGCTGAGACCGCGTTCCTCTCGGCGCTCCCTGACGCTGTTTTTCATCTGTATCGTAACCAGCCGTAGGTGAGCGCGAACAGTCCCGACTGGACCGCGATCGCCAGTAGCGCCCCGTCGAACGCCGGCGGCGGCGTGTACACGTCGATCTCCGAGAGGACCACCATCGTCGGCCAGAGCAGGATCATCCCCAAGGTGAAGACGGTCGCAGCGAGGGCTATCGCCCGGCGTTCGAGCGCGCGGTCGCGCTCGTCGAACAGGGGGACTGAGGTCCCCTGCCAGACCGCCAGAAAGCCGGCGAACCCCGCCCAGTACAGCGCGACTCCCACGACGGGGTACCCGACAGACTCGGCGGAGATAAACCCGAGGGTCCCGGCGAGGACGCTACCGGCCATCAGCCGGCGGTACCGGCGGATCCGGGCCTGTCTGGACGAGCCGCTCACGGCAGCAACCTCCGGACGCTCCAGTACAGGCCCTGTGCGGCGTCTCGGAGGGCCCCGGTCGGCGACAGCCCCGCGTCGGGGTCCGCGGCGGGCTCGAACTCGGTCCGGAGAGCGGACGCCGTGACGCGGCACACCGCTCCCGTGTGGACCCGACGACCGTCGGCGTCGCCGACCCGGAGGAGCGTCGCGCCGTCGGTGGCCCCGACGACGCGATAGACGCCGGGGTCGTGATCGCCGTCAGTGGGGCGGTAGTGTGCGCCGACGTCCACGGTCAGCACCCCTGTGACGCCACGGTCCCGTCGTGATCGACCAGCTGTGAGAGGAGGGCCGGCAGCGCGATCCAGCACGCGGCCGAGACGGCGAACGCGACCACGAGGCCGTCGATCGGCCCGACGGCGAGCCGGTCTTCGAAGTGGACGAGAGGGGTGATGGCGACGCCGCCCACGAGCAGCTGGAGGTACCAGGGCAGCGCCTCCAGCGTCGCGTGGTCGCCGAGCCGCCGTTCGATGGCGAATCCGGCCGCGAGTACAGCCACGAACACGGCGATACTCGCGAGGAGTGCGGTGGCCATCAGCGCTCACCCCCGTCAACGGCGGTGGTTCCCTGTCGATGCGTTCGAGAGCGGAGAGCGTCGTTCATTGGTGGTTTCCGGTAAATCGGCGGCGTCGTAAAGCGCGCTTTACAGTAAAGCGTACTTTACACCTCAGTATTAAATGTGTTGGTCAGTCGGAACGAGCCGGAGAAAGAGGTCCTAAGCAGTCGATGGTCTCGACGAAACCGCCGTTCGGAAGGGCGGCACGCGCTCGCCGTTCCGCTCCGCTGACGACACCGCTCCGTGCTCAGCGAGCGGTCCCCGTCTGTCCCTGAGAACGGTGGCGGGGCGAGAACGCCGGACCGCAGTCGCCGTTATCCGCCGTCGGCGCGCACCGAAGGCGTCGCGGCCGCGTCGACGCGCGCGATCCGGTCGTGCGCAGCGGGCGGCGTCGCGGCGTGCTCGGGGTGGAGACACGCGAACAGCGCCTCCAGCGAGTCGACGAGCCGGTGGCTCGGGCGGTTGAACAGCCCGTTGCCGTCGACAGCGTAAGCGCGGTCGCGGCGGACCGCTGCGAGGTCGTCGAAGCCGGGCCGCGCCGCGAGGTCGCCGACCGCGTCGACGGCCCGGTCGCGGTCGAAGCCGCAGGGCGCGATGACGAGGGCCTCGGGGTCGACCTCGCGCACGTCGTCCCACGCCACCGGCTCCGAGGGGCCGTCCGGCTGGAACGACGGGTCGCCGCCCGCGAGTTCGACCATGTCGCGAACCCAGTGGCCCGCGCGGATCGGCGGGTCGGTCCAGTCGAGGACGGCGACTCGGGGGCGGCCCTCGTCGGCGACCGCGCGCTCGGCGCGCTCGCGGACCGCGTCGACGCGATCGCGGAGGTCGCCCCGGAGCGCGCTCGCGGCGTCGGTCGCGTCGACCGCCTCGCCGATCCGCACCACGTCGTCGAGCGCGTCGGCGAAGGAGTGCGGGTCGCACGCGAGCACGTCTGGCGCGGGGTCGAGCCGCTCGGCGGCCGCGCGGACCTCGCTCGCGTCGACCGCGCAGACGTCGCAGGTCGCCTGCGTGACCAGCAGGTCGGGGTCGAGGGCCGCGAGCCGCTCCTCGTCGAGGTCGTAGACCGCGCCGTCGACCGCGCGCATCTGTTCGTCGATGTCGGCGGCCGAGCGGTCCGCGTGGTCGACGACCGTGCTCGTCAGCGTCGGTAACTCGCGGGCGGCGGGCGGGTGGTCGCAGCTGTGAGAGACGCCGACCGGCTCGACACCGAGCGCGAACAGCGTCTCCGTGGCGGAAGGCAGCAGTGAGGCGACGCGCATGCCCGAAAGAACGCGCTCGACGGGCAAAAGCGAGGGGGCCGGCCCGCGCTACTGGGCGGGGAGCCACGCGAGGAGGGGCCGCGAGACGACGTAGCCGGCGTACAGCAGCGTCGCGACCGCCAGGGCGGCTGACGCCGTTGGAACCACCGCGCCGTCGGGGCGTCGAGCGTGTTTAGCAGCGTGACGGCGAGCAGGGTACTCAGGAGGACGAACCGCGCGTCCCGCCGGTCCGTGCCCGGCCGTGGAACGGAGCTGGTGAAATGGTCGGTGGTTTCGCGGCCGACGCGACGCCTACTCCGTGACGGCCTCAGCGGTCGCCGTCGCGTACGCGGCCGCGAGGTCGCCGTTCGGCAGGGCGTCGAGCGCGGCCCCGCAGCCCCACCGGACGCGGTCGCGACGCTCGCCGGCCGGGAGCTTGTTCGTCGCTACCGTCTCGGCCGTGTCGAGGGCGGCCCGCGCAGTCGGCTCGTCGCCCTCGGCCGCCGCGGTCGACGCCGCGACGAGCAGCTGTTCGAGGCTCGCTCGCACGTCGTGAGGGACCTCGTCGGCGTCGGTCACGAGTTTGCTTCCCTGTCGGGTGTCTCGCCGAGCGTCGCGAGCGCGAACTCGGTACTGCTGCCGAGCGGGTCGGTCGCGGTCGGCGTCTCGACCTCGGTGAACCCCGCGGCGCGGAGCTGGTCGAGCGTGCGCTCGCGGCCAGGTGCGGAGAAGAACATCTCGCCGCCCATCCAGCCGCGCCGGACCGTCTCGAAGCGGCCGCCCGGCAGCGTCGTGAGGAGTCGCCCGCCGGGACGGAGGACGCGGGCGAACTCCGCGTACACCTCGGGGTGGCGCTCCCGCTCGACGTGAAACACCGCGTGGTACGCCGTGACCGCGTCGAAGCGGTCGGCCGCGAACGGGAGCGCCGACATCTCGCCGTGGACGAGCCGGGCCTCGGGGACGGTCTCTCGGGCGATGTCGAGCCCCCGGCGAGAGATGTCGATCCCGACGCTGCCCGGCGGGAGGTTCGCGAGCGTGCGCGCGCCGTCGCCGCAGCCGACGTCGAGGACGAGCGGGTCGCCGTCGCCGACCGCGGGGTCACTTGCCAGCGCGTCGAGCAGGTCGTCGATCAGCGCCGCGTCCGAGCCGTCGGGGTCGCGGCGGGCGGCGTACGTCTCGGCGACCTCGTCCCACGCGCGGCGCACCGCGTTGCGGTCCATACCGACGTGACGGGCGCGAGCGGCTTGATTTCGTCGGCGGTCGGGGCACGCTGGCGCCGGCGGTCGAGGCACGCCGGCGCCGCCGCTCGGCGTTCCGGGCGCGCGAAAAGATTGTCGGGGTTCGAGGCGGGGTCGTGCCCGACCGCGTCAGTCGTCGGCCGGGGCGCGCGGCTCCGCCGGGGGCTCGGGCTCCTCCGTCTCACCCGCCGGCTCGTCGACCGCGTCGGCGTCGGGGATCGCGTCGGGTTCCTCGTCCGCCTCCTCGGATCGGTGGCGTGCCCGGACCTCCTCCCAGGTCATCGCCTCGTCGTAATGGTGGCACATGGCAACTATTGACAAGCTCTGTTCGCTCATAAGCGTTACGTCGGTTAAGCGGGGTGAGAGCCCGCAAAGCGCGGTGTCGACGGGACGGACAGATCGGCCCGGGCGCCGAACTGACGGTCGCGGACGCCGGGCCGATCGGCGGGGGCGTCGACCGTAACGCCGGCTCAGTCGTCGGCCGGGGACGGAGTCGTCGCGTCGGCGCCCGCGTCGGGCGCGGGCCCGGCGACCGCCTCGGCGACCTTCTCGATGGGGTGCGGCGGGGCCGCGGCCGCGGCGTCGCGGTCGCCGAGCTGTGACCGGCAGGAGGCCCCGGGGGCGGTCACCGTCTCGCCGTCGCTCTCGTCGACCTGATCGAAGAGGATCCGACCGATCGCCGCCGAGAGGTCGTAGTGTTCGGACTCGTAACCGAACGACCCCGCCATCCCGCAACAGGAGGAGTCGAGCGGGTACACGTCGTAGCCGGCGCGCCGCAGCACGCCGACCGCGTGGTGGTCCTTGTTCGTCGCCTTCTGGTTACAGTGGCCGTGGTAGGTGAGCGACTCCGCGGGCGCGTCGAACGCCAGCCGCTCGTCCACGCGGCCGGCGTCGAGGTACTCCAGGACGCCGCACGCGGCGGCCGACACCGCTCTGACCTCGTCGCCGTCGAGCAGGTCGAGGTACTCGTCCTGAAACATCACCGCGTCCGAGGGCTCGACGAAGACGACCGACTGCCCGTCGCGGACGCGGGGCGCGAGCGCCGCGACGTTGGCCTCGGCGCGCTCGCGGGCCGCGTCGAGGAATCCCGTCGAGAACGCCGCGCGGCCCGAGGGCGCGAGGTCGTCCGGCACCTCGACGCGGACGCCGGCCGCCTCCAGCACCGAAACGGCGGCCTTGCCGGCGGCCGGGTAGCTGTAGTTGGTGTAGGTGTCGGGGAACAGCGCGACCGTGTCGGTCGCGTCGGCGGGGTCGACCGTCGAGCCCCCGCGCGCGTCGAACCACTCCTCGAAGCTCTCGGCGCGGAACGT
The DNA here is from genome assembly GCF_005435235.1 of Halorubrum sp. GN12_10-3_MGM. Taxonomy (NCBI): domain Archaea; kingdom Methanobacteriati; phylum Methanobacteriota; class Halobacteria; order Halobacteriales; family Haloferacaceae; genus Halorubrum; species Halorubrum sp. GN12_10-3_MGM. The sequence goes on from NZ_SGUB01000032.1 coordinate 26,517, forward strand.
CGGGAGCTCGCGGTCCGGGGCGATCCCCGCGACCGCGTCCATCACCTTGCGGGCGCCCGGGAGCTTCGTGGCCGCGTTCGAGAGCGGGGCGAGCGCGCTGCCGAGCGCGGAGAGTCGGTCGATGTCGCGAAAGATGCGCTCGCGGAGGCCCGCCCCCTCCCGCTCGTGGTGGTCGTGTTTCACCTCGGCCTTGAGCTTCGCGAGGTCGACCCCCGTGGGGCAGTCGCTCTTACACCCCTTACAGCCGACGCAGAGCCCGAGCACCTCCTCTTGGAACCGGTCGGAGTGGATCTCGTCGTCGTCGAGCTCCCCGCTGATCGCGGCCCGGAGCATGTTCGCCCGGCCGCGGGTCGACTGGACCTCCTCCTCGGAGGCGCGGTAGGTCGGACACATCACGCCGGAGTCGGTCTCTCGGCAGGTGCCGCAGCCGTTACACAGCTCGACGAGGTGCGAGAGCCCGCCCTCGTCGGAGAAGTCCAGCTCGGTCTGCGGCTCGATCGACTCGTAGGCGGGGCCGTACCGGAGGTTCTCGCGCATGTCCGTCTCGGCGGCGGTGTCGGGATAGCCCCGCTCGGCCGCGGTGTCGCCGTCGACGTAGACGACCTTCCCGGGATTCATCCGCCACTCGGGGTCGAACGTCGACTTGAGTTCCTGGAACGCCGCCCACAGCGCTTCGCCGTACATCTTCGGGTTGAACTCCGTGCGCGCGAGCCCGTCGCCGTGTTCGCCCGAGAAGGCGCCGTGGTGTTCCAAGACGAGGTCGGTGACGTCCTCGGAGATGGAGTGCATCTTCTCGACGCCTTCCTCCTCCTTCAGCGAGAGGATGGGCCGGATGTGGAGCGTCCCGCTCCCGGCGTGGGCGAAGTACGCCGCCGAGGTGTCATGATCCGCGAGGACCGACTCGAACTGCCCGACGTACTCCGCGAGCTCTTCGGGCGGGACCGTGGCGTCCTCGATGAACGGGTACGGCTTCGGGTCGCCCCGCATGCTCATCAGGAGCGGGATGGCGGCCTTCCGGAGCTTCCAGAGGTCTTCTTGGGCCTCGGGGGCGTACGCCTCCAGTACGTCGAACGCGTCGCCCTCGGCGACGAAGTGCGCCGTCGTGTCGGCGATCCCGTCCGCGAAGTCGTCGACCAGCTCCGAGTCCCACTCCAGCATGAGCGCCGCGGCCGCGCGCTCCGGGATCGGCTCCGCGTACTGCGCGAACTCCTGTGACCCGGCCGCCAGCGAGAACACCTCGTCGTCCATCAGCTCGACCGCGCTCACGGGGAACTCCAGCGCCTCCGGGACCGCCTTCATCGCGTCGACCAGCGAGTCGAAGGCGTACAGCGCGAGCGCCGTCTCCTCGGGTCGCGTGACGAGCGACACCTCCGCCTCGACGATCGTCCCGAGCGTCCCCTCCGCGCCGACGAACAGCTTCGAGAGGTTGATCACCCGCTCGCCGTCGTCGTTCTCGTAGATCACCTTGTGGAGGTTGTACCCGGAGACGGAGCGCTTGAGGTTCGGGTACTTCTCGTCGATCGCGGCCTCGTTCGCCTCGATGAGCGCGCGGGTCGTCTCGTACAGCGCCGCCTCCCGGTCGTCCCGTTCGACGATCGCCTCGTACTCCGGCGAGTCGAGGACAACCTCGCGGGTCTCGATCAGCGACCCGTCGGCGAGCACGACTGTCAGCTCCTCCGTGTACGCGTCGGTGATCCCGTACCGGACCGAGTGCGCGCCGGTGGAGTTGTTGCCGATGCCGCCGACGACCGTCGCCCGCGCCGAGGAGGCCGGATCCGGCGCGAACTTCAGCCCGTCCTCCGCCAGCCGGTCGTCGAGTCGGTCCTGAACGACCCCGGGCTGGACCACCGCCCTCCGGTCGTCCGGGCGCACCTCGACGATCCCGTCCATGTGCGTCGAGAAGTCGAGGACGACACAGCCCGGACCGACGCTCTGCCCGGCCAGCGAGGAGCCGGCCCCCCGCGGGATGACGGGGACGCCGTGGTCGGCCGCGACCGCCATCGCCGCCCGCACGTCGTCGATCGAGCGGGGGACGACGACGCCGGCGGGCCGGGCCTGATAGACGCTCCCGTCCGTGGCGTACAGCACCTGCGCGTACTCGTCGAACTGGACCTCGCCCGTCACGCGCTCGCGGAGGTCCGCCGCGAGCGCCCGATACGCGGGCACGTCCGGCCGATCGTGGCCGAGCGCGGCCGCCGACGTGTCCGGGGCAGGTGTGTCACCGTCCCTCGTGGGCTCGCTTGCCATGCTAACGACCGGGGGAGAACAGAGAATAAAACCTTTGTTCATGATAGTTTCGGCGGGGAGCGGGGTCCGACGTCGGCCCCGTGTCGTCGCTCCGGGGCGCAGTCGCTCTCGTCGCGTGTTGCCTCGCTGCGTCCGTCCGAGGCGTCCCTTCGCTGTGTCTACCCGAGGCGTCCTCCGGCTTGCCGTCGGGATTTATGCCGTCGCCGCGACAGCACGACGCATGGAGATTCTCCACACGTGTCTCAACGTGGCGGACGCCGACCGCGCCGCGGACTGGTACGTCGAGCAGCTCGGGTTCGAACGCGCTTGGGAGTTCACGACCGCCGACGGCGACACGCGCAACGTGTACGTCGCCGGCGACGGCGGCGTCGAGTTCCAGCTGTCTGACACGGACGGCGCGGCGCCGAGCGCGGACGGCGACCGCTACGACCACGTCGCCGTCGGCGTCGACGACGTGGACGCCGCGTTCGAGACGATCGACCACCACGGCGTCGTGAAGGAGCCGGGCGACCAGCCGGAAGCGGGGGCCCGGACCGCCTTCGTGAAGGACCCGGACGGCCACGTCGTCGAGCTGATCGAGCCTCTGTGAGCGGTCGGGCACCGAAGGCGGCGGTGCGTCCGGACCGGACGACGCGCGTACTTCGGCGGTCACCACCCGTCGTCGTCATCGCCGGGCCACACGTCCACGTCGACGTCGTCGAAGAACGCGGACGGTCCTCGACGACCGCCCAGACCAGCACCGTGATCAGCGCGAGAACGAAGAGGCGGCCGAACCGCCCCGCGTCCTCCGTTCCGAGGGCGTGGCCGAACGGCACCGCGTAGCCCACCCACACCAGCAGCCAGCCCCCTCGCCCGTTCGCCTCCGTCCCGTGGCGCGGAGCGCCACGTACTCGAGCCCGGCGACCGTCACGGGGAGTCCCGGGAGCGAGGAGAGCCGAAAGAGCCAGAACGCCGCGACGAACGTCGGCACCGCGACGACGTGGTGAACGAGCGCTCCCCACCTGCCGTCACCCATACCATTAGCGTGGCTCCGAATCGCAAAAAAAGCGGACGCCAGAACAGGGAGTGCGGCGCGCGACTCCTTACAGGATCCCGGCGGCCTCGGCCGTCTCGACGATGTCTTGGGCCATCTTGTTGGTCGCCTCGTCGACCATCTGGCCGTCGACGCTCACGGCGCCTTTGCCCTCCTCCATCGCCTCGGCGTAGGCGTCGACGATGCGCTTGGCGCGCTCTGCGGTCTCCGGGTCGGGCGCGAACACGTCGTTGCCGATCTCGATCTGCGATGGGTGGATCGCCCACTTGCCGTCGCAGCCGATCATGTTGGCGCGCTCGGCGGACTGCCGGAACCCGTCGGCGTCCTCGATGTCGGCGTACGGGCCGTCGAGACACGGCAGGCCGGCCGACTTCGCCGCCGAGTTACACTCGGAGAGCGCGTGGTGCCAGTAGTGGCCGGGGTACTCTGGGAACTGGCCGATGTCGAGCCCGGGCGTGCCCATCGCCGCGGAGTAGTCTCCCGGCCCAAAGATGATCGAGGAGAGCCGGTCGGAGGCGTGCGCGATATCGTGGACGTTGTGGATCCCCTCGCCGTCCTCGATCTGGGGCTCGAGGCCGATGGCGCCGACCTCCAGCCCGTTGTTCACCTCGACCTGCCGGAGCAGGTTCTCGACGGTGTGAATGTCGCTGGCGGACTTCACCTTGGGGATGATGATGTCGTCGATGGACTCGCCCGCGGCGCCGACGACGGTGATCACGTCGTCGTACCACCACTCCGTGTCGATCCCGTTCATCCGGAAGCTGAGGACCTTGTCGCTCCAGTCCTCCTCGCGGGCCGCCTCGATGAGGGGCTCGCGGGCGTCCGGCTTGGCGTTGGGGGCCACGGAGTCCTCGAGGTCGAGGAACACCTCGTCGGCGTCGCTGTCGGCGGCTGAGTGCATCATCTTCTCGTCGCTCGCCGGGGTCGCGAGCTGCGTCCGGCGAAGGGTAACGTCCGTCATCTGTGTCGAATCTATCACGCTCGTCCATGAAAATAAAGCTACCTTACGCGGGGTATTTTCGCCGGGTCGAAAACGAGTTAACGGCCGCCGAGCCGCGGCCGCTACGGCTTGACCAGCACCTTGATCGCCTCGCGCTCGTCCATCAGCCGGTACCCCTCGGCGACGCCGTCGAGGTCGACCGTCTCGGTGAAGATCGGCGCGGGGTCGAGCGTTCCCTGTAGCACGTCGGCCATCAGCTCCTCGGCGTATGCGCGGACCGGGGCGACTCCGCCCGCGAGCGTGACGTTCTGTCCGAACATCCCGAACACGTCGAGCCCCTCCTCCTCGACGCCGTAGGGGACGCCGACGTACCCGATCGTGCCGCCGGGACGGACGGCGTCGATCGCGGTGTTCATCGCGCTCGCGGCGCCGACGCACTCCATCACGTGGTTCGGCCCGCCGTAGGTGAGCTCTCGGATCCGCTCGACCGCGGCCTCACCGCGCTCGGAGACGGTCTCGGTAGCGCCGAACTCCTCGGCGAGTTCGAGCCGGTCCTCGTGGTGGCCGACGGCGACGATGCGCTCCGCGCCGAGCCGACGCGCCGCGAGGACGCCGCAGAGCCCGACCGCGCCGTCGCCGATGACGGCCACGGTCGACCCCGCCTCGACGCCCGCGCTGACCGCAGCGTGGTGGCCGGTGCCCATCACGTCGGTGAGCGGGAGCAGCGAGCGGAGCGTGTCCTCGTCGTCGGCGTAGCGGTCGGGCACGCGCACGAGCGTCCCGTCGGCGTGGGTCGACCGGACGTACTCGCCCTGTCCGCCGCCGTTGTCGCCGCCCCAGGAGTCGCCGTTCTCGCAGGAGGTGTGGAGCCCCTTCCGGCAGAACTCGCACTCGCCGCAGGAGATCGCGAACGGCGCGAGCACCCGGTCGCCGGGCTCGACCGAGGTGACGGCCTCTCCGACCGCCTCGACGATCCCCATCGGCTCGTGGCCGACTGGGGAGCCGGGGTCGCGCTCGCTGTCGCCGCGGTAGAACCAGAGGTCGGAGCCGCAGACCGCGGTGTGGGTCACGCGGACGATCGCGTCCGTCGGCGCCTCGATCTCGGGCCGGGGTCGCTCTTCCACGCCGATGTCGCCGGGACCGTTGAAGACGGCTGCTCGCATACAGTTCGCTTCCGGCGCGGGCGGCAAAAATGAGAGGGTGACGGAAGTCGCTCGGGCGCGGACCGACCGACCGATCAGCCAGCGGTGCCGTTCGTCGGCGGCTGGCCGGGCCCCGGCTGCGTCGGGCCCGTGGATCCGCCGTCGCCGGGCGGCGTCCGGTCGTTCGTCACGAGGAAGTCCGCGAGGTTACCGATCAGCGCGTCGTTGTCGGCGCGCCTGGCGTTGTCCGGCGACAGGAAGTCGCTGTCGCCGATCATGACGACCTCGTCGTTGCGGACTAACAGCGGCGCGTCCGTGGGCGCGCGCGTCGTCGAGAGCTCGCTGCCCTCGATCGGGCGCAGCACGTCGGCGCCGCCGGCCGGCGTCCCGACGGGCGTCGCCGACGGGAACACCGCGCGGTCGACGCCCTCGGTCAGCGACGCGTCGCCGGTCGCCTCGGCGTACACGCGCTGGTAGTTCAGGTCGTTCTCTTCCATGTTGTACACGTACCCACTCTCGGTCGTGACGTCGAGCGTCGCGTCGAGAGACGCCGCGCCCGGCTGCGAGTACGCCGCGTCGGGCTCGGTGGCGAGCACGACGTGACCGCCGGACTCGACGAACGACTCGATCGCGTCGAGCTCGTCCGGCTCGTAGTCGGTCCGGAACGTCACGAACGCGTCGGCCTCGGCGAGCCGCTCGCCGAGCTGGGTCGTCTCCTCGGCGCCGGGCCGCGCGGGCCGTCGCTGCTGGTCCGGATCGGGGACGTACACGCCCACCTCGTGACCGTTCTCGATGAGCGCATTCGCGAGCGGCCGGATGTCCCGGTCGGCGACGCCGCCGCCGCCGAGCCCGATGAGGCTGAAGGGGAGCACCGGACGGGCGGTGGCCGGTTCGACGCCGGGGTCGACGAGGACGGTCTGGGAGCCGGCCGAGGCGTCCATCTCGACCGTCGCCTGCCCGGGCGTGTCGTTCGCGATCAGGTCTGGGTTCTGGTAGTGGTCGTTCTGGATCGCCGGGGCGGGCGCGGCGCCGTCGGCGGTCACGTAGCCGGCGACCGCGGCGCCGCCGGTGACCGCCGCGAGGGTCACGACGAACGCGGCCGCGAGGGGGGCGACGCGGGTCACGCGCCAACACCTCCGCTGAGCCGCGCCGTCTCGTTCCCCGGCGTCCCGCGCTCGGTCGAAGCCGCGCCGCCGGTCCGCACGTCGGTCTCGGAGAACCGCTCGATCGTGTCGACGTGCGGGACGGCGGGCGTGTACACGTACGTCGAGGGCATCGGCTTCACGTCGGCGTACCCGGGGTCGTTCGCGTGGATCGCGACGATCCCGGTGTCGGTCCGGACGAGGAAGGGGATGCCGAACTCCTGTCCGGTCTCGCGGGTGTCGACCGTGTACTCGCCGAGTTCCTCCTCGGTCGCAGCCGCGTGAATCGCCTCGTTGAGCGAGCCGATCTCATCGGCGAAGCCGTTCTGAACGGCCTCGGTACCGAGGTAGGTGTCGGCCTTCGCGACCTCCTCGCGGGGCATCTCGAACTCGTCGCTACGCTCGGCCATCATCGCGTTGATGAACGTGTCCGCGAGCGTCTGTTGTTCGGCCCACGCCTGCGTCGGGTTGCTTCCGGCCTTGTCGGGGCCGCTCGGTCCGAGCGCGGTCGACGACGCTCGGGGCGCGGGAGCGTTCAGGCCGATGCTGCCGACCGTCGAGGTCGGGAGCACGTAGATCTCGTCCGCGGGCGCCATCGCGTAGTAGCCGCCCGAGGCGCTGATCGACTGGACGCTCGCGATGACGGTCATGTCATCGCTCGTCCGCTGGACCGCCTTGTACATCCGCTCGGAGGCGACGGGCGCGCCGCCGGGCGTGTCCAGCTTGAGGACGACCGCGCCGACGGACTCGTTGGCGCGGATGTCCGCTAGTTCGCTCTCAACGTCGTCGGCGAGGGCCGTGTTGACGGGCCCCTCTATCTCGACGACGGCGACGGTATCACTCGGTTCGTTTGTCGCCGCGTACACGCTCGGAGCGAGCACGGCGCCGACCAGAGCCGCGGCCAGCACGACGACAGCCACCTGCTGTCGCGACGTGAGGGCCGTGGAGGGCTTGTCTGCTGACATCGCCGTCTTATACGATCGGCAACTGTATGATAAAAACAACGACTCCGGGACGACGACGCCGCGAGCGACGGGGGCGAGACGGGTGGGCAAACCCGTCGCGAGGCCGGGAAGCGATCGCGCCCGTCGCCTACGGCTCCAAGACGACTCGGAACCGCGCCTCGTTGTCGGCCATCCGGTCGTACGCCGCGGCGACATCGTCGAGCGCGAACGTCTCGATCTCCGGCGCGATGTCGCGCAGGGCGCTGAACTCCAGCGTGTCCTGCGAGTCGCGGGCGTGCCCCGAGCCCCACCCCTCGACGGCGCCCCGCGTCCCGACC